>JAZSQD010000111.1:0-13590 GCA_045537815.1 Acutalibacteraceae bacterium | reverse complement strand
AAGAACGATAACGTCACCGGGAGCGGGTCTTTCACGGCGTACGTTGTAAGCGGGAGCAGCGGCAACAACTGCACCGCATTCCATACGTTTTGCAACGAAGCCCTCGTGATACATTTCGGCAACGTGGCCGGTTGCAAGACCTATCTGGTTACCGTAGGAGGAATAGCCTGCAGCTGCTGTCTGACAGATTTTTCTCTGAGGAAGCTTACCTGCCATTGTTTCGGCAATAGTCTTTCTCGGGTCACCTGCACCTGTTACGCGCATTGCCTGATGAACATAGGCACGGCCTGAAAGGGGGTCACGGATACAGCCGCCGATACAGGTTGCGGCACCGCCGAAGGGCTCGATTTCTGTGGGATGGTTATGAGTTTCGTTCTTGAACATAAGAAGCCAGTCCTGGTCCTCGCCGTTAACTGTTGCAGTAACATGGATTGAGCAGGCATTGATTTCTTCACTTTCGTCAAGCTCGGGAAGAAGACCTCTCTTCTTGAGAGCCTTTGTACCGATTGTAGCAATATCCATAAGAGTCTGAGGACGGGCGGCGGCTTTTTCTTCACCGTAAACCTCAACACGGGCGGCAAGGTAGCGCTCGTATGCCTTCTGCACTGCTTCATCGTGGATTCTTACGTTATCGATATGTGTTGAGAAGGTTGTGTGACGGCAATGGTCTGACCAATAGGTGTCAACAACACGGATTTCTGTGATTGTGGGGTCTCTCTTTTCATCGTCTCTGAAATAGGTCTGAAGGAACTTGAGGTCGTCAAGGTCCATAGCAAGACCCTTTTCGTCAAGAAGAGCGGCAAGAGCTGCTTCGTCCATAGTGATGAAGCCTTCTACAGTGTCAACCTTTTCGGGAGCTGCATAGGTAGCTGCAAGTGTTTCGGGCTTTGCGAGGTCTGCTTCACGGCTTTCAACGGCGTTGATTACGTGATGCTTAAAAGCTTCAATATCCTTTTCCGAAAGTGCGCCGTAAAGAGCATATACCTTTGCGGTGCGGATAAGAGGACGCTCGCCCTGAGAGATGATCTGGATACACTGAGCGGCTGAGTCAGCTCTCTGGTCAAACTGACCGGGAAGTGCTTCAACTGCAAAAACATATGCCTCGGGAATTTCAACGCTTTCACAAACGTTATCGAGCTGAGGCTCTGAAAAAACTGTCTTTACAGCGTAATCGAATAATTCTTCTGTGATGTTTTCAGCATCGTAGCGGTTAAAAAGACGGATGTCTTCAAGAGAACCAATGCCGAGAAGATTTTTTGCTTCACTGAGAAGTCCCTTTGCCTCGTTGTCGAGACCTGATTTTTTTTCAACGTAAATGCGATATACCATCGTTTATTTTGCCTCCTTGGCCTTTTTACCTATATCGGTTCTATAGTATGCGTTTGCGAATGAGATTTTCTTTACGAGTGCATAAGCGCTGTCGATTGCTTCTTCGAGAGTAGCCTCAACTGCAGTAGCACCGAGTACACGTCCGCCTGCGGTTTTAAGTACGCCACCGTCAAGCTTTGCACCTGCAACGTAGACACTGTCTGCTATTTCAGCGGGGATATTCATTTCGAAGCCGCTTTCGTACTTCTGAGGATAGCCGTCGGAAGCCATAATAACACAGCAGGCGTTTTTAGAAGCGAATTTAACCTCTGTTTCAGCGAGTGTACCCTCTGTGGTAGCCTTCATAACTGTGAGAAGGTCGCTTTCGAGAAGGGGAAGAACAACCTGAGTTTCGGGGTCACCGAAGCGGCAGTTGTATTCGATAACCTTGGGACCCTTTTCCGTAATCATAAGACCGAAGTAGAGGCAGCCCTTGAAGGTGCGGCCTTCTTTATTCATAGCCTCGATTGTGGGAAGGAAGATTGTTTCCATACAAACGTCGGCAATTTCATCTGTGTAATAGGGGTTGGGAGCAACAGTACCCATACCGCCGGTATTGAGACCCTCATCGTTATCCTTAGCGCGCTTGTGGTCCATTGAGGAAATCATGGGAACAACGGTTTTACCGTCGGTAAAGGAAAGCACTGAAACCTCGGGGCCTGTGAGGAATTCCTCGATAACGACCTGATTTCCGCTGTCGCCGAAGATTTTATCCTCCATCATTGAGCGTACTGCTTCCTTTGCTTCGTCACGTGTCTGTGCGATGATAACGCCCTTACCCAGAGCGAGACCGTCAGCCTTGATAACCGTGGGGATGGGAGCAGTGTCAAGGTATGTGAGAGCTGCTTCAAGGTCAGTGAATACCTCATATTCTGCAGTGGGAATACCGTATTTTTTCATAAGGTTCTTAGAAAAGACCTTACTGCCCTCTATAATAGCTGCCTTAGCTTCGGGGCCGAAGCAGGGGATGCCGATTTCATTAAGAGCATCAACACAGCCGAGCACAAGAGGGTCATCGGGAGCGACAACCGCATAGTCGATTGCATTTTCCTTTGCGAAGGCAGTGATACCTTCGATATCCTTTGCACCGATTGCAACGCAGGTTGCATCTGCGGCAATACCGCCGTTACCGGGCAGGGCAAAGATTTCTGTAATTTCTTTGTTTTCTTTGAGCTTTTTGATGATGGCGTGTTCACGTCCGCCACCGCCTACAACCATTATTTTCATAGGTTACTCCTTTTTATGAATGTGGTGCTTTGAGTAGTCAGTAGTTAGTAGTCAGTAGCAAGGGGAATCGCTTCGCGATTTTGAGAACCTAAAATTCTCATTGAGTATTGCAGTAACATTGGTCAGAAATATCGACCTTACGGTTAATTCCTGACTACTGGCTACTGACTACTTTTACCGCCGGCTTGCTGTTAAAGCACCAACCTATATTATCTTAATAAATGGGATACTTCTTGCAAAGAGCTTCAACTTCCTTTGTTACTCTTTCCTTGTTACCTTCAAAGTCTGTGATAACATCCTTTATCCAATGAGCGATAAGCTTCATTTCCTTTTCCCTGAAGCCTCTTGTTGTCACTGCGGCAGTACCGATTCTCAGACCGCTGGTAACGAAGGGACTTGCAGGGTCATTGGGGATTGTATTCTTATTTGTTGTGATGTGTACCTCGTCAAGACGTTTTTCAAGCTCCTTACCTGAAATATCATACTTGCGAAGGTCAAGAAGCATAAGGTGGTTATCAGTGCCGCCTGAAACGATGTCAATATCGAGAGCCTTAAGCTCATCACAAAGCACTGTGGCATTCTTGACAATCTGCTTACCGTATTCCTTGAATTCCTCTGAAAGAGCTTCGCCGAGGGCAACAGCCTTAGCGGCGATAATGTGCATAAGAGGTCCGCCCTGTGTGCCGGGGAAAACTGCCTTGTCGATAGCCTTTGCAAATTCCTCCTTACAGAGAATCATACCGCCTCTGGGACCTCTTAAGGTCTTGTGGGTAGTTGTTGTAACAACGTGTGCATGGGGCACGGGAGAGGGGTGTACACCTGCGGCAACGAGACCTGCGATGTGTGCCATATCAACCATAAGGTAAGCACCGACCTCGTCTGCGATTTCTCTGCAGCGGGCAAAGTCAATGATTCTTGAATAAGCGCTTGCGCCCACAACGATAAGCTTGGGCTTGCATTCGAGAGCGATTTCTCTCATTTTGTCATAGTCGATAACCTCTGTCACATCGTCAACACCGTACTGAACAATTTTCCAATATTTGCCTGAGATATTAACAGGTGAGCCGTGAGAAAGGTGACCGCCCTGGGAAAGATTCATACCCATAACGGTATCTCCTACCTCAAGAAGAGCGAAGAAAGCGGCAAGGTTTGCACTTGCGCCTGAGTGAGGCTGAACATTGGCATGCTCAGCACCGAAAAGCTTTTTTGCTCTTTCTCTTGCGATATTTTCTGTTTCGTCAACACAGTGACAGCCGCCGTAATAACGCTTGCCGGGGTAGCCCTCAGCATACTTGTTTGTAAGAACACTGCCTGCGGCAAGAAGAACTGCCTTTGAAACGATGTTTTCCGAAGCAATAAGTTCAATAAAGCTCTGCTGACGTCCCAGCTCCTTCTGGCAGGAGGCAAAAACCTCTGAATCAAAATTTTCGAGTTCGTTAAAATAGTTAAGCATTGTTTAGCTCCTTTAAGTTTATTAGTGGTGGAAAAGGCGCATCTTTGTGAATGCCATTACCATATTGTATTTATCTGCACATTCGATAACCGCATCGTCTCTTATTGAGCCGCCGGGCTCTGCAATGTAGCTTACGCCGCTTCTGTATGCTCTTTCAATGTTATCCGAGAAGGGGAAGAAGGCATCTGAGCCAAGTGCAATGCCTGAGAAGGAGGCAAGGTGAGCGTCCATTTCTTCCTTTGTGAAGGGTTCGGGCTGTGAAGTGAAGTACTTCTGCCAGTTGCCGTCTGCACAAACATCCTCTTCGTTCTTGTTGATGTAGCCGTCGATAACGTTGTCTCTGTCTGCTCTGCCGAGAGTGGGAAGGAAGGGAAGACCCAGCACCTTATCAGCCTGTCTGAGAAGCCAGGTGTCAGCCTTAGTGCCTGCAAGACGTGTGCAGTGGATTCTCGACTGCTGACCTGCACCTACACCGATAGCCTGACCGTCAACTGCATAGCAGACGGAGTTTGACTGAGTATATTTGAGAGTGATGAGAGCCACAATAAGGTCTCTCTTTGCACTTTCGGGAAGCTCCTTATTCTTTGTTACGATATCTTCAAGAAGAGCCTCGTTGATTTCAAAGTTGTTTCTGCCCTGCTGGAAGGTGATGCCGTAAACCTGCTTTGTTTCGATTTCATCGGGTACGAAGTCTGCATCAATCTTAACAACATTGTAGTTGCCGTTTCTCTTTAATTTGAGAATAGCGAGGGCCTCGTCTGTATAGCCGGGTGCGATAACACCGTCGGAAATTTCTCTTTTGATAAGCTTTGCGGTTGTTGCATCACATACATCTGAAAGAGCAACCCAGTCACCAAAGGAGCACATTCTGTCTGTACCTCTTGCTCTTGCATAAGCGCAGGCGAGGGGGCTTTCGTCAAGACCTTCCACGTCGTCAACAAAGCAAGCCTTCTTAAGCTTTTCGTGAAGGATGGTACCGCAAGCTGCAGATGTGGGGCTTACGTGCTTGAAGGAAGCGGCACAGGGAAGACCTGTTGCTTCTTTAAGCTCCTTGACAAGCTGCCATGAGTTGAAAGCGTCGAGGAAGTTGATGTAGCCGGGACGTCCGGAAAGGATTTCGATAGGAAGCTCACTTCCGTCGTGCATATAGATTTTAGAAGGCTTCTGATTGGGGTTACAGCCGTATTTAAGTTCAAATTCTTTCATTGTTATGACTCCTTTATACTTTAAGCTCAGACTTGACTACTTCTTTGAAATAGCGATCAAGAACGGGCTTTACTTCGATTTCGTAGAATTCCTCTACCTGACTTGCGCTTCTGCCGATATACTTTGAGGGGTCGAGGTGAATAAGAATATCCTCTTTTGTAAGGGGAATTCTGTCATCCTCTGCGATACGGTCGATAAGGTCGTTTGCTCCGCCCTCAAGCTTTACCTTAGCAGCGGCAGCGTGGGAGTGAACACGGATGATTTCGTGTAATTCCTGACGGTTACCGCCCTTCTTAACGCTTTCCATCATAACATTTTCTGTTGCCATAAAGGGAAGCTTTTCCATAACGCGTCTTGTGATAACCTTGTCATAAACCACAATACCCGAGGAAACGTTGATATAGATATTGAGAATCGAGTCGATTGCAAGGAAGGCTTCGGCAACGGAAATTCTCTTGTTTGCGCTGTCGTCGAGAGTTCTTTCAAACCACTGTGTACCTGCGGTCATTGCAGGGTTCATATAATCTGCGATAACATATCTTGCAAGTGAAGAGATTCTTTCGCTTCTCATAGGGTTACGCTTATAGGGCATAGCCGATGAGCCGATCTGTGTTTTTTCAAAGGGCTCCTCACATTCCTCAAAGGACTGGAGAAGTCTCATATCGTTTGAGAATTTGTATGCACTCTGAGCGATACCTGAAAGAACGGCAAGGAAGTAGGAGTCGGTTTTTCTTGAGTAGGTCTGACCTGAAACGGTCACGCACTTCTCAAAGCCCATTTCCTTAGCGATAAGGTCCTCTAGCTTTTTGATTTTTTCTTCGTCGCCCTCAAAAAGCTCTACAAAGGATGCCTGAGTGCCGGTTGTACCCTTTGAGCCTAAAAGCTTCAGGTTGTCAAGCTGGAACTGAAGGTTGTGCATATCCTGAACAAGCTCATACATCCAGAGAGTTGCTCTCTTACCCACGGTTGTGAGCTGAGCGGGCTGAAGATGTGTATATGCAAGGCAGGGGAGAGATTTATATTTAAGTGAAAATTCGCTTAAGTTTTTGACAACCTGAGCAAGCTTTTTCATAACAAGCTCAGAAGCCTCGCGAAGAATGATGACATCGGTGTTGTCGCAGACATAGCAGCTTGTTGCACCGAGATGGATGATGCTTTCAGCCTTGGGACACTGCTTACCGTAGGAGTAAACGTGGCTCATAACGTCGTGGCGGCATTCCTTTTCTCTTTTTTCTGCGGTTTCATAGTCGATTTCATCTGCATGAGCGATAAGCTCTTCTATCTGCTCGTCGGTGATATCAAGACCTAATTCCTTTTCAGCCTTTGCAAGAGCAATCCAGAGCTTACGCCATGTGCCGAATTTGAAGCTATCGGAAAAGATATACTGCATTTCAGGTGAGGCGTATCTTGCTGAAAAGGGTGAGGTATATTTATCTCTGTTGGAAGCCATTTTACTTCCTCCTTATTTATTCTTGTTTACAACTCTTGTTTCGCTTTCTCCGCTTTCGATATCAATATATCTTACGAAAAGAGAAACCTTGTTGTCTTCGTTGAGGTTTGTCCAGATAAGATTTGTAAGCTCGTCGATGGAAACATCGGGAAGCTCGAGTGTTTTGGGCTCACCTTCAAATGAGGGAAGGGGATTGCCGTCACAGTTATATGTGTGGATAAACTTTGCCTTTCCGCAAAGGGGATTTGAATAAGCGTAGGTAAATCTCTCGCAGGAGGAGTCGTCACCCTCTGCGCTCTTGAGAATTGACATTGCATAATTCATACCCTCTTTTTCAAGACGGATGATGCCTGAAATTCTTGGTGTGAAGTTGGGAGCATCGTCTTCAAATTCTCTTGTACGAAGTGCCTGCTCAAAGGTCATCTGCTTATCCATAAGCTCATAAATTGTATCGGTCTGGTCACCGTTTGTAACGATGGTCTTGTTGCCGAGCACTCTTACGGGGTAATAAATGATAAGGTGGGGGTCTGTCATTTTACTTTCGTCAAAAGCCTTGGTGCGCATTGCATCGCCTTCAAGAACGAAAACACGGTTACGGCTGTTTTCACTTCTGCCCATGATGAAATATGCGGTAACAGCCTTTTTGCCGTCAGCACTCTTGCCGATTATGATACCTCTGCCGTGGTAGGTGAGGGAATTAAGCTCGTCTTTGATTGTTGAAATCTTCATTTTTATTCTCCTATACTTACTTTATTATCTTCAACGGTGAGTCTGTCCTGACAGAAAAGGCTGACTGCCTCGGGAAGAATCTTCCATTCGGCTTCGGTCATAACTCTTTTTTGCAGAACCTCGGGGGTGTCTCCCTCTTTTACTTCAACAGCCTTTTGCAAGATGATTTCACCGCCGTCGGGGATTTCATTTACAAAGTGTACCATTGCGCCCGTTACCTTCACTCCGTATTCCAGAGCCTTTTCGTGAACATGAAGTCCGTAAAAGCCTTTTCCGCAGAAGGAGGGGATAAGAGAGGGGTGCACGTTTATAATTCTGTGAGTGAAGGCTCTTGTGAAGTCTTCTGAAAGAATGCTCATAAAGCCTGCAAGAACGATGAGGTCGATTTCGTGCTCTCTTAAAAGAGCGATGATGTTCTGTTCAAAGGCTTCCTGACTGCCGCAATCATTTTTTATAATTACAGCAGAAGGTATACCGTTCATTCTTGCTCTCTCAAGAGCATATGCGGCTTTGTTGTTTGAAATAACAAGGCTGATTTTACCGCCGACGATTATTCCTTCCTTTTCCGCATCAATCAGAGCCTGGAGATTTGTGCCGCCGCCGGAAACAAGAACTGCTATTTTCTTATCCATTACAGAATCACCTTCTCGTCGCCTTCGATGATTTCACCGATAACGTAAGCATCTATACCGTTTTCCTTGAGAATAGAAAGTGAAAGCTCTGCTTCATCTGCGGGAACAACGATGCTCATACCGACGCCCATGTTATAGGTGTTATACATATCTCTTTCGGGAATGTTGCCCCATTTTGCAATTACGTCAAAGATGGGAAGCACCTTAACGGCGGATTTGTCAATCTTAGCGCAGAGTCCGTCGGGGATTGAGCGGGGAATGTTTTCATAGAAGCCGCCGCCTGTGATATGAGAAATACCCTTGACGGTTACCTTTTCGAGAAGAGCGAGAACGGGCTTTACATAAATCTTTGTGGGTACGAGAAGAGCTTCTGCTATTGTCTTGCCACCGAGTTCTTCACGGGCAACATAAAGCTCGGGATTGTTATTGTCAATATCAAAAACCTTACGGCATAAGCTGAAGCCGTTGGAATGGATACCTGTTGAGGGAAGGGCGATAACCACGTCGCCCGCAGCCATCTTGCTGTTATCAATCATCTTGGGCTTGTCAACAACGCCTACTGCGAAGCCGGCAAGGTCATAATCCTCTTCGGGCATGAGGCCGGGGTGCTCAGCAGTTTCACCGCCGATAAGTGCTGCACCCGACTGCACACAGCCCTCGGCAACACCGCCGACGATTTCGGCAATTTTTTCAGGGTAGTTTTTGCCGCAGGCAATGTAGTCAAGGAAGAATAGGGGCTTTGCACCAACACAGATGATATCGTTGACGCACATTGCAACTGCGTCTATACCGATTGTGTCGTGCTTATCCATAAGAATAGCAAGCTTAACCTTTGTTCCGCAGCCGTCGGTGCCTGAAACGGAAATGGGATGCTCCATTCCTGCAACACAGCTTAAATCGAAACAACCGCCGAAGCCGCCTACATCATCTACGGAACCTTCGTTACGGGTTCTGGCAACGTGTTTTTTCATCAGTTCCACCGATTTGTAACCGGCGGTAATATCTACGCCTGCAGCAGCATAGCTCGCAGAGAAAGAATTTTTATGATCCATATTACACTCTCCTGTAAAATTGTTTTATTCTTTGCCGTTCCAGCAATAAGTGCAAAGGCAGTCTGCCGGAAGACCTATAGCCTCGATAAGACCTTCAAGTGTCTGATAGCCGAGAGATGTGAAGCCGAATTTGTCGCAGATCGACTTGAGAAGCGCCTGACCTCTTTCGGTTGAGGGGTCTGCATATTCATCGATATACTTTTCTCCTTCTTCTCCCTCAAGCTCTAAAATAACACGTCTTGCGATAAGGTCGCGGTCTGAGGTGTTCCTTGAGAAATTGAGATATTTGCAGCCGTACATAATCGGGGGACAAGCCGATCTCATATGCACCTGCTTTGCTCCGTGGCTGTAAAGAAAGTCAACGGTTCCCTGAAGTTGGGTGCCTCTTACGATACTGTCGTCAACAAAAAGAAGGCTCTTATCCTGAATAAGCTCGTGAACGGGAATCATCTTCATCTTTGCAACACGGTTTCTTTCCTTCTGGTTCTGAGGCATAAAGCTTCTGGGCCAGGTGGGGGTATATTTGATAAAGGGCCTTGCAAAGGGGATGTCACTTTCGTTGGCATAGCCGATTGCGTGAGGTGTTCCCGAATCAGGCACACCCGAAACGAAGTCGATGTTATCACATTTGCCCGCCTTTTTGTCTTCCCTTGCCATTATCTCACCGTTTCTGGTTCTCATAACCTCAACGTTCACGCCCTCATAGTTTGAGTTGGGGTAACCGTAGTAGGTCCACAGGAATGAGCATATACGCATCTTTTTCTGCGGTTCGGTGAGCACGGTGATTTTGTCAGCGGTGATTTCTACCGTTTCACCGGGGCCAAGCTCTCTGAGAAATTCATAGTCAAGCTTTTCAAAGGCGAAGGACTCAAAGGAAACACAGTGTCCGTCCTCATCCCTTCCGAGCACGATGGGAAGTCTGCCGTATTTGTCTCTTGCGGCAATAAGTGAGCCGTCTTCTCTGAGAATAAGAATTGAAATTGAGCCGTCGATTTTTTCCTGAGCGAAGCGGATGCCCTCGCTGAAGGAATCCTTCTGGTTTATAAGAGCGGCAGTGAGCTCTATTGAGTTGATTCTGCCGCCTGTCATAGCGGTGAAGTGACCGCTGTTGTTTGAAAAGAATTCTTTTATAAGCTCCTCGGCATTGTTGATGATACCGATGGTGGTGATCGCATAAACACCCAGATTGGAGCGGATTATAATGGGCTGGGGATCACTGTCGCTGATGCAGCCGATGCAGGCATTGCCCTGCATTTCATCTGTGATACCTGCAAATTTCGTTCTGAAGGGTGAGTTTTCAATGTTGTGGATATCACGCTGAAAACCTACCTTTTCATTGACTGCAGCCATACCGCCGCGGCGTGTACCGAGATGTGAGTGGTAGTCAACGCCGAAGAAAACATCAATGACAGCATCTCTTTTTGATGTTACGCCAAAAAAGCCTCCCATAGATTAACCTCCGATAAAAAAACAGATTATTCGCCGAAAACTCTCTTCATCATTTCCTTGTAAGCGTCTTCAACACCGCCAAGGTCACGGCGGAAGCGGTCCTTGTCAAGCTTCTCATTTGTTTCAGCATCCCAGAAGCGGCAGGTGTCGGGAGAAATTTCGTCAGCGAGGATGATTGTTCCGTCAGCAAGCTTACCGAATTCAATCTTGAAGTCAACAAGCTTTACGCCGAGTGAAAGGAAGTAAGCTTTGAGAACCTCGTTAACCTTGAATGCCATTGACTTGATAAGCTCAATTTCTTCCTTGGTTGCAAGCTTAAGAGCGAGTGCATGATATGAGTTGAGAAGGGGATCGTGAAGATCGTCGTTCTTGTATGAGAACTCGATTGTGGGCTCGTCAAATACGATTCCTTCCTCTACGCCGTATTTCTTTGAGAAGGAGCCTGCGGAAATGTTACGGATGATAACTTCGAGAGGTACAATGCTTACCTTCTTAACAACGGTTTCTCTGTCATTGAGCTCTTCAACATAATGGGTGGGAACGCCGTTCTTTTCAAGAAGCTGGCAAAGGAAGTTGGACATTCTGTTGTTAACAACGCCCTTACCCATAATCTGACCCTTCTTAAGGCCGTCAAAGGCTGTTGCATCATCCTTGTAGGATACGATTACGAGATTTTCGTCTTCAGTTGCGAAAACCTTCTTTGCTTTACCTTCATACATCTGTGTTGTCTTTTCCATGGTTTTATACCTCCGAATAAAATAATTTATAATTTTAATTTTTATATATTGTACTGCTTTTCGGCAGCAGCATTCTTTTCAAGCACCTTAGCGGTGTCAGCGTTTCTTTTTGCCTTGAGCTTTTCTGCGAGGGCTTCATCGGTCACTGCGAGAATCTCAACAGACAACAAGGCGGCATTGACAGCACCGTCAATGGCAACTGTAGCTACGGGGATACCTGAGGGCATCTGAACAGTTGACAAAAGGGCATCAATACCGTCGAGATATTTTGATTTCATAGGGATACCGATAACGGGAAGGGTGGTGTTGGCGGCAATAGCACCTGCAAGGTGAGCAGCCATACCTGCGGCGGCAATAATACAGCCGAAGCCCTTTTCTCTTGCAGCTTCAGAAAACTCCTTGGCTTCTGCAGGGGTGCGGTGTGCGGAATAGATGTGCAGCTCGTAGGGTACACCGAATTCCTTAAGGGTATCGGCTGCCTTTGAAACAACGGGTAAATCGCTGTCGCTGCCCATGATGATTGCAACTTTTTTCATAACAAAAACCTCCTTAGCGGAAAATATTACTTACAAAACAAAAAAAGGACACACTTACACAAGGAAAAACCTCTTCGTAAGATGCCCAGACGGTCGGCGTATAGGTTCTTTGATTCACGTGGTGAACTCCACTTAACCGTCAGTTTCAAAGAACGAAGTTTTTTAAATATTCCAAGTTATTCTAGGTATTATATATACAATATAAACTTAAAATACCGACTTCAAAAGTATAGCATAAAACGGAGGTTTTTGTCAACGGAAAAAGAGGTGTAAAATATGTTTTGTGAATAAAACCCAAATTGGATTATTTTGCAGTATTTATGTTGTCATATTTGTCATTATACAAAGCAAAACCGCAACCTCTAAAGGGTGCGGTGAACGGGTTATGATTTACTGTGTGATACCAAGTGCTTTCATAGGGTCTTCGTGCTTGCCGTTTACTACGGTTTCAAAATGCAGATGGCTTTTCTGTGCCGATTCACAGGGTATTTCTCCTACGGTGCCCACAGAGTCGCCTTTGCTTACCGTATCGTCCAGCTTTACCGCGTTTTCCTGACTCAGACCGCAGTAACGGGCTGTAAAATCCCCGTGGTCGATTTCAACCGTATATCCGTAGCTTCTGTCAGCCATTACCTTTGTAACCCTGCCGTTGCCCACCGCTTTTACGGTCTCGCCTTCAGCCAGAGCAAAATCTATACCCTTGTGAGTGCGCCAATCACCCATAGTTTCATCAAAGCTGAGAGCATCGGGAGAAAAGTCTCTTATGATATCCTTGCCTGCGGGGAGGATGTAGCTGTCGTTTGTGACAGTCGGTGCGGTTGAGGGAAGAGTTGTTTCTCTCGGAGCATCGGTATTATTGAAGCGTAAAGAGGTTTCATATTCTGTGACGCGACGGGTAGTGGTATAGCTTTCCTCGAGACGGGGGTCTGCCTCGTCGGTTTTATTCTGCCGTGCCTGCTGCGATACCTCGGTAGGTGAGGTGAGCACCTCGCGGAGCATATCGGTTGAGCTTCGGTAAATCATCGAAGCAGCAAAGACCACCACACCGAGACTCAGAACTATTGTGAGATAAAAGCCCTTGCCTGAGGCGAGCTTACGGATTATATTGAATTTTTTCATGCTTTTCCGCCTTTTCATAGTTTTTTCAGTAATATATTTGGCTTTTGCTGAGGCTTTTATACTTTGTGTCGGCTGTATTTTTTAAGCTGAAAAAATTTTTTCAAAAAAATCAGAACAAATGTTTGCATTTTCTGTTTTTATGTGTTATAATGATTTCGGAAACAAACATTTGTTTATGTCTGCCGCTTGTGAAAAGGTAGCTTCAATACTTTTTTGGCGGTATAAATTCAGAGAAAAGAGGTCAGAAAAATGAAAGAACTCAGTGAAAATCAATACAGAATACTTGAATATCTTAAGGAACGTGCAGGCAGCGGTGCAGTGCCCTCTGTCAGAGAAATCTGCCGTGCGGTAGGCCTCAGCTCAACCTCTTCGGTGCAGAATCACCTTAACGCTCTTGAGGAAAAGGGCTATATCAAGCGCGATCCCTTGCTCAAAAGGTCAATCCGCATAGTCGGTCAGGCGGAAAACATCAGACACGTGCCCTTGCTCGGTACCGTAACTGCAGGTCTTCCCATTCTTGCCGTTGAGCAGATAGAATCCTATCTTCCTTTTTCAGGTGACCATATTTCAACGGATAAGGAAATGTTTGCCCTTCGTGTAAGAGGTGAAAGTATGATTAATGCCGGTATCTT
>JAZSQD010000019.1:0-14488 GCA_045537815.1 Acutalibacteraceae bacterium | reverse complement strand
AGTGGCCCTTCTCCTACGGCAGAGCAAAGGAAAGCTCACAGATAGACTTTGCCGTACACAATGAAACAAGCAAGGGCAGAAGAGTTTACCTTGATTATAGAAAAAATCCCAACGGTTTCTGCTTTGAAAAGTTAAGTGAAGAAGCAAAAGATTACATAAATGTGGCGGAGTGTATGGCTGATACTCCTTATAAGAGACTTAAGAAGCTTAACAGCAAGGCCATTGATGTTTATCTTCGTCAGGGAATTAACCTTGAAACGGACTTGCTTCGTATAGCCGTCTGCGCCCAGCACAATAACGGCGGTGTTTATACGGACCGCAATTTTGAAACTGATATCAAAGGACTTTATGTTATCGGTGAAGCCGCAGGTACCTTCGGTCTGTCACGACCCGGTGGCTCTGCCCTTAATGACACCCAGGTGGGCGGACTCATCTGTGCAAGACATATAGCAGGTAAAGCTGACAGCACTACTGACGAAAGCATATATGATGCTTTTACAAATGATGAAACTGATTTTATCGCAGATGACAGTGTAAGCTACGTGCACTTTAAAAAGGAAATGAGCAAGGTTGCTTCCTTTAAAAGAGATTATGAAGGCTGTGTCTCTCTTCTGGGTGAGATAAATGATGCTCTTGCCTCTTACCCCAAAAAACACAAAAGCCTTTATGACTACTACCGTGACAAGGATATGCTTCTGAGTATGAAAGCTCTTTTAGAAGCAATTGTGTCAGAGCTTCCTGAAACTGGTAGCCGCGGCGGTGCAGTATTTATAAAAGACGAAAGTGTACAAGAAGAAAATCTTTATTACAGAGATTATCTTACTGTTACCGGTAACGGCAAAACGGAATATATCAGAGTTTCACCCGTACCCTGCGAACAAAGACCCTTTGAACATTATTTAAGTAAAATCGATGAAAACAATATGTAAGGAGAAAAACATATGACAGGAAACAAAAGAATAGATATCAAGCGTGCAACTAACAGAGAAATCCTTGCCTTTTCACTTTTACCCTTGGGATTTTTCTTCATTGACTGCACAGTTTACACGGTAATCAACTTTTATATGACCGATGTTCTTAAGCTGAGTATGGGTCTTGTATCTATCGTACTTCTCGGCACAAAGGTATGGGATGCAGTTAACGACCCCATTATGGGTCAGATAGTTGAAAGAACAAGAACGAAGTGGGGTAAATGCAGACCTTATCTTCTCTGGGTATCAATACCCTTTGCAATTACCACGGCACTTCTCTTCTTGCCCGTTAAGTTTCCCGAAAGCTGGAACATCGTCACTGCAGACGGCACTAACCTCGGTAATGCAGGTAACTTTATCTATATGCTCATTATGTATATGGTTTACATTACCGCATACACCGCTATGGAAATTCCCCGTAACAGCCTTACTCCTCTTGTTTTCCCTCAGAAAGACTTAAGAGTTAAAGCTGTTTCAATATCAAATACAGTCGGCTCTCTCGGTACAATTCTCCCTTCAGTTCTTATCTGGACTATGGCAGGTCTTCTCGGTAACGGTAAAAAAGATATGACCGATATGGGTTATTTTTGGTCAGCTGCTATCTTTGCACTTATGGGTGCCGCTATTATGATGGGCTCCTTCTTCGGCATCAAGGAAAAAGTCTATATTCCGCCGAAAAAAGCCAAATCATCAGCCAATCTTAAAAGAATGATAAAAGACAAGAGAGTTCTCGCTCTTCTTGTTGCCGCATTCTTCAGCGGTATCATCAATCTCGGTGCTATGTTCCTTTCTTACTTTGCAAGATGGAACTGTATAGGTATTCTTCCTATGGATCAGATTAACAGCTTCATCGAGGGTATTGTAGGCAAGAATCCTAACATTGATGCAGTAGCAATTCTTCCTACTCTTCTTTCAGTTTCAAGCGGTATTTCCTATATGCTTTCAATGCTCCTTGTTCCTCCCCTTCTTAAGAAAATGACAAAGAAAACCTTATGGATTGTTATGTCATTTGTAGGTGCTATAGCAAATATTATCGTTTATGTGGTAGGTATTTATATTGTACCCTACAACACAATTCCCGGCTTTGTACTTTATGCAGTTCTTCGTTTCTTCACTAACTTCCCTGTTGGTATGAGCGTTGTGCTTCTGACCTCAATCATTGCCGATGTAACAGACAGCATTGAAATGGAATCAGGCGATAGAATCGAAGCAACAGTTTATTCCTTCAAGGGTTTGCTTTACAAAATTTCAGTAGCCGTATTTAATGTTGTAGTTCTTCAGATTATTGATAAGCTCGGATACAACGCTGAAAAAATGGAAACTCTCACCGAGGGTGCAAGAGTACCCCTTATCTCATCAACATTAGAAGCAAACATCATCGACGGCGTAAACTATACCAATCTTCTTAACGGTATTTTCTTTATGCTTACAGCTTTGGGTGCAATTGCTCTTATTGCTCAGGCTATACCTATGCTCTTCTTCAAATTCGATGAAAATGCTGTTGAAGCAAAGCTTGTAGAATACAGAAAGCAGAAAGAGCAGGCTATGGAAACTGAACTTGCCGCAGTTGCAGAGGTGTAAAATGAATTATTTTAAACTTGGTCTTTGCAGTGTTACCTTCAGAAATAAAACTGCCGAAGATGTGGTTACTCTCTCAAAAAAAGCAGGTATCAGCTTTATCGAATGGGGCGGTGATGTTCACGTTAAAACCCTTGACGATGCAAAAAAGGTAAAAGCACTTTGTGAGAAGGCTGACATAAAAATCAGCTCCTACGGAAGCTATTTCAACTCTGCCGTTTTTGATGAAAGCAAGTGGATTGAAACTTGTAAAATTGCAAAGGAAACGGGTGCAGAATCAATAAGAATATGGCTTGGCAAAAAGAACAGCCAGGTCACATCCGAAGATGAATATAAGTACCTTCTTGAAAACACAAAAAAGATGTGCGATATTGCGGCAGAGTACGGTCTTTTAGTCTGTCCCGAATGTCACGATAACACCTTTAACAATAATACCGATGCGATTCTTCGTTTTATCGGAGATTTGCAAAGGGATAATTTCAAAACCTATTTTCAGTCAAGATATTTCCGTATGGAATATGACCTTGACAGAATCGACAGAACTTACCCGTACATAAAGGATACTCATGTATCCTACCGTGACCTTAAAAGAGAACAGCTTTTCAGAAAGAAAGACAAAAACTATCTCGACACTCTTCTTAATAAGCTCAAGGAAAAAGGCTTTGACGGAATTGTTATGATTGAATTTGTATCCGGTAACAATGAAAAGAACTTCTTTAAGGACACGGAAAAGCTTAAAGGTTATTGAGGTTGATAATATGAAGATAGCATTACTTGGCACAAACAAGGGTAAATTCAACCTTGTTTTTTCCGAAGATGTAATGAAAAAATTAAAAGAGTACGGCGAGGTCTCGCCTGAGCTTATAAATAAAGGCAACATAGAAAAGCACAAGGATTTTCTTTCCGAATGTGAGGTGGCTTTTGCTACATGGGGTATGCTTAAATTAAGTGAGGAGGAAATAAAAAAATATCTTCCGAAGCTTAAATTTGTCTTTTATGCCGCAGGTACGGTGCAGTATTTTGCAAAACCCTTACTCAACTGCGACGTAAGGGTTTTCAGTGCCTTTGCCGCCAATGCGGTACCCGTTGCAGAATATACCGTTTCACAGATTATTCTTGCTTCAAAGGGCTTTTATCAGGGGGCAAAGAGGTACAGACTTGCTCTGCCCTCATCTTTCATTCACACACAGAAAAGCAAGGGTAATTTTGATATAAAAGTCGGTCTTGCAGGTCTTGGTTCTATAGGCTCAATGGTTGCCGAAAGGCTTAAAGAATACGATATAAAGGTTTATGCTTACGACCCGTTCTGCAGTGAAGAAAAGGCAGAAAAGCTCGGTGTGAAGCTTGTTGACCTTGAAACACTCTTTAAAGAGTGCGATGTAATCAGCAACCACCTTGCAAACAAAAAAGAGCTGAAAAATGTTTTCACAAGCAAGCATTTCGCTTCAATGAAAAAGTATTCCACCTTCATAAATACAGGCAGAGGAGATCAGGTCAACGAATGGGCACTTGCAAAAAATCTCATTCTTCATCCGTCAAGAACGGCTGTGCTTGATGTACTTAAGCTTGAGTTTATCCCTTACATAAATCCCTTGTTCTGGTGCTCGAATGCTATCATTACTCCTCATATTGCAGGCAGTATGGGTAACGAAACTCACAGAATGGCTTACTATATGATTGAACAGCTTGATAACTACCTTAACGGCAAAGAAACACAGTACGAGGTTACAAAAGAAATGCTTTCAACAATGGCATAAAAAAAGGAGAAAATATTATGGATTTCAGAAAAGCGACAGAGCTTTATTCTACCAAGCCTACAAAAGAAAAGCTTTATGAGGTGGCAGATTTACTTTTAAATGAAATGACCGTAAAAGAGAGAATCCGTCTTCTTCAGGGACACGCTCTCGGTGTAACGGCAAAGAATTTTCTTACAAAGGGACGCTTCTACAACGGTGAAGCCTATCCTGCAGGCGGATGCAAAAGACTCGGCATACCTCCCGTAATGTTCACCGACGGTCCGAGAGGTATCGTTATGAAAAAATGTACCTGCTTCCCCGTATCTATGCTTCGGGGTGCATCATTTGACGATGAGCTCGAATACCGCATCGGTGAGGTTTTTGCCAAGGAAGCATCTGCACTTGACGCTAATCTTTTTGCAGGTGTATGTATAAATCTTCTTCGCAATCCTATGTGGGGCAGAGCGCAGGAAACCTACGGTGAAGATCCTTATCTTCTTGGAAGAATGGGTGTTGCTCTGACTAAGGCTATGCAGGATAACGGCATTATCGCCTGCCCGAAGCATTATGCTCTCAACAGCATTGAGGATCTCCGTTTTTCAGCTAACGCAACAGCTGACGAAAGAACACTACACGAGGTTTATCTGCCTCATTTCAAAAAGTGTATAGATGCAGGTGCAATGTCAATTATGGGCGCTTACAATAAGGTCAACGGCACCTATGCCTGCGAAAACAAAGAACTGCTTACTGATATTCTCCGTGATAAATGGGGCTTTGAGGGTTTTTCTCTTTCAGACTTTTTCTACGGAATTTACGATGCCGCAAGAAGTCTTAAGGCAGGTATGGATATGGAAATGCCTTATCTGTTCCGTTATGCGACACTTTCTTATCTGCTTAAAAAGGGTGACATAACCGAAGCTGATATAGATAAATCTGCTGCCAGAATACTCAGGGCACTTATCGCAACCCTGCCAAAGCATAAAAAGCATCCTGAATCCGTTATTCTTTCAAAGGAGCATAAGGACCTTGCCCGTGAAGCGGCAGGAAAGGGTATGGTGCTTATTAAAAACGATAAAAAAGCTCTGCCTATTCCCGAAGGCAAAAAGATAGCCGTTGTTGGCAGATATGCAAACAAGAGAAACACAGGCGACCACGGAAGCAGTAACGTTTTCAGTCCCTATGCCGTAACACCCTATGAGGGTATGTGTAACCGCTTTGGTAAGGATAATATTTATCTTTATAACGGCTGTAAGGTTACACAGGCAATGAAGGCTTCCAAAAACTGCGATTACATAGTAGTATGTGTGGGCAGCGACTGGCTTCAGGAGGGCGAGTTTCTTGTTAACCTCGGAAATGTAAAGAAAAAGCCCAAGGGTTCAGGCGGCGACAGAGCAGACCTGAGAATTCCCGAGGAGGATGTAACTCTCATAAAGGCTCTTTCCGCTCTAGGCAAAAAGCTTATTGTAAACATTATGGGTGGCAGCGCTTATGTTATCAAGGACTGGATCGACCTTGCAGATTCAGTTATTATGTCCTTCTACAGCGGGCTTGAGGGAGGTAATGCTCTTGCTGATATTTTAAGCGGTAATGTTACCCCTGCAGGTAAGCTTCCCTTTACAATAGCCCAAAAGGCAGAGGATTATCCCCCCTTCCTTCACCTTGGTGCAAAGGATAAAAATATCGAGTACGGCTATTATCACGGCTACACTCTCTTTGACAAAAAGGGTATAGAAGCACATTTCCCCTTCGGCTTCGGTCTTTCCTATACTGATTTTGAGCTTGAATGTAATTCTTGCGAAAAAGATAAAGAACAAATCAGGGTTACTGCTACCGTAAAAAATATCGGTGATGTTGACGGTGATGAGGTAATTCAGATTTATGTAGGCAGTGACAGTACAGAAAAAGACAGACCCGTCAAGGTACTGAAGGGTTTTAAGCGTGTAAGCGTTAAAGCAAAGGAAAGCATCATCACAGATGTCGATGTGCTGATTGACGATATCAAATTCTACAACCCAGAAAACGGCAACTGGGAGCTCGACGAAAGATACACGGTTTATGTCGGTACAGACAGCAAAAATGTAACAGTCGCAGGAAAGATAACGTTCTGACATAAGAGGTAAAAGCAATGAAAAAAAGTCCATATTCACCTGACGAATTTATGTCAGGTCTTTACGACAGGATAAAGGCAGAGCCTTATAAAAGTGCAACTTCTTACGAAGATGCACTTGAAATCGGCAAAAGCATAAAAGAAAAAGCCAAGGAGCTTTTTTCACTCGAAAGATTAGACTCCATGGCAACTGAATTAAAGCTTATCCCCATAGGTAAAGTCCTTGATTATCCCGAATATACACTAAAAAAGTATTCGGCAGAAATTCTTCAAGGCTTAAATAGTCTTGTCTATATCCTTGAGCCGAAAAAGGTTAACGGTAAAACGGGCGGAGTTGTTGCGCTTTGCGGTCACGGCTACGGTGTAAGACAGATACTCAATATCTCAAAAAAAGGCAACAAAAAACGCTTCAACTATATCGACAACTATCAGAACAACTTTGCCGTAGAAATGGCAAAAAGAGGCTGTACGGTTATCGCCCCCGAGCTTTTCGGCTTCGGTGAGGCAAGACTTCAGCACGATATGTGGAAGCCCTTTTACATAAGCTCCTGCGATGAGCTTTCCCATCATCTGCTCCCCTACGGTTTAACTACTGCATCCCTTCGAGTTTATCAGGCTCTCGCTTGTGCCAAGATTTTAAGAACAATGGAATCGGTTGACGAAAGTAAGGTTTCACTCATGGGCATTTCAGGCGGCGGTCTGACTGCTCTTTATGCATCGGTACTTGACGACAGCATTTATAAAACAGTTATCTGCGGTTATGTAAACACCTTTAAAGACAGCATTCTTTCAATGTGGCACTGTCCCGACAACTACATCCCGCACATTCTTGAAGCGGGTGAAATCTACGATTTTGCTTCTGCTCTGGCACCAAAGGAGCTGTTTATCGAGTCAGGTGAAAAGGATAAGCTTTTTCCGGTAAAAGCCTCAGAATCGGCGCACAGCAAGATAAAAAGAGTGTATTCTCTTATGAATGCCGAATCTAAGCTTCACATTGATGTTTTCCCCGGCAAGCACGCAGTCTGCGGAAGAAAATCCTTTTACTGGCTTGCAAAATAATAAAAAATTTCACGGTGAAATCCTTTTGACGGAAATCACCGTGATTACTTTTTTATTTACTTAAAGGTTCTAATGTTATGCAGATCTCTGCCTTTTTAACATCTTCAAGCTTAACTGTCAGCTTCTGAATGTCGGGATATTCTTCATCCCACTCCCATTCTCCCGAAAGTCTTTCTGCCTTCATAACGGAGAATGTACCGTCGGAATGAGATGTAGCCTTAAGCTGCTTGTCACCGATTGTAAGAATTGCAGTTTTGCCGTCCTCGGAGATTTCAATATCTGCCCTTGTGTGCATAAACCAGTAAATGTCACTCTTGAAAAGACATTTTACATTATCGGTAATTTTAAGAGCTGTATATTCTTTTTCAAGCTCAAACTCTCTTTCAGCCTTCGTTGCACCATTCATACGGTAAGCATCCGTCATATCAAGACCGCATCTGCCGCCCTCTGCGGTTTCTTTGAAATATGTAAATTTACTTTCTGCAAGAACATACTGATCATCAAGAGTCATATTCGGATTGATTACAAGGGTATTCTGTCCCTCGGCACGCTTGCTGTAATTCTTCCATCTGCCGCCTGCAGGAGTATTGAGGAAATAATTCGGTGCATCGTAGGGGCCGGGGCCTAATTCCTCAGCCCATCTTACACCCATTGAGTCAAACACGAATGTACCTATATCAAGGTCGCCGTGGTTAATAAAGTTATATCCGCCCTTTATACCTGCGAAGGTGGCATTTTCATCAAGATAAGCACTTCTCATAAGCACCATATCCTGACCTACATCAGAGTAAAGCGGGAGATAGAGACATTCATCAGAAAAATCTGCAGTTTCAGATGTATAAGCTCTGTTATACCAAAGTGACGACAATGCACGGCTTTTGCCACCGCCGTTTTTTTCGGTATTTTCAGAGGTATCGGGAACAAATTCACCCGGCTCATCGCTCATCTGATAGCAGGCAAGAAGCGGTGATTCATACTCTGTAGCATACCAATGAAGTGAAGGGGTAAAGCACATTCTTGCCTTATTGTCACCGAAATTGAACACACCTGTAGGAGTTGTGATATAAACAGGGAATTTTCCAAGCTCCTTAAAGCCTGCAATTTCGCTCATACCGAAATCAGTACCGAATAAATTCTTGCTTGTTGCCACAAAGTTAACTATAGCATCCATTCCCGACTGACTGTAACCGGGTCCCTCAGCATAAACACCGTCGGGAGTGAAGTTGTCGAAGGCAATGGGCATATTTTCGTAGCACATTGAAAGGAACTCTGCCGCCCTGTCAATATCGCTGTAAAAAAAGGTCATGCAGGCAATGCCTATACCGCTGTAACAGATGCTGTTCCAGTTATTCTTTGACCAGGTGAACCAATGGTTATCGTTAAGTGCGGAATTGATTGCATATTCCCACACCTTTTCTTCCATAAGTGTCTTTGTATTCTCATCGAGATAATCATAAAGCCAGTCATAACCGATGGAAACAGCAAGAGCCATTTCAGCCGTGGCAAGAAAATGAGAGGTGCACCAGTCATCATAGCTACAGACCTTTTCAATTTCTGTCTTCGCTCTTTCGGCGTATTTTTCTTCATCCGTTATCTGCCACGCATAGCCTAAAATAACCATACGGCAGATAACCTCACGGGAAATAGGAAGAATACTATCCTCCTCATCAAGCACATAATCCATAGGCGGATAAATGCCTGTGTCGATAAGAGCATCCGCATTTGAGAGAACATATTCCAGAAGCTTTTCGGTGTAGGGTGTATATTTCTTTGTCTTATACTCTTCTCTCACCTTATCGAAATCAGCCCTGTCGGCAAGAATAAAGGGATGCTTTGCCTCGGCATTTTCCATAAGAGCCTTTTCAATTTCTTTTTCATCGGGATAATCGGGATTTCTGTCAAGGCTTATGTAATCAACGCCGACCTTTATCATATCGGGAATTACAGCAAAATAAGGTACAACATTAGTAACACCGAGAATGATGACAAGAGCTATGGAAATTATAATTCCGAGTATAGCTTTTTTAGCCTTTCTGCCTTTTTTCATATTTTCACCGCCTTAATTTATACCCTTGATTGCAGGGTAAAGCTTTCTCCATCTGAGATATTTCTCTTCATATTTTTGGGTCAGCTCTTTTTCGGGAGTAACAGTTTCTGCTGTTTTGCAGACCTTGTTTTCAAGCTTTGTATATTCATCGGGAGTCATTACACCCTTTGCCGCCAAAAGAGCCGCACCGAGAGAAGCGCCCTCCTGGTTTTCGGGAATAAGAAGCTCAATACCGAGCACATTCGCAATAATCTTAAGCCAAAGCTTATTTTTTGTACCTCCGCCGCAGACATTTGATTTTCTGATGTCAATGCCCATATTGCGAATAATATCAATATTGTGCCTCAGAGCAAAGGCGACACCCTCAAGTATGGCAAGGCTCATATCATCCTTATCTGTGTCAAGGCTCATTCCGTAAAACATACCTCTTACATCGGTGTCAT
Organism: Acutalibacteraceae bacterium; assembly: GCA_045537815.1. Lineage (GTDB taxonomy): Bacteria > Bacillota > Clostridia > Oscillospirales > Acutalibacteraceae > UBA6857. The sequence goes on along the minus strand of JAZSQD010000019.1, from coordinate 4,547 downwards.
TGAGAGGTGAACGCTCACCCATAAGATAAGGCAGGAATAAACAATCGTTTTCACCGAGCTTGTTCTCCTTTGAAAGCACCTTATCATAGCCGTCGCGAAGAATCTTTTCCACCCACCAATTACAGCAGACAGCCGCTGAAAGCATACAAGCCATCTGATGATAGTTACGGCTTGCAGAGCAGAAGGAGTGAATTGCACTGCTTCTGTCAAGGCTGAATTTATCGCTTACGGTAAAGATAGTACCGCTTGTGCCCAGTGAAATATTGCAATCACCGTCTTTGACGGTACCTGTACCTATAGCTGCAGCTGCGTTGTCACCTGCACCGATGATTATTTTTACTTCACCGAGACAAAGCTCGTCGGCAATTTCTTTTCTGAGTGTGCCTGCACATCCGTCACTTTCAAGAACCTTCGGAAGCCATTCTTCCTTTATGCCGTGTGCACCAAGAATATTCTTTGACCAACAGCGGTTTTCAACATCAAAATAAAGTGTACCCGAAGCATCGGAAACATCGGTGCAGAAGTCCCCCGAAAGCATATAAGCAACATAATCCTTCGGAAGCATAATTTTGCTTATCTTTTTGTAATTTCCAGGCTCGTTTTCTTTTATCCATAATAGCTTAGGCAGAGTAAAGCCTGCAAAGGCAATATTGGCTGTGTTATCAAGCAGGAAATCTTTATCTTCGTTGAGAACATCTGTCTGAACCTGACTTCTCGAATCATTCCACAAAAGTGCAGGACGGATAACATTGTCCTCACTGTCAAGCATAACAAGTCCGTGCATCTGTCCCGAAAAAGAGAAGGACTTCACTTCCTTTGCTTCTATACCCTCAAAAAGTTCTTTAAGGGCGGAAGCTGTCTGATTATACCAATCCTCAGGATTCTGCTCACTCCAGCCGCCGTGAGGAAAATATAAGGGATATTCCTTAGTAACCGAGGATACAACCTCACCGTCACCGCTTAAAAGCAGAGTTTTGACAGAGGAAGTACCAAGGTCGATACCAACATAATAATTCATAATCTACCTCTTAAAAAAGAATCTGATTTACGATTGTCTGTAAGTATTCCTGTCTGCCAGAATCGGGGTTGGTTGTAATTTTCTTTTCACAGGCATAAGCTGAAAGTTCCTCAAGAGTTGCTTCACCGCTTAAAATCTTTTCACCGATACCCTCATTGAATGAAGCATACTTATTCTTAATGAAAGCATCTATTCTGCTGTCTTCGATAAGCTCTGCAGCCTTGATAAGACCGAGTGCAAAAGTATCCATAGCAAGAATGTGACCGTAGAACATATCCTCAAAGGAGTTGCTTGGTCTGCGGTTTTTGGCATCAAAGTTAAAGCCTCCTGTAAGACCTCCTGCCTTTATAACCTCATACATACACATTGTTGCTTCGTAAACATCAAAGGGGAATTCATCTGTGTCCCAACCTAAAAGAAGGTCACCCTGGTTGGCATCAATTGAGCCGATCATACCGTTGATAGCAGAAATGCGCAATTCATGCTGGAAGGTGTGACCTGCAAGTGTAGCATGGTTAGCTTCAATGTTCATCTTAAAGTCCTTATCAAGACCGTACTGACGAAGGAATCCAATAGCTGTAGCCGCATCAAAATCGTACTGATGCTTCATAGGCTCCTTGGGCTTGGGCTCAATGTAGAAATCACCTGCAAAGCCTATTTTTCTGCCGTATTCAACCGCCATTTTCATAAGGCGGGCAATGTTTTCCTGCTCGAACTTAACATCGGTATTGAGAAGGCTTTCGTAGCCCTCTCTACCGCCCCAGAAAACATAGCCCTTACCGCCGAGCTTAACGGTGATGTCGAGAGCTTTTTTAATCTGAGCCGCCGCGAAGCAATAAACCTCTGCGCTGTTGGTACTGCCTGCACCGTTCATAAATTTGGGATTGCCGAACATATTTGCAGTACCCCAAAGGCACTTGATACCTGTCTCTTTCATTTTGACGAGTATGTAATCTGAAATCTCATCAAGACGGGCATTTGTAACATTGATATCCTCATCCTCGGGAACGAGGTCAACATCGTGAAAGCAGAAATATTCAATGCCCATCTTACTCATAAATTCAAAGCCTGCGTCAACCTTAGCCTTTGCGTGAGCCATTGTTGCTTTTTCGGCTTCAAAGCTCTTATCAGCAGTACCTGCACCGAACATATCAACACCGCAGGCACCGAGAGTGTGCCACCAGGCCATAGCAAAGGGGAGGTGCTCACTCATTTTCTTACCAAGGATAACACGGTCCTTGTCATAGTAACGGAAGGCCATAGGATTTTTACTGTCCTTACCCTCATATTTTACTTTGTCAATAAACTTAAAAAACTCCATAATATTTTTCTCCTTTTCGGTTTAATTGCCTCTTCAATTATATCACATTCATTATTCTGTTTTCAACCTATAAAATAAAATCGCCCCTGATCTTAAGAAAAATCAGGGGTTATTTCTCACAGCTTGAATTTGGTCTTAATCATATCAATAAACTGTGCCGTAGTTTTGCCTGTCAGAGATATTGCTCCCGTTGCAATTTTTGCAAAAATCAAAGGCACACCCACCGAGGCAATATTATTCTGCAGAAACTTATCCGTAAAACGGTCGTCATACTTCTGAGGTACGGTATCGCAGGTTTTCATATACCACAAAAGAAGCTCTTCTTTCATCCTTGCGATAATTTCTCTGTACTTTTCATCGTCAATGCGATTAACTCTTTCACCCTCGGAAAGAACATAGAATTCGTCCTTTTCGTAGAGTCTCATCACATATTTATACTCCCTCGAGCGGATCATAGCAGCCTTTGTGTGAGTACCGTCTTCCTTCATCTGCAAAAGAAGCCTCGGCGAATATATTGCATCCTCACCCGTAAAAAGATTTTTCTCTGAGCAGTGCTCTTCACCGAGAAGTCTTCCGCCCTCACAGAAAACATATTCCTTATGAGGTGTGTTTTTATCCTTCATCGTCGGCAGAAGGCTCTTTGAAAAGCTCTGTCTTTCACATTCGATACCCGCAAGATCGTAAACGGTGGCACATAAGTCTGTAAGCTCGGCAAGATTTTCATTTATGCCTTTATCAATGCTGATGTTCTTCGGCGGCTTGATAATGAAGGGTACATTGGTAAGGCAGTCAGGAAAGCAGTTCTGGCATTTTTCGACTATGCCGTAATCCGTTGTGTAATCTCCATGGTCGGAAAGAACTATAACCGCTGTGCTGTCGTAAATTCCTTCATCTCTGAGTGTGCTGATAAGTCTGCCCACCTGGAAATCAACCTTGGCACACATAGCCAGATAGGTATGACGGATTTCCTTTAATCTGTCCTCACTCCATTCAGAGATCCCCAAGGTTTTCATAAGCCCCTTTTCCATCAAAGGCTTACCGTCAGCATCCTCTATATTCGGTATACGCTCCTGTAACTTGCTTTCATCAATCAAATCATAAAATTTCTTTTCAATCTGATAGGGCGGATGAGGAAAATCAAGGCCGACAAACATAAAGAAAGGCTTGTTCTTCGGACGTTTTTTAATCTGTCTTACGGCAGAATCAATGCACAGGTCATCGATGTTTTTTATCTCTCTGCCTCTTTTGTTTTCAGGGATAACTCCGTTGAAAAAGGAAAAGAAGGTATCGCTCCCCTTTTCTCCGCGCTTTGATTTGACAACAGTTGCAGGCGTTTTCACGGAAGAAAACATCAGATACTTGTCAATAAGCTCTCTGTGATATTTACGCATTTGCCCTGCCATCAGGTCACCTCGGGTAGAGGATACGGTATAATAGCCTGCAATTTTCATATCCGAGAAGAGATTCTCCTCATCTTCGTGGAGAAGATAAGACATTGTTCTGTGCCCTTTTGTGTGAGGGTAAAGTCCTGTCATAAACGAGCATCGGCTCGGCACACAAACGGGATTCTGACAAAAGGCATTTTTAAAAGAAACACCGTCAAAGCCCAGTTCATCAAGATTAGGTGTATATGAAGCTTCGTTGCCGAGGTGGTGAAGCGCATCAGCCCGCATCTGGTCGGGATTAATGATTAAAATATTAGGCTTTTGAGTCATAGAGACACCACCTTAATTTGCATTGTTTTTGCCATTATAGCATATTTTATATTTCTTTTTCAAGAAAGACTCAACAAAACAAATGTCTATGCAGCGAACATTCATAATTTACAGATTTATCAAGCAAAAAACTGTTTTTAGAAATGAGATTTTCTTAAAACAAGTCTTTATGTATTAGTTTTTGTTCAATTTGGCTTATTTCCCCTGTTCAAATCCGGGGGTTTTAACAATGTCATTTGTGTTGACGCCTCGTCTGGCATCACCTTTATAAATATAGCAATGAAGGCATCCGTCACTGCATTTTTTGCAGCCTCTCCAAGGATTCCACATTGCCATATTCTCACCTCAATTTTTCTTATTTGGTCGAACTAATTATATCATACTAAAAGCAAAAATGCCACCCTTTCGGATGGCATAAAATCAATCATTAGTAATCGCAATCTTAATAACCCCGTCAAGCTTATTCTCAAAAATATCATAAGCCTTTTCGATG
>JAZSQD010000049.1:0-5917 GCA_045537815.1 Acutalibacteraceae bacterium | reverse complement strand
GTCAGCAGCCTTACGGTCAACAGCCTTACGGGCAGCAACCCTACGGTCAGTTCAATCCCTACGGTGCACCGATGCCCGCAGATCAGGCAAATATCGGCTTTATCATTCTTTCGGTGCTTATTCCTATCGCAGGTATTATTCTTGCAATTGTTAACTGGTCAAAGACACCTAAGTCGGCAAGAACATACCTTATTGCAGGTATCATCTCTTGGGTGGTAAGCTTCGTTATTGTCTTCGTCTTCTCATTCTTTTTAGGATATAACGGATATTATTACTATTAATGTCTTAAACGGCAATAAAGAGCACACTTCCTTCGGGAGGTGTGTTTTCGGTTAAAAAAGTGTCATAAATTTTTTCTTCGTTAACAGCGTATGATTGTCTTGGGGCTAATTGTTACAATGTTGTCAAAAAGCTTGATTTTTGTCAGATATGTGGTAATATACGCAGGTAAATATTTAACGGAGGACAGATTTATGAGAACCTTTAAAGAAATTCGCACCTCTGAGCATATTGCACGTAAAGAGGGTATAACCAATTTCGAATATGCAATCTGGTGGCTGATGAGAATATCTATGATAGTTGCTTTTGTGGTTGTTACCAAGCAGAAGCTTATAGATGAGGGCGAGTTCAGTATCAGAATCGTGCAGATCGGTTTCAATTTCCTTCTCACCTTTGTGATTCCCTTTATCAGAATGCTTCTTGCCTGGGTCGGTGACCTTCATAAGAAGCTTACCTTCAGATGTCAGACATGGCTCAATGTTACAATTTTCCTTGCATCCTTCTTTGGTCAGGGCCTCGACTTTTATCATCTGTATGACCAATGGGATAAGGTTATCCATTTTGTAACAGGCGGCACAATCGTTCTCATCGGTAGCGAGCTCGTTACAATGACAATGCGTAAAAAGGATGTTGTTTCACCGCTCACAAGAACGGTTGCTTCAATGGGACTTTCTTATTTTGCCATTGTTATATGGGAGCTTATTGAATTCTTCTTCGACTACTTCTGGTATGAATCCGAGCTTCAGCGCTACGGCCCCGGTGACGAAGACGAATGCATCGGCGGAATTTTCACCAAGATTTTCGGTGAGAGTGCCAATAACGGCGTTCTTAACGAAGACGGCGAAATGCTTTATCAGTGGCCCTTGTTTGACACCAATATGGATATGTTTTATGCATTTGTTGCCTGCGGTATAGTCGGAATCGGTCTTTTCATTTATCTTCATAAAAAGGAAAAGAAGCAGGAAATCACAGCCGCAGAGGAAAAGGAAGCTGTTGCGGCCTGAATATAAAAAATACTGCGGTGTTGTGTTCGTTGAATGCGGCACCGTTTTTCTTTATGAATATAAAGCTGGGGTTCGGATTATACTAAGTTGACATTTTTTGTAAAAATTGATAGAATGAAAAACAGATTTACAGACTAAGGAGAGAGAAAAATGGGTTATGCATTTATCAGCTACAGCACTAAGAATCAGGTGTGGGCTGACTCTGTCAGGGAGCTTTTCAGAAAGAATTCAATAGAGACGTGGATGGCTCCCGGAGATATACCTGCAGGAAGTAAATATGCTATGGTTATCAACAGAGCCATAAAGGACTGTTCATGCTTTGTGCTTTTGCTGACCGAAGATTCTCAGAATTCGGTCTGGGTTTCCAAAGAGGTGGAAAGAGCTGTAAATTACCGTAAGGCAGTTATACCTATTCAGCTTGAGGATGTTGTGCTTAATGACGAGTTTGAATTTTATATCAGTACCGATCAGGTCGTTGCGATGAACAGAATTGACGGAGATTCTGAGGAAGCAAAGAAGATTCTTTCTGCGGTAACAGCTTATGCGGGCAGGACTCTTGTAACCGAAGAAAAGGGAGCTGGAGTTGCAGAAGCTCCCTCAGAAGAAACAGAGGCTGAAAAAAAGTCTAACGAGACTTCTGCTGAAACAATTGACGAGTCTGAGAAAAAGAGCGAAGAAAACTCTGACGGGGCTGAAAATAAGGAAAAAGCAGTGAGTGAAGAAACGGTATCTGCGGCTCCTGCAGAAGAGAAAAAAGCTGAAGAAAAAGTTTCGGAGGCTCTTGACGGAAAATCAGATGCTGAAGAAAAATCTGTAAAAGCTTCCGAAAAAATAAAAAAACAGCCCGAAAATGCTGAGATAACCGACAAGCAGGAAAGTGAAATTAAAAAATCCGGCAAAAAGAAGGCTGAACCGGTCTGGAGCAAGCCTAAGGATTTTGATATTGATGTTGTCATTCACGGCTATAACAAGTATAGAAAACCCGGATTGAATGAAATAAAAACAGCAGAAAACATGAGCAAAAGGCTTAAGAGGAACGCTCTTGAAAATATTGCCGGCAGTAAAAAAAATTCCGAGGACAGTATTGCGGGAATGTTTGATTCGTCAATTATGGGCTCCGGAAAGAGCGGAATACTTTTCCTCAGAGACCGTTTCATATGGAAATATATAGGCAACACTCTTACACTCAGATATGCGCAGATAAATTCTGCCGAAAAGAACGGTGGAAATATTTTTATAAAAACCCGTGACGGTATGACCTTTGAGCTGACGGAGCCTGCAGGTGCAAGGGGGATTGTCAACTTTTTACGCTTTATAGGCAACAGAAATGCAGAAATATACGGCACTGAAGTCGTAAGTAGTACGACGGTAGAGGCGATTGCTTACGCCAATGCCAATATAGATACAAGTCTTAATAAATTCACTTTTTCTGCAGGTGTGAAAGCTGAACATATGGCGAAAATAAGGGCAAGTCTCGGCGTGGATGACAGAGAGAAGGTTCTGGCTGTTATTGATACTACTATTTCAGGCAACGGAAAACAGGGAGTTGCGGTAACAGATAACAAGCTTTATTGGGATTTGCTTAAGGAGCTTTCTCCGGTAGAGTTTGATCAGCTTGCTTCAGCTGAATATGATAACGAAAGCAATGTTGCTTTTCTTAAATATAAAAACGGAAAATCCGCATCAAAGACAATATATTCTTCACACGGAAAGCTGATTTTTGCCGTGTTGGATTATATTGCAGCAAACAGAAAAGCATAATGTGTGAGCCGATGTAAAAAAAGCATCGGCTTTTTCATTTTTACTGCTTTAAAGCGCTGTGCTTTATTGACATTGTATCTTTAAAGTGATATAATGACTCATAATTTGACTTTTATTTTGGACGCAGTGTATACGGCGGCGGAAAAAGATGTATTTTCCCCTTAAAAAGGAGTTTTAAAATGAAGCTTACCGGTTCACAGATTGTAACAGAGTGCCTTATTGAGCAGGGCGTTACCGATGTTTTCGGTTACCCCGGCGGTCAGGTGCTTAATATATATGATGCGCTTTATAAATCAAGTGACAGAATAAATCACATCCTCACCGCTCACGAGCAGGGTGCTGCCCATGCGGCTGACGGCTATGCCAGAGCAACGGGTAAGGTTGGTGTTGTTATTGCCACCTCGGGTCCCGGTGCAACAAACCTTGTTACGGGTATCGCAAACGCAATGCTTGATTCTGTAGCTATGGTTGCAATCACGGGCAACGTACCCACAACTCTCATCGGTAAAGACAGCTTTCAGGAAATAGATATCACAGGTGTTACTCTTCCGATAACCAAGCACAACTATTTTGTTAAGGATGTAAAGGATCTTGCTCCTTGTCTTCGCGAAGCCTTCAGAATAGCAAAATCAGGCAGACCCGGGCCCGTGCTTGTGGATATCCCCAAGGATGTGCAGGTTGCCGTAACGGAGTTTATTCCCGAGGGTGTTGTACCCAAGTTTGAGGAAAAGAAGGTAAAGGAAAGCAGAGTTGAGGAGGCAATAAGGCTTATCAACGAATGCGAAAGACCTTATATATACGTGGGCGGCGGTGTAATGAGCCGTGACCTCGGTGAGGAGGTTATAGCGCTCGGTGAAAAAATTGACGGCTGCATCGGAAGTACCTTTATGGGCCTTTCCTCTGTGCCTGACAGCTGTGACAGATTCCTTGGTATGCAGGGTATGCACGGTCATTATGCGTCTTCAATGGCAAATAAATACGCCGACCTGATTATCGGCATCGGTGTACGCTTCAGCGACAGAGCCACGGGTAATACCGCAAAGTACGCCAAGGGTGCAAAGATAATCCAGCTTGACGTTGACAGAGCTGAAATCAACAAAAATATTATGGTTGATGTTGCTCTTGTCGGTGACCTGAAGGACTCCCTTTCAAGAGTTCTTGAGGCTGTCGAAAAAAAGGAACGTCCCGAATGGAAGGCTGAAATTGAAAAGCTCAAAAAAGAAGAGGCTCTTATTGAAAAGACTAACCTTGAAAATGCAAAGGGGCTTCATCCGAAATACATTTTCGATGTTATAAATAAGTATAAGAATGAAGAAACCGTTGTTGCTACCGATGTAGGCCAGCATCAGATGTGGGCGGCACAGTTCACCCGATTTGAAAAGAGCAGAAGGTTCGTTTCCTCCGGCGGTCTGGGTACTATGGGCTACGGCTTAGGTGCGGCTATCGGCTCTGCAATAGGTACGGGCGAAAGAACAGTGCTCGTAACAGGTGACGGCTCCTTCGGAATGAACCTTAACGAGCTTGCAACTGCAGTTTCCTATAATGTACCGTTGGTTATCGTTCTTCTCAACAACGGAGTGCTCGGTATGGTGCATCAGTGGCAGAATCTTTTCTTCGGTAAAAGATATTCAAATTCCGTTCTTGACAGAAAGACTGATTTTGTCCGTCTTGCCGAGGCATTCGGTGCGAAGGGTGCAAGAACAGATAACACTGAGGATTTTGAAAAGCTTTTCAGTGAAGCTATGAAATCTGAGGGTACCACAGTTATCGAGGTACTCATAAACGAGGATGAATTCGTTCTTCCCATGCTTCCCCCGGGAGGCTCAATAGACGATATCATCGTTACCATTCCAAAGGAGGCAGACTGATGAGCAGATATGTTATAGCGGTTTACGTTGACAATAAGCCGGGCGTACTTACAAGAGTTTCAAGCATGTTCACCCGCCGTGGCTTCAATATTGACACTCTCACCGTTGGTGAAATCGAAAATCCTGCCTATTCGAGAATTACAATTTCTCTTTCAGGCGACGAATATACAAAAAATCAGATAGTTGCTCAGCTTAATAAATTACATAACGTTCAGAAGGTCAAGGTGCTCGGTGACGAAAGTGCAATAAGACGTGAACTTATGATAATTAAAATGAAAAATAATCCTCACAACAGAGCCGAAATAATGGCGGCGGCTGAGGTTTATAAGGGCAAAATTATCGACTATTCTGTTGAAACCATCAGCGTAGAGGTGACGGGTGAGCCTGTCAAGATTGACGCTTTTATTGAGCTTATGAAGCCTCTCGGTATCCTCGAAATGTGCAGAACGGGTATAGTTGCTATTGAGCGCGGCTCGGAGACTATGTTCAGTCAGGAATAAAAGTAGTCAGTAGTCAGGGGAATTTCTTTGCAAATTTGTCTTTTCGCTTTGTGTTTCCCGCCTATTAAAATAAAGAAAAAATTTCATTCAAATAAAAGGAGTAATTTACTATGCAAAACATCTATTATCAGCAGGACTGTAATCTTGCAAAGCTCAACGGCAAGACAGTTGCAATCATCGGCTACGGCTCACAGGGTCACGCTCACGCTCTCAACCTCAAGGATTCGGGTGTTGACGTTATCGTTGGTCTTTACAAGGGCAGCAAGAGCTGGGAAAAGGCGGAAAAGCAAGGTCTTACCGTTATGACGGCGGCGGAAGCTGCAAAAGCGGCGGATCTCATTATGATCCTCATCAACGACGAAAAGCAGGCGAAACTCTATAAAGAAAGCATCGAACCCAACCTCACCGAGGGTAAGACGCTTGCGTTCGCGCACGGGTTTAACATTCACTTCGGCTGCATCAAGCCCCCGAAGAACGTCAACGTAATCATGGTCGCGCCCAAGGG
>JAZSQD010000017.1:0-3173 GCA_045537815.1 Acutalibacteraceae bacterium | reverse complement strand
TTCCCCGTTGTTTAACGGAGTCTGAGGTGCTCCGTAGGTATAATTCATATTGTTTTCCATTTTTGATTTCTCCTCTTTTTTAAAAAAGGACCGGTACATTTTTGCACCGGTCCTGTCGGGATTATTCGGAAATTACTTCCTTGAATGAGGTTGCAAGGCCTGCAAGAGACTGAATCTCTGAGGGAATGATAATCTTGGTTGCCTTGCCGTCTGCGGCTGCAGCAAATGCCTCGAGAGCCTTGATTTTGATAACTTCCTCTGAAGCGTTGGCTTCTCTTAAGAGGCGGATACCCTCGGCGGTAGCCTGCTGAACTTTGATGATAGCCTCAGCCTCACCCTCTGCCTTGAGAATCTGTGCCTGCTTTTCAGCGTCAGCACGAAGAACGGCTGATTCCTTTTCACCTTCTGCAAGAAGGATTGCTGACTTCTTTTCACCCTCAGCCTTGAGGATTGATTCACGGCGTTCACGCTCTGCCTTCATCTGCTTTTCCATGGCATCCTGAATCTCTCTGGGAGGAAGGATGTTCTTAAGCTCAACACGGTTGATTTTGATACCCCAGGGGTCTGTTGCCTCATCAAGAATACCGCGCATCTTGGTGTTGATGATGTCACGTGAGGTAAGAGTCTGGTCAAGCTCGAGCTCACCGATGATGTTACGCAGAGTTGTAGCGGTGAGGTTTTCAATAGCTGTAAGGGGATGCTCAACACCGTAGGTGTAAAGCTTGGGGTCGGTGATTGCAAAATAGATAACGGTATCAATCTGCATCGTTACGTTATCCTTTGTGATAACGGGCTGAGGAGGGAAGTCCACAACCTGCTCCTTAAGGGATACGGTTTTTGCAATTCTGTCGATGAAGGGAATTTTGATGTGAAGACCAACGCCCCAGGTTTCCTGATATGCGCCGAGTCTTTCAACAACAACGGCTCTTGCCTGCTGAACGACCTTGATGTTTGTTGCAAGAACAACAAGAATGATAAGTGCAATAGGGATAAGTAAAAGTTCCATAGTGTTTCTCCTTTAAAATATTATTTTTCGGCGTTTATTCCGCCCATTTCACAATAAGCTTTACTCCCTCGATTTTAAGAACAGTCACTTCTGTTCCCTCGGGGATTTTTTGTTGGGCTTCGGTTCTTGCGGACCACTCCTTGCCCATGCAGTTAACGGCACCCTTTGCAGCGAGGTTATCTATTTCCTCGGTGACAACGGCGGTTTTGCCGATAACCATATCAGAATTGGTTGCCTCGTGCTTTTTATCAAGATATTTTTTAGCAAGAGGTCGGGTGGCAACAAGAGCAACCCCTGACACTGCAAGGAAAACCGCAATCTGAAGCCAGAGCTGTCCTCCGAGAGCTGTCACAATAAGCGAAGCAAGTGCCCCGAATCCGAACCATATTGACACAAGAGCGGGTGTCGCAGCCTCAACGGCAAAGAAAATTATGCAAGCCGCAAGCCACATTATTTCCATTCGTCCCATACGGTTACCTCCTTTATTATTTTTTACTGAATCAGTATGGCTTTATTATATAACATATGCCTTATTCCGTCAATGTCCTTTTTGAGCCGATTCGGGTCAATTTGATATTAAAAGTATTTCGATTTTTGCATTTAGCTTTTCCGTAATCTTTCTTATGCTCTTTTTTTCTCTCTTATTCTCTCTTTTGCTCATTTTTTGTGTTTTGTGCAGCTTCAGGTGTATTTTTTATTTCCACTTGACAATTTGCTTTATATACATTATTATAATAGCCATCTGTTTCAGATTTCAGCCTTTGTCGCAAGCCGGCGGCAAAGAGCATCAAAGAAGGAGGTTTTTAACAATGCTTAAAAACACTGAAAAAACAATGGAAAAAATCGTTGCTCTGTGTAAGGGCAGAGGCTTTGTTTACCCCGGCAGCGAAATTTACGGCGGTCTCGCCAACACATGGGACTACGGCCCTCTCGGCGTAGAGCTCAAAAACAACATCAAGAAGGCATGGCTCAAGAAGTTTGTTCAGGAAAACCCCTACAACGTAGGTCTTGACTCAGCTATTCTTATGAATCCTCAGACATGGGTTGCTTCTGGTCACGTTGGCGGTTTTTCAGACCCGCTTATGGACTGTAAGGAATGTAAGACACGTCACAGAGCCGATAATCTTATCGAAAGCTTTGACGGCACCAACGTTGCAGGCTGGTCAAACGAAGAAATGACCGCTTACATCAACGAAAAGAATATTCCCTGCCCCGATTGCGGTGCACACAATTTTACCGATATCCGCCAGTTCAACCTTATGTTCAAGACCTTCCAGGGCGTAACAGAGGACAGCAAGAACGAAATTTATCTTCGTCCCGAAACCGCTCAGGGTATTTTTGTTAACTTCGCAAATATCCAGAGAACAACAAGAAGAAAGGTGCCCTTCGGCGTTGCACAGATAGGTAAATCCTTCCGTAACGAAATCACACCCGGTAACTTCATTTTCCGTGTCCGTGAATTCGAGCAGATGGAGCTTGAATTCTTCTGTAAGCCCGGCACAGACCTTGAATGGTTTGACTACTGGAGAGCATACTGCCGCGACTGGCTGCTCTCTCTCGGTATGAAGGAAGAAAACCTCAGACTCCGTGACCACGATCCTGAAGAACTTTCCTTCTATTCAAAAGCAACAACAGACTTTGAATTCCTTTTCCCGTTCGGATGGGGCGAACTTTGGGGTATTGCTGACAGAACAGATTACGATCTTACACAGCATATCAACACCTCAAATAAGGACCTTTCTTACTTTGATCCCGAAACAAACGAAAGATACATTCCTTACGTTGTTGAGCCTTCTCTCGGTGTTGAAAGATGCTTCCTCAGCTTCCTTTGCGATGCTTATGACGAAGAAGAACTTGAAGGCGGAGATGTAAGAACAGTTCTCAGACTTCATCCTGCACTTGCACCCTTCAAGGCTGCAGTTCTTCCTCTTTCAAAGAAGCTCAGCGATAAGGCAACAGAGCTTTACCATGACCTTCAGAAGAGCTTTATGGTTGATTATGATGAAGCAGGCTCTATCGGTAAGAGATACAGACGTGAGGACGAAATCGGTACTCCCTTCTGCATCACCGTTGACTTTGAAACAGAAACCGACGGCTGTGTAACAATCAGAGAAAGAGATTCCATGACTCAGGAAAGAGTAAAGCTTGAGGACGTTAAGGCTTATAT
>JAZSQD010000085.1:0-3815 GCA_045537815.1 Acutalibacteraceae bacterium | reverse complement strand
TATAAGAAGATATATGCCTACCCCTATAAACGGAAGACCCCATAAGCTGAAAAACATCGGTGCACCGGACTTGACGGCGGTAATCTCCCAAAAGAGGGAAAACCCAAGCCAAAATATAGAGAAGGGGATCATAATCATATCCTGTCTGTGAAACACTTTACCCTTTTCAGGCTTGCCCTTCCACAAAATCTGCTCACCTTCGACAAGATACGCTCTGCAAAAAGCAAAATCGTCTGTATACTCCATCTGTTTCACCCCGTAAATCAAATATAACAAACAAAAAACCTGCCGTAAAAGGCAGGCTTGCAAGCGATTAAAGAACTGTGCAGAAGTTGAAGATTGAAGCGGGAAGCTCATCCTTGTCTGCTGAGATTGTGAATACGAAGTTCTTTTCGTTAACTGATGCGAGCTCATATATTTCCTCAAGGAAAGCTGCAAGCTCGTCATAGTTTCTGCCGCCGATACGGAGAGTTGCATCAACAAGAACGTCTGTAATGTCGTGGTTGCCTGCACAAAGGCCTGCAAGGAAGCCGTAGAATGCAGCATAGCCCTTAACTGAGAATTCGTCTGTTGCAACAAGTCTTGCACGGTAGTTCACATCATATGTTAACTTGGTTTCTTTTTCAACGCAAACAACATTGCCCTTTGAGCTTTCAACAGCCTCGTTTACGCAAGAAATCAAGCGTTTTGTTTTTCCTGCACCTTTGTGTCCTAAAATAATAGAAATCATTTTAATTTCCTCCTTTTATTTATTGACCTGACCGATTTTTTCAGTCCGGATTCAATTACATATTTATTATATCACTTATTTAATCTTTGTTCAAGTGCTTCTTTCTCTTTTTCGTAACCGGGCTTGCCTAAAAGTGCAAACATATTGCGCTTATAGCTCTCAACACCGGGCTGGTCAAAGGGATTGATGCCCAAAACATAGCCTGAAACTGCACAAGCCTTTTCAAAGAAATAAATGAGATAACCGAGTGATTTTTCCTTCATATCAACGTTTTTGATGATGATATTGGGAACGCCGCCGTCGTTATGGGCAAGAACTGTGCCCTGGAAAGCCTTTTCGTTGACAAATGCCATTGACTTGCCCGCAAGGAAGTTGAGACCGTCTACGTTTTCGCTGTCTTCCTTAAGATAAATTTCTGCTCTGGGCTCCGAGAAGGTTACAACGGTTTCAAAAAGGATTCTTTCACCTTCCTGAATATACTGACCGAGAGAATGAAGGTCAGTTGAGAAAATGGCCGATGTGGGGAAAAGACCCTTGTTTTCCTTGCCTTCGCTTTCGCCGAAAAGCTGCTTAAGCCATTCATTCATCATTGTGAAGCAGGGCTCATAGCTGACAAACATCTCACTCTTGAGCCCCTTGTTGTAAAGAGCGTTTCTCAGAGCAACATATTTATAGCAGTCATTTTCTTCGATATCGGTGGACATAAGCTTTTCTCTTGCTTCGGCAGCGCCCTGCATAAGAGCATCAATATCAATGCCTGCTGCAGCAATCGGAAGAAGACCTACGGCGGTGAGAACGGAATATCTGCCGCCTACATCGTCGGGAACAACGAAGGTTTCATAGCCTTCCTTATCGGCAAAGGCCTTAAGAGTACCCTTGGCTTTATCGGTTGTGACGTAGATTCTGTCTGCTGCGCCTTCCTTGCCGTATCTCTCGATAAGAAGCTCACGGAGCATTCTGAAGGCGATTGCAGGCTCGGTGGTTGTGCCTGACTTGGAAATTACGTTAACTGCAAAATCCTTATCCTTGATAATGTGAAGAATCTCGGCGAAGGACGAGGATGAAATGCTGTTGCCTGTGAAGTAAAGCTTAGCACAGTCCTCTGCCATCGCATTGTAGCACTGACCCTTGATAAACTCGATAACTGCTCTTGCACCGAGGTATGAACCGCCGATACCGATTACAATAAGAACGTCATTGTTTTTCTTGATTTTTTCAGCAGCAGCCTTGATTCTTGCGAATTCCTCTTTATCGTAATCTACGGGTAAATCCACCCAGCCGGTAAAGTCGTTTCCTGCTCCTGTTTTTTCGTGCAAAGCCTTATGTGCTTCGGCAATCTTGGGCTCTAAAGCCTTGATATCCTCTTGGCTGATAAAGGGCATTGCATATTTACTGTTAATCTTTGCTGACATGGTGTTTCTCCTGATTGAGTTAATATTGCTATTTTAGTGTATTTTAATATAATTCTGCCGATTTGTCAACCATAAACAATGCTTTCTTTGTCATTTTTTACAAGAGAAACAAAAAATCTTGCAACTACATCGGCAAAAGTTAACCTTCTGACCTCTTTTTCGCTCACAAGAGGATATTCGCAAAGCACCTCATCGCCCGATTTTATTATTGCCTTACCGAGAATCTGCCCTGCCTCGACAGGTGCTTCAACATCCTCGCAAAGCTCAATATGTGTTTCAATGCTGTCCTTCTGCCCAACCTTCAGAGTTACGGGTGTAAGACCGCTGACAACGGGAATTATGCTTTGCTCAATACCTCTTAAAACCTTAACCTGACCGATAAGACTCATATCAATTTCAGGTGTCACTCTTTCGTAATTGGCAAAGCCGTAATTAAGCATCGCCTTGGCACCTTCAAAGCGGTCGGTACTGTTATCTGCACCGAGCACAACCGCCACAAGATGAAGCCCGTCCCTCTCGGCTGAAGCGGAAAGGCAGTGACCGGCCTTTGAGGTGGTACCCGTCTTAAGACCCGTCGTACCCTTATAAAAGCGCACAAGCTTATTTGTGTTGACAAGCTGGGTTTCTCCGCCTCTGAGTGAATCCATCCAAACGGTTGTGTAATTGCGTATGAAATCATGCTTAAGCAGTTCGGCAGACATAACCCCGATATCATAAGCCGTCGTAAGATGGGTTTCCGTATCGTCATCAAGTCCCGAACAGTTATCAAAATGGGTGTTTTCCATTCCCAGCTCCTTGGCTCTGTCATTCATCATTTTCACAAAGCCCTCTTCACTGCCTGCAAGATGCTCACCTAAGGCTGTGCAGGCATCGTTGGCACTGCCTATAGCCGTGGCCCTCAGAAGCTCGTCAACGGTCATCTGCTCGCCTTCCTTTAGCCATATCTGACTGCCGCCCTTACCTGCCGCAACCTCACTTGCGGTTACCGTTTCGGTAAGTGTCATTCTGCCGCCGTCAATCGCCTCGGCAAAAAGAAGCATCGCCATTATTTTCGTCACCGATGCAGGATAGAGCTTTTCGTTTTCATTGACCGCATAAAGCACCTTGCCGTCTGCCACATCCATAAGCACCGCCGCCTTGGCTTTTACATCTATCCCCTCCTCGGCGCAAACGGGAATCACAAGCAAGGATATGCTCAGGGTAAAGAATAAAAGATATGATATTACTTTTTTCAACATTATCACCTCATGTTATTTATATGTGAGGCATGGGGGAAATAGTAGTCAGTAGCCGGTAGTCAGTAGTCAGGGGAACGCCCGATGGGCGTTTAATGGCGTAAGCCAATTCATGCACTTAAAATAAAACCTCTCCCGTGGAGGAGGGCCTGTGTGCCCTCCCGAACGACTTGACGGGTAGGTGTATTTGGCGGTTGTGGGGTAACCCTTCCACCGCAAGCGGTCCCCCTTCCCTTTAAGGGACGGCAAGATTAAGTGCTTCGGTGACGATGCCTTTCAAAGGGTGGGGAGATTGAATATAAAGGTGTAAATATGGTTTATGTTCATAGGTCGCCGTGGTCGTCGACCGCTACAGAAAGCACCTTTTTTATAAATATCGAGAAAACGGTTTAAAATTGAAGCCTTACCCGCTGCGGAAACTGCAGTCGCAGGCGGAAT
>JAZSQD010000127.1:0-93134 GCA_045537815.1 Acutalibacteraceae bacterium | reverse complement strand
AACATATAAAAATCAAAAACTGCAAAAATTGCAGTTTTTCGGTTTATGCTATAAACAAACTTCGCCTCTCGACGTACCTTCGTACGCCTTCGGGTAACCAAAAATAAAGCCAACGCTTTATTTTTGCTCAGTTTGTTCATTCTGCGCATTTTTTCACACCCCTAAAAAGGAGCTGTAAAAAACTTTCGGTTTTTTACAGCCCCTTTTTCTATTTCATGTTTTTTGAACTAAGCGTTGTTGCTCTTGCGCCTTTATCGGCAGTACTTAGTTGATTTTGCCGTAAAGGGAAACCTTTTCAGCACCTGCATCAGTTCTGGGCGCTCTTGTGGGAGCAGCGTTCACTGTGTTTGATGAACGGTTGTTTCCTCTGTTTTTACCGCCTTTGTTGTAGCCACCCTTACCGCCTCTGCCACGGCCGTAGCTGCCCTTTGAGGGATGTGTAGGCTTTACGCCTTCAGCAAGAGAGATAACAACACGTCTGCCGGCATCTGCGCCAACGGAATATGATGTTACGCCTTCAATTTCCTGAACTGCTGTATGGATAATACGGCGCTCATAGGGATTCATCGGCTCAAAAGTAACGTTTCTTCCGTACTTGAGTACCTTTTCGGAATTTTTCTTTGCAAGCTCTCTGAGAGTATTCTTTCTCTTTTCTCTGTAGTTGCCTACATTAATGGAAATTCTCAGATACTCGTTTTCTTTTTTCTGCTTGTTGGCAACAAGTCTTGTCAGATATTGAATTGAATCAAGAGTGTCGCCGCGTCTGCCGATAACAACACCGTAGTCATCACCGCAGTCAAGCTCAAAAATAATTTCGTCTTCTGCTGTGCGGAAAGCATCAATAGTAAGACTTGCTACACCCATTCCTTTGAGAACGGATGCAAGATAATCTGCAGCACTTGTAAGTGAAGCACTGCTCTTTATATCAACAGGCTGTCTGTCGTCAGCGGGTACTGTAACAACCTCTGGCGCATCGCAGCTCTTTTCTGCAGCCTGAGGCTTTTCGGCCTTGGGTGCGGGAGCTTTTTCTGCCTTGGGAGCCTTCTTTTCGGGGGCAGGCTTCTTAGCAGGAGCATCGGGTGTTTCATACCATGCCTTTGCTTTTGCAGGTGAACCGCCGAAAAGACCGAGAATCTTCTTCTGAGGCATAGCAATGATCTCAGTGCGGACATCGGCATCAGCAGGTGCGCCAAGCTCTTTCTTTGCATTTGCAAGAGCTTCGTCTATTGTAGCGCCTGTTGCAATAGCTTCATGTATCATTAGTTTCACCACCGTTTATTATAAATATAAGTTTCGTGGTTTCTGATGTGTTCTTTTTG
Source organism: Acutalibacteraceae bacterium (assembly GCA_045537815.1). GTDB lineage: Bacteria > Bacillota > Clostridia > Oscillospirales > Acutalibacteraceae > UBA6857. The sequence goes on along the minus strand of JAZSQD010000127.1, from coordinate 91,815 downwards.
TTTAGTCTTCGGCTATATCAGCGCGGACCTTCTTTGTGTTCTCGTAGCTGCGTCTGTAGATTGTTTCATCAACCATAAGCTTTGCAATAGTCTTTCTCGGAGCATAGAAGTGGCCCACGATAAGAGTCTGGAAGAAAGCGAGAAGGTTTGAAAGAATCCAATACATACCCATACCTGCAGGGAATTGGAATGTAAACCATAATGACATAAGGGGCATTGAAAGCATCATGCAGCCCATCATCTGCTGATTTTCCATATTGGGGTTAGCCTTCTTCTGTCTGTACTGTGTAAGTACACTTGTAAGAAGAGAAGTAAGAGCTGAAATTATGGGAATAAAAACAAGAAGCTTTGCTTCTGTTGTTGAAGCTGCCCATGCCTTGAATACACCAATATCGGGGATTGTACCCAGGTTGATGCCGAAAATTGTGAAGTCAAAGCCTTCAATTTTAGCAACAGCGTCTGCATAAGTTGCAGCGATTTCGGGGTTTGCAGCAACAATTTTGTCGATGAATGTGATGACATAGCTTTCTGCATAGGCAACGCTTCTTGCTGACTGTTCAGCAAACTCGGGAAGAGACTGAAGAGCGCCTGTGAGAGCTGTTACTGCTTCTTTTGAAATGTTGAGAACGTGTGTCAGGGGCATACGGATAATGCCGTAAAGACCCCAGAGAATGGGGAGCTGGAAAAGAAGAGGTGCACAGCCGCCGCCCATGGCGCTGTAGCCTTCCTTCTGATAAAGCTCACTGGTTTCCGCCTGTATTCTCTGCTGTCTTTCCTGGGGAGCGTAGTCCTGATACTTTTCACGGATACGCTTGAGCTTGGGCTGAAGACGCACTGTCTTAGCTGAACTCTTCTGCTGTTTAACAGCAGAGGGAAGGAGAATTACACGGAAAAAGAGTGTGAAAATTACAAGAGCAAGTCCGTAATTTCCAACAAAGTCAAAAAGAATTCTGAACAGAAAACCGAAGGGGACATAAAGGTATTCGAAAAAAGTGTTCATTTAATGTTCCTCCGTAAAATTATTCCGTTTCTATTAAAGGTTGCTTATGACTTATTAGTTCGGTCTTTTTTAGGCGGCACGGGGTCGTATCCACCCGGAAAAAGAGGGTTGCACCTTAAAATGCGCAAAGCAGCAAGCACCGAGCCTTTAAAAGCTCCGTGTATTTCAATAGCTTCAATTGCATAACAGGAACAAGTTGGATAGTACTTGCACATAGGGGGCAGATGAGGCGAGATATGCCGTCTGTAAAAGCGGATAACTGCCAGAAGTATTTTTTTCATTGCTCTAAAACACCTACCTCTTTAAGGCATGAGAGCATAGCTTTTTCTATGTCTGTGCTTTTAAGATATTTGGTCTTTGTGCGCGCAACAAAAATAATATCGTAGTTGCCCTTAAGGCTGTACTGTGAAAAAACTGACTGATAAGCAGCTCTAATAATCCTACGGGAGCGATTGCGCTCTACTGCGTTGCCGATTTTTTTACTTGTAGTAATGCCTACACGACAAATACCCACACGGTTTTTCATAGCGTAAACAACCAGTGCAGGTCTCGCACAGGACTTGCCGCGATGATAAGTACGCTGAAAGTCCGTATTCTGATTTAAAGATAGGTATTTCTGCAAATAAATCAAATCCCGTGGCAATATAGCGTGGTTGACTGCACTTCGCGGTCAGTCATGCACCGCAAAAAAGCAGTCACAGAAGTTTTTCAAAGCATAACAATTGAACGATTCGTGTCAAAGAATTGTTTAATTGTTATTATTAGTATGTGAGCTGCTTTCTGCCCTTTGCACGTCTGCGTGCGAGAACCTTACGGCCGTTCTTTGTTGCCATTCTCTTGCGGAAACCGTGTTCCATCTTTCTGTGGCGCTTCTTGGGTTGATAAGTTCTTTTCATTGCGATTAACCTCCTTTATAAATTTTCTATTAAAACGGGACATATTGCAAGGAGTAGTTGAAGTGACGCAATAGGTTGTCCGACGCTTTCTTAATCGCCTGCAAGGCATAGCTATATAAAGCAAGCCATAACTTGCAGAAAACCATTATATATCAAACCTCTTTAATTTGTCAATGATTTTTAATGTTTTTTCTTTTCTCACGGCAGTTTATTTCTTCTGAGTTGTGGCGCAAAATTCAGCGACCACAAGATATAGTCAGAGAAAGAATTTATAATTTGTAATTCATAACAGCTGAGAGATTATCCTCGCTGTATTCTATTTCTTTTGAGTAGTTTTTTGCAAGAATACTGCACCTGTGCAGGGTAAGAGGCTTACCGTCAAGAGATGCCAAGGTAAACATTCTTTCAATAAATAAGGTGCTGACAACAGCAAGCCACACCTTCTCATAAACCTCATAATCAAAAACACTTTTCATAAAATAGCGCCATATAAAATAGACGGCAATATTCTTAAGGTATAAGTCGACTGCCCCGTATTCTTCTTTGCAGCGCCTTACAAATATTTCGGTTCTTGAAGCGTTATCCGAAAGTCTGTTTATGTAGTCGCCCCATTTTTCATCTATGATTTCAAGGGATTTGAAGTCGCGGATGATTTTTTCCATATCCAATGTTATTTTTACAGGGACTATGTCAGGTTCAAATTTTTCATATTGAGCCTTTTCCGCATTATATTGAACTCTGAGTGCAAAAAACAGCGCAGAAAAAAGCTTTCTGTCGAGAGGAGTACTCTCATTTTCAAGCAGAGATATTATCTCTTCCCTCGCCCAAAGGAGATAATCATACAATTCCTTGTCATAGTCGTCATCCCCCTCATCGTCGCAGGGTGTATCGTAAGTATCAAAAGCCTCAGTCTGCGAAAGAATAAGCCTTGCGCCCTCCTCACAGCAAAGACCTACACCGCCTTCCTTCACATTTTCATACCACTCAAAATAGCGCGGATGATCACGGCAGATCTGGCAAAGTGCATCTTCGCCAAGATTGATTATTATATCGCAAAGGTTGTTTTCACCCAGAAAGGCGCACCTTTCCCCGTTCATTTTAAATGAGCAGACCTCGCCGAAGTTTATGTTTTCACGAAGGCGCATTCCGAAGTCGCCCTTCACATTTTTATAGTACTCTGCCGAAGAGGTATCGATGTCGATTTCCCAGCCGATGCAGCAGTTATCTGAGCATTTGTCGGCACTGCATTTAAAGTTTCTGCAATAAGTTGGCATACGCAAAATCATAATAAATCACCGCTTTCGATAATATCACAATTTTTTAAGATATTCAACCTTTTCAAAATGTAATTCATTTGTTATAATTTCTAAAGAAAGTTGTAATTTTTTGCCCTTACACTATAGGTGACAGTGGGAAGTGTCGTCACTGTCACGTGAATCGGTTATGAAAGAGAGAGGTGTATATTATGTACAATGTTCTGGTCTGTGATGACGATACAGCTATTGTGCGCTCAATTGAAATTTACCTGAAGGCTGACGGCTACAATACCTTTTTAGCCTATGACGGTGTTGAGGCTGTGAACATCCTTATGGAAAATGAAATCCACTGCATTATTATGGATATTATGATGCCGCATATGGACGGTATTTCCGCTACACTGAAAATCAGAGAGCGAAGCAACGTCCCCATAATCTTCCTATCGGCAAAAAGCGAAGATGCAGATAAAATTGCAGGTCTTGGCATAGGCGGTGACGACTATGTTACAAAGCCCTTCAACCCTCTTGAGCTGACGGCAAGAGTAAAATCACAGATAAGACGCTACACTGCCTTAGGCACTGCGCCCTCAGGTAATGGCAAGGTACTGAGAACCGGCGGACTGGAGCTGGATATTGAGGCAAGGGCTGTCACTCTCGACGGCGATGAGGTGAGACTTACCGCCACGGAGTACCGAATATTGGAATATCTCATGCTCAATATGGGCAGAACTCTCTCTTCAACACAGATTTATGAAAATGTGTGGAACGAGGTTGCAATAGGCTCAGATAAAATCATAACCGTTCACATCAGACGAATTCGAGAGAAAATCGAAATCGACACTAAAAACCCAAAATATATAAAGGTGGTGTGGGGCATTGGATACAAAGTCGACAAAATTTAAAGGGAGACTTATTGTCAAAATAATAGCAGTCATTTTAGCTCTGACGGTTGTAGGACTGACGGCAAAGGGCGCACTTAACGATTTTCTCTATATAGTTAATCAGGAGGATATTGACGCCGAATACTATTTAGAAGGAATTTTCGTTAAGGAGGACAGAGATTTTTTCACCTCGGATGTTTTTGATTCGTGCATGAGAAACTATTTCTATGATCTTAACAGATATCTGACTGTTTACGGCGACGGCACTAAGGCGAGCTTTGAAAAGCGCAACGCGGAAAACAAAGCCAAATATGAGACCTACAAGCATAATCTGCTGACAAACCTTTACCGCGAAATAGTTGAAAACGAAGTCTATTCGGAATCTATGCTCAGTCTTGTCAGCATGGGAGTTGTTGACTTTAAGCTTCACGAGAAAGCACTGCCGGAAGAGGAAGATGAAGAGGTTTATGTGCATCTGTTTGATACTAACGAAGAATGGGAACTTTATTCCTATTGTGAAGACGAAAGCAGCAAATATAACAAAATCAATTTTGAAGCTAATGCTAAAAAGGCAAAGAATCTCGGCGGTGAGCTTGTTGTCAAGCTGCCTAAGTTAGAAATTGAACAAAGTAATCACAAGATCTCTTTTGAGGCAGGTATATACATTCTCTCAGTAAACGAAGAACTTATGAAGCAGGTGCTTATAGACTACGGTCTCACAGGCTATTTTGGCACCTATGAGGAATATAAAGAGGCTCTTAGGGAAGATAACTTCAGAACAGCCTATAAAAATATTTATTACAGGGTTACTTCAGCTGACGGCACCGTTATAACCAACGATAAAAAGCAGACTGTTCCCGTTTCGGACTACTACTTTAATATAGTTGGCTCAGACGGAAGATATGTTTCCAACAAAGGCTCAGTCTATTATGACGAAGGCTCAAGATTTTATAACGGATATCAGGACTTTTATATGAGAGTTGAGCACCGTCCTGCAACCAATCAGGTGCAGAATGTAACGGTGATGACAACCATGCCGGAGGTTACTCATCCCACCCAGGAAACAACCTATCATGCTTCCTCGCGCACAAACAGCTCTACTAACACCGCAGACAGCTATGACCTTGCTGTTTATTTCAATAGGGATGCTGTTTTCTTTGGTGAAAAGAGTGTCGCCGAAATGCAGACAACTATTCTTAACGCAGGCGCTTTCGCACGAGAGGCAATAGTGAATGTGGCTTTAGGTCTTGGAATTTATCTTGTTGCGCTTGTGATTTTATGTGTTCTTGCAGGCAGACGAAAGAGTGATGACGACACAGTTTATCTTCTGCCGACAGATAAAATTTTCATTGAAATCAAGCTTCTTATAAGTGCAGGCCTTATTACACTTGCTTTTGGCGCTGTAATATTGATTATAGACGAATATCGCCATATCAGCTATTCCCTCGCTCAGTTCTTCCTTGGCTGTCTGCCGGTTTTAGCTTCTGTTGTGGCAGGCATACTCATGGAGTTCATCCTGAGTGTGACAAAAATCATAAAGGCAAAGAGATTTATAAAAAGTCTGTTTATTGTCTGGCTTATGAAAAAGCCTGTTAAATTTATTGTTAAAATGATAAGGAAGCTTTTCTCTTTGCTTGCTGCACCCATAAAAGCACTGGTCAGCCTCTATAAAGACATAAAGGAAAAATACACTTATACAAGAAATATAAAGAAAATTGTTGTTATAAAAACCTCTATACTTGTTGCACTTAATGTTATTTCCGTCTTTTGGTGTGCCGGTTCACTTCAGTGGTGGGGCGGTGTTGACCATTTTGGAGAATTTTTCCTGCTGCTCATTTTTGCTGCACCTGCAGTTTTTGCAGATGTGTTTGCAATCCTCAGAGGACTCAGGCTGGTGGGCGGTGTTGACAGACTCCTGGAGGTCCTTAACGCGTACCGTAAAGGCAACCTTGACACCTATATCAACCGCGCGGCTCTGCCCGATTATCTCATCCCTGCCGCAGAGGATTTAGAAGAGCTTGGCGACGGTATCCGCCTTGCAGTTGAAGAGGCAGTAAAGCAGGAAACCACAAAGACGGAGCTTATCACGAATATCTCCCATGACCTGAAAACTCCCCTGACAAGCATCATCAACTATGTGGAGCTTCTCAAGCACTGTGACATTCAGAATGAAACTGCCCTTTCATATCTTGATGTACTCGGCGAAAAGAGCGACAGACTTAAATATCTCATTTCCGATTTAGTTGAAGCTTCAAAAGCGGCAACGGGCAACATAGATGTGAATATTGTAGATGTGAGCCTTAAAGAAATTATTGCACAGATAACAGGTGAACAAAGCGATACCTTCGATAAAAAGCAGCTGACTATAGTCTGCGACATACCCGAAAATGACATTATCGTCAGAGCAGACAGCAAGCTCCTTTACAGAGTGCTTGAAAATCTGACAGGCAACATCAATAAATACGCTATGCCCGCTACGAGAGTTTATATCTCAGCTGAAGAAAAAGAGGGCAAGGGTATTATCACCTTCAAGAATATTTCGGCAGCACCTCTTAATATTACTCCCGAAGAGCTTAAGCAGCGTTTCGTCAGAGGCGACGCCTCAAGAACAACAGAGGGCAACGGACTCGGTCTTAGTATAGCGGAAAATCTCTGTCTGCTTCAGGGTGGCAAGCTTGATATTGATATTGTGGGAGATTTGTTTATAGCTAAGGTTGAGCTTGAGAAAAAATAATCCTTTTTCTTCTCGGAAATAAAAAACGGGACACTGCAGATTTTGCAGTGTCCTTCATTTTTTTGTGTGGGTTAATTATTCGTGGATTTCTCCGCAGAAAGCACATTCCTTATCAAGAGTACCCATGATGCCACCAACAAGGTTGTGAATTAAAGCGATGATTTCCTTAACCTTTGCGAATAATCCTGTTACATCTGATTCGAACTTATCGATATCGAAGTTTTCCATTGATATATACCTCCTGAAATTTTGTTTGTTACCTCATTATAATTATTTTTAATTTTTTGTCAAGCAAAAATGTACAAAAAATTAATTATAGATAATTTTTCAGGTCTTTTCCCAGCTTTTCTTCCTCTTTTATGAGCCTTTTGGCAAGTGTTACAGCCCTTTCATCAGCAGCAGAGTACTCATTGAGATATTCGCTTAATTGCTTTACGCCCATTGAGCAGCCGTCAAACATCAGGTTTGCTATGGTTTTGTCGTTGGGCTTTTCCATCATTTTGAAATTGATTTTCATCCAGGACATTGCTCTTGCCATGGGATTAGGATCCTTACCGCTTTCACCCTCACTGTCTAAAATTGCGTGAAGCTCGTCGCCTATGCTCTGATGCTCCTGAAGACTTTCCTGCAGAAGGTTCATCAGTTCCTGTGACTGAACATTGTCCAGCACCTCTTTAATGGAGTTGACGGCTGTTTTTGTGCCGGCATCACATTCCTTGAGAAGTTCGGTGGTATCTTTGTTCATATTTTTTCCTCCTTATTTTTACTGTTTGAAGTTTTGGCTGAAATGAGATGTTATATACATTATCCGGCAAAAAATATTGCGTCTTTCTCATTAAAAATTATATACCTTATTGTTTTTCTTTTTTCTTTATGATAGAATGAAAATATCATATTAAGAAACGAGGAAACATTATGGCAGCTATCCTTCATCAGATTATCTACAAACTTACAAGCCTTGTAATGTCAGTGGCTATGCTTTTCGGCATAAACCTTGAACTGCTCAAAGCTGATGACACTAATTGGAACACAAATTACACCTATGTTTTCGTTCACGGCCTTTCGGGTTGGGGCGAGTATGATGACATCTATAAGATTATGCCTTATTGGGGTATGTTCGGCGGCGACCTTATGGAATATCTCAGAGATAAGGGTTTTGATGTGGCGGCTGCTTCCGTTGCCCCCACAAACAGCGCCTGGGACAGAGCCTGCGAGCTTTATGCACAGCTGACAGGTACAAAGACAGACTACGGCAAGGCACACAGCGAAAGATGCAACCACGAAAGATACGGCGAGGACTTCACAGGCAGAGCCCTTATCGATTCTTTCAGCGAAAAGGATAAAATCAACCTTTTAGGACACTCCTTCGGCGGTGCAACAGTCAGACTTTTTGCAAGCATAATGGAAAAGGGCAGTGCCGAAGAAATTGCGGCTACACCTAAGGGTGAGCTTTCAGATTACTTCAAGGGAGGCAAGGGAGATTGGATTTATTCCGTAACCGCTCTTGCAGCACCCAGTAACGGCACTTCAACATATAATGTGGATGAACACGAAGAAAAGCCTGAAGAAGCACCCGAAGAAGAACCTGAAAAGAGCAACCCCATAAAGGATAAGCTCAGCTCGGTAATGAATGAGCTTATGAGTACCTTCACCGGCGGTGAGAAAGACGGCAGAATCGAAAGCGACTACGCGTCCTATGATATGTATATAGATAATGCCCTTGAGCTTAACAAGACAATTATCACCTATAAGGATACATATTATTTTGCAATTCCATGCTCAGCAACAGAAAAGCAGGCAGACGGCACCTATGCTCCCATAAAGAGCAAGATGGAATCACTCTTTGTTTCATCCTCAGCAGCAATGGGCGCATACACAGGTGTAACAAAGGGCGGATATGTAATCGACGAAACATGGCTTGAAAATGACGGTCTCGTAAACACAATTTCAGCTATGGCTCCCTCAAGCGCACCCTGGACAGATTATGTTGAAGGAAGCGTAAATCCCGGCATCTGGAATGTAATGCCTGTTTATTGCGCTGACCATATGTCACTTCAGGGCGGTATGACAAAGATGAATGATGTCAAAACATTGTATGTTGAGCATCTGAGTATGATTAACAGTCTTTAATAAATAAGATACGGAGCTGTCGTGGGCAGCTCCGTATATCATATTTCGCGCATTGGAAATATATCATACAGCTTTAGCTGTATATCATATCGCCTAAGGCGATATATCATTCAAAAAAATCTGCAAGTCAGAATAAAATCAAAGGAGCAGACTCTGAGTCTGCTCCTTTTTGCATAATTGTAATGCAAAAGAATTAATGATGTATCGCTGACGCGACATGATATAGGGCTGATGCCCAATGATATATTTGCCGTGGGCAAATATGATATACAAGCTTCTGCAAAGCTTGTATTATATTGTTGCAATAAACTTTCTGAATGCTGCCATACCCTTTTCGTCACGCTTGTAAACACCTGCGTGTTCAAGGCACTTCAGGAAGACCTTGCCGGTCTCATTTTTGATAATGGCATCAGCATTTTCTTCGGTGAAGGTGTAATTGTCCTTGAAGGTTGCAACCCAGTCAGCATGCTTTGCAGTGGCTTCGTTTTTCGTCAGGTCTTCACCTGAAACAAGGCAGTCGCAAACCATTTTCAGCTCTGACTTAAGTCTTGAGGGCAGTACGGCAAGACCCATAACCTCTATAAGACCGATGTTTTCCTTTTTGATGTTGTGCAGCTCCTCGTGAGGATGGTAGACACCTAAGGGATGCTCCTCGGTGCAGATGTTGTTGCGAAGCACAAGGTCAAGCTCATATTTGTCGCCGCGCTTTCTTGCAATAGGTGTTATGGTGTTGTGGGGTGTACCCTTGGTCTCGGCAAAAATGAAGGCATCTTCATCAGTGTAAGCTCGCCACTTTGTGAGAATTTTATCGCCCAACTCAACAAGACGGTCTGTGTCTGCGCTGCTGAGTCTGATAACTGACATAGGCCATTTGACTATGCCGACGTTTACATCTTCAAAGCCTTCTACGGTGAAACACTCTTCGCAAGGTGCCTTCGCCATGGCAAATTCATAGTTGCCGCCCTGGAAATGCTCGTGAGCAAGAATGGAGCCGCCAACGATAGGAAGGTCAGCATTTGAACCCACAAAATAGTGAGGGAAGAGCTTGACAAAATCAAATAGCTTTTTGAAAGCACCCTTGTTGATTACCATAGGCGTGTGCTGTGAGTTGAAAACTATGCAATGCTCATTATAGTAAACATAAGGTGAATACTGGAAGCCCCACTTTCCGCCGTCAATCTGAACGGGGATAATTCTGTGGTTCTGTCTTGCAGGGTGATTGCCTCTGCCGGCGTAGCCTTCATTTTCAACACAGAGCATACATTTGGGATATGCGCTCTGGGGAGCATTCTTTGCCGCTTCAATAGCCTTTGGGTCTTTTTCGGGTTTGGAAAGATTTACGGTGATGTCAATTACGCCGTAGTCTGTGTCCGTTGTCCACTTAAGGTCCTTAGCTATACGGTAGCGTCTTATGTAGTCTGTGTCCCTGCTGAGCTTGTAGTAATATTCCGTTGCTTCTTTGGGTGAAGTCTTATAAATTGAATAGAACTTATTTATTACTTCACTAGGTCTTGGTACCAATGCACTCATGAGCTTGGTGTCAAATAAATCTCTGTCAGTGATATTGTCATCAATGATACCCTTTTCCACTGCATAACTCAGAAGCTCTGAAAGTATTTCTTCAAGGTTGGTGCCTGCACACTTATCTTCACTTTCTTTGTACTCGTCAATATGCAATATCTCAAGTATGCGGTTTCTTGCATAAATTTCATCAGCTTTGGAAATAAGCTCCGTTGCAAGGCCGTAATTAACAAGTTTCTTTACACTTTTGCTTATCATAATCTTTCTCCTTTTGTTAAAAATCTTACCATATAATAATACAACAAATAAGACTTAAAAATCAAGATGTAAGGTTATATTTGATGAAAATATAACGGCACTGCCTGAGCAGTGCCGTATGGGTTATATTAATCTTAGTATGTAATTGTGTAGTCGTGTTCAAAGGTCATACCAACTTCTGCATGGAGTGTGCCGAAGAGCTTAGCTTCAACTCTGAGAAGGATGGGAAGTGTGTAGTTTGACCATGTGGTGCGGCCTGTAGCCTTGTCAATCTTGCACTTGATTACAGAATCATAATATTCAGCGGAGAAGCTCTGAACAACGAAGCCTGCTGCATCCATAACATCTTCAGTCTTAATTGTTGATAAAGCTGCTGCTGCGCCTGTGCCTGCAGCGGGGTCTGTTGATGTGTTGAGCTTAATCATGATTTCATATTCAGTGCCGTTGTCATTGCAGGTAGCTTCAGCAACATCAGCTTCTGTGAGCTTACTTGACCATGTTTGACCTGCAACGGGATATGAAGCAACGATATCAGCGTTTGTTGCATATTCAACGGGAGTTTCGTTCTTCTTGAGGAAGCTTGAGATAAGGCCTTCACCGATTGACTGAAGAGCTTTGGGAAGAACAAGCTTATCAGCATTGTGACGAAGGTCTTCGTAGTTTCTTACAACCTTTGTTGCATCTGTCTTAACCTTGTCTGCGCTTTCATTGAAGTAAGCAATGATTTCAGCCTTTGACTGAGGTGCGCCTGTTGAGGGAGCATCTGTGGGAGCCTGTGTGGGAGCTGTTGTGTCGCCGCCTGAGGGAGCGTCTGTGGGAGCCTGTGTAGGCGCTGTTGTGGGAGCGGTTGTAGGAGCTGTTGTGGGAGCAGTTGTAGGTGCAGTTGTTGTAACCTCTGCATCAACGTCTGTGCTTGTTGTCTTAACATTCATAAGAGAACCGAGAATGTTACCTGTTGAGAAGAGAAAGACGACAACAAGAGCAATTGCAAGGCCCTTCATAACATCATCTTTTAAGAAGCTCCATGAGTTATTTGAATTGTTTTCCATGACCTGATTTCCTTTCCTTTTTTGCGCGCAGATATATGAACGCATAATTTTTTATCATTATAGTACATTTTATTCCATTCTTCAAGTATTAAAATATAAATATTTCAGATTTTTTTAAGTTTTTTTTAAGATATTTTTCATGTAAAACTCAAATGAAAGGTTTTTTCAAGAAATTCCGCTTACATATGGTAAAAATCTTAATAATGTGCTATAATAATTTATTATGTATAATAACCGTGAAAGGATACAGTATATATAAATGAAAAAGCTCAACAGAATTCCCGCTATCGGGAAATGGCATAAAATAATCTGGTGGGTTTGCAGAGGGCTTCTCTTTATATGGGGTGTGTGGGGTATGCTCCACGGCTACACATCAGAATTTGTGCAGGCAACCTTTGCAATTATCTTCACCCACCTGTGGGATATGTTTCAGCTTTTCGGCGGCAGGAGCTTCATAACAAAAATGCCTGCCTATATGCAGACTCTGCTGAATGTTTTTATCTGCTTCGGCTGTGTTGTAGGCACTACCCTCAACACCCGCACCGACTTTACGGGAGTTGACATCCCCGAGCATATTTTTGCAGGGTACCTTGCCTGCACGGGAGCCTATGTGCTTTCCGAGATAATGCAGGGTGACAAGCATCCTATCAAAATTTCTGTTCAGGCTCTTTTTTCTCTGGGCTTCGCTGTTTCCATACTTGTGGGCTGGGAGTATTACGAGTTCACTATGGACAGGCTTTACGGCTTTACCATGCAGCACGGTCAGACCCCTTACAGTCACGGTCTGACAGACACAATGGCAGACATTATGCTGGGTACGGGCGGCGCACTGGCAGCTATGTTTATTGAAGCCTTCCGCAGAGTAGGCATCATCGGCGGAAAAGACCGCCACGAAAAGCGTGCGGCATATCTTGCTCAGCGTGCAGAAGTCAAAAAAGAAAAAATGCGTTTAAAGGCTCTTGAGGAGCAGTCAGGAGAGACAAAATGAAACTTTCCGAAATATTAAAAGGTCTTGACTACACTGCGGAAAATTTCTGCGATGTGGAAATAAAAGATATAGCCTACGATTCAAGAAAAAGCGGTGAGGGCATACTTTTTGTGTGCCTTGTGGGTGCTTTCACAGACGGTCACAAGTACGCCTTGAGCGCCTACGAAAAGGGCAGCCGTGTCTTCCTTTGCGAAAAAAAGGTTGAGCTTCCCGACGATGCACTTGTTATAATAACCGAAAACACCCGAAGCGCCCTTGCAAAGATAAGCTGTAATTTCTTTAGCAATCCCTCTGAGGAGCTGTGTGTTATCGGCATCACCGGCACAAAGGGAAAAACCACCTCGGCACACCTTGTGAAGTTTGCACTTGAAGCAGGCGGTATAAAAACGGGCATAATCGGCACTGTAGGTGCATTTTACGGCAACACACAGCTGCCCACTGTCAACACTACTCCTGAAAGCTATGAGCTGCAGAAAATGCTGCGTCAGATGGTTGAGGGAGGCTGCAAGGCAGTTGCCATGGAGGTTTCATCCCTCGGGCTTAAGCATCACCGTGTTGAGGGCATACACTTTGGCTACGGCGTGTTTATAAATCTTTATCCCGACCATATCGGTACCAACGAGCACGACAGCTTCGAGGAATACGCCTATTGGAAAACTCAGCTTTTTCCTATGTGTGACAAGGCTATCATAAACATTGACGACCCATTCAGTGAGGAAGTGCTGAAATATTGCAAGGGCGAAGTCATCACCTACGGCTATGACAACAATGCAGACTATGTGCTGGAAAACGCAGAAAAGAAAAAAGACGGCAACCTGCTTGCAGTTGCTTTCGATATGAAGTCCAAGGGCAAAAACAAAAGCTTCACTATTGCAATGCCCGGTGAGTTTAATGCCCATAATGCTCTTATTGCAGTAGCTCTTGCAGAAGGCTTCGGCGTAAAGGATAATGATATCGCTAAGGGTCTCAGAGATGTTTTCGTCAGAGGCAGAGGCGAGCTGGTACGCGAAAGCGAGGATGTGACAGTTATCATCGACTATGCCCACAACGGCATAAGCCTTAAGAGTATAATTGACACTGCAAAGGAATATGAGCATAATAAAATCATAACCCTTTTCGGCAGCGTTGGTGGACGCACAGAATGTCGCCGTGAAGAGCTGGGTACCGTTTCGGGGCATATGAGTGATTTCACCGTCATAACAAGTGACGATCCTGACTTTGAAGACCCGAGAAGCATCTGCGAGGAAATTGCATCCTACTGCGAAAAGGCAGGGGGCGAATATGTGATTATCCCCGACAGAGCCGAGGCTGTGGGTTTCGCAGTGAAAAAGGCAGAAAAAGGTGACATTCTTATCCTTGCAGGTAAGGGTCACGAGCAATATATGAAAATCAAGGGCGAAAAAGTACCCTTCAACGAAAAGGCAGAGGTACTCAGAGCATTGAAAGAAAAGAAAGAAGGTATATAAATGTATACATTCAGAGTGGAAACCGACCTGAAGGCATATGATAAATTTATAGAGGAAAACGGCGGACAGTATATTCAGTGCAGTGCATGGCAGAATGTAAAAACCACATGGAAATGCACCTACTATTGCGGCTTCGAGGGTGAAAAGAGAGTTCTTGCCGTACTCATTATGGAGCGTTCGCTTCCCGTTGCAGGCAAAATCTGGTACGCATCGGGCGGTGCAGTCTGCGACTACGGTAACAGAGAGCTTCTCAGAGAGTTCACCGATTTTATGAAGACTGAAATGAAAAAAGGCGGCGCTACCTGCCTTATTATGGACCCGCCCGTATCCCTTCGCATTAACGGCGAAGAAAAGGATGAGGGTCACAGAATGCACAAGGTGTTCACAGATATGGGCTATGAGCTGAACCCCTCAATTGAAAATTACACCTACAAGCAGCCGGTACAGCTTTTCATTCCTCTTTATGAGGGCGATGTGCAGCTCACTGCCGATAAAATTCTCAAAAAGTGCGATAAGGGTGTCAGATACAGTATCCGTATAGGCGAACAGCGCGGTCTTGTGGCTGAAAGCTATACATATGAGGATATAGAGAAAAATCCGGCACTTATGGATGACTTTATGGCGGTTATGCGTGACACAAGTGAAAGAGACAGCTTTGTTGAAAGAAACGGTGATTACTGCACAAAGCTTCTTCGTGAATTTAAAGACAACAGTGACCTGAAGCTTGTTTATTACGATAAGGATATTGACGAGAAGCTTCAGGCGGAGCGTCTCGAAAAGAAAGAAAAGGCTCTGGCTGAGCTTGCCACTGCTCACGAAAAGAAGGCAAGACAGCTTCGTGAAATTATTGACAGCGTGGACAAGCAGACAGAGCATTACGAAAAGAGAATGTCTGAGGCTGAGGAGTTCACAAAAGACAGACGCATTTGCGTTGCAGGCGGTCTTTCAATTTATTATGCAGGCATGGGTTCATGCCTTTTCGGCGGAACAAGAAATGTAATAAGAAACAACACCCGTTCAAGCCACTACCTCAACTATCTCAGACTTTGTGAAAGCGTAAAGCGCGGTTGTAAGGTGCACGACCTTGGCTATATTATTGTAAAAACTCCCGAGCTTCAGGGTGACGGCACTCTCGGCGAGCTTATTCCCCAGGATAATTTCAAGGGAATTTTCGATTTCAAAAAGAGCTTCTCTGCAGACTATCATGAGTTTATAGGTGAATATATACTTGTGGGAAATGCTCTGAAGTATTATTCCTATGCCAAGCTTATGCCCACGGCAAAGAAGGCGAAGATAAAAGCAATAAAAATGCTCAGAAGATGAGTTCATACAGAGTTTTTCTGCATTTTACGCAAAAGTCAAGGGACAGGTTCAACCGAGCATGGCTGCTCGGTTGAACCTGTCCCCTTCAGTTACACTGTTTCTATGTCTTTTTTTGGTTTTATGCGGAGGTTATTTTCTTTAGCTCAGAACAGGTTTTTGAACCATTCAAAGATGCTGCGGAACCAATCGCCAATGCGGCGGAAGAACTCCGTAAAGGCATTTTCGTTGCCGTTATCCTCTGTGTCATCCTCTTTATCCTGCGGCGCATCTTCGCTGACGTTGCCGACAATCAAGGTAGCATCCAGAGGTGCGGAGCTAACGTCATAAGCCGTTTGCGCAATTACGCGGACAGTATATATACCGTTATCAAGACCGGTTAAATTCAGAGTTATCTCCTTTTGCTCCCCTGCAACATAATATTGGGGAAGTGTCCATGCAGACGAGACAGTTCTGCCCTGCTTATCTATGGCAAAAGCCCGATAAAGAACAACGGGCATTCCGTCTGTTGACTGTGCGGCAGAAACGGTCAACTCGGCATTGTTATCCTGAGAAGAAATCTTAATTCCGGCATCGGGGGAAAAGACGGGAGCTTTTGAGGCTTCGGCTCTCTTTTCCGGTGTGTAGGGTCTGTTTTCGGCTTTTGCAGGATTATCCAGAATATATTCGCACAAACATTCCTCCGAAAGGATGTCCATACCTCTGAGTCTGATTTTGTTTTGTGCGTCTACCTCTACAATCCAGCAGGTAGCAACATCTTTGTATCCCGAAGGATGAACGGTTTCGCCGTCAATGAAGAATTCGGCATAGTGGAGTGCGCCGGTACCGATTGCCGTAAATTCGCCTTGCCAAAGTGAACGGGGGTCATTAAGGGGGTAGTGTGAATGTCCGGAAAAATCAACAACCTGCGGATATTTGCTGAGAACATCAGCGAAACAGGAAAGGCCCCAGCCCTCGTTGCTGCCGTAAACCGTGCCGAGAACATGTTCGTGATGAATAACAAAAATCGGTTTGTCCGGATCGTCTGCAGCAGCCTGAGCAAGCTGTGTGTCAAGCCAACGAACCTGATTTTCATCATTCCAAGGGCCTGTCTGATTGGGAGAAACGGAGATGCCGATAAAGTGAAAACCGTTTATGACTGTATGAAAATCAGGGGTATTACCGCTGATTTGGGAATAATATTCTCTAGTTTGTGCATGAGTCATTGTTTTGCCGTCGTGTCCGTGGGCAACAACGCCGAGAAAACGGGTGCCGTCCCGCAATGAGCTATCTATTGCACTCTGAAATTTGTCAAACTGCTTGGTTGTTCCGCTTTCGGTAAGATCACCGCAAACAAGGAGAGCATCAAGTGCCTTATAATGCGGGTCCTCTTCGGCAACGGCATAGCCTAAATCCATCATTGCGGCGATACGCTGTTCATTTTTATTTGATGAGGTCTGTATATGTGTATCGCTTGATGCGATAAAGCGAAGCACCGGTTTGAAAGCATCCTCTTGTGCAAAGACGGAAACACTGCAACACGAGCAGAACATTAAAAAAGCTAAAACAAAAGAAAAAATTACGGTTGTTGTTTTTTTCATATGAATCTCCTCACATTTGATAAATATTTTTTAAAAATTATATAGCAATTTTTTTCAGGTGTCAAATTATTCCTTATACTTTTCTGCCTGAAGATTAAACATATATGCATATGTACCCTTCATCTTCATCAACTCTTCATGGCTGCCGCTTTCTATTATCTCTCCCTTTTCCATTACATAAATTCTGTCTGCACCAACAGTGGTGGAAAGTCTGTGAGAAATAAATATAACCGTCTTATGCTTTGCAGCTTCAATCATAGCCTGATTGAGATTATATTCGGCTATGGGGTCAAGGTTTGCAGAAGGCTCATCGAGAATAACATAGGGACAATTCTTATAGAAGGCTCTTGCTATGGCAATTTTCTGACTTTCACCGCCGGATAGCATTCTGCCCTCATCGTCAAATTCACGGAGCATTTCCGTATCCACGCCGTGCTTGAGCTTCTTGTCAAAGCCGCTGTTTCGCAGTGCCTGTTCTACTCTTTCTTCGTCGCCGTCATCTGACAGAGCAACATTTTCTCTTGCCGTACAGGCAAAAAGCTGAAAATCCTGAAAAACTGCTGCAAAGCGGTCACGGTGAGATGAAACCGTGAAATCTCTTATATCTTCACCGTCAATGAGAATTGCTCCGTCACTCACATCGTAAAGGCGCATAAGCAGATTTGTAAGGGTTGTCTTGCCTGCACCGTTATAGCCTACAAGGGCAATTTTTTCATAGGGCTTTATGGTGAGATTTATGTTTTTAAGTGTCGGCTCACTGTTACCGGGATAGGTGAAGCTCATATCCTTCACGGTGATTTCCTTAGGCTCAGTTACTGCGGCGGTTTTTTCGCCGTCTTTTATTTTAAAGTCGCAAGCTAAAAACTCGCGGTACTTCTCAATCATTTTGCCTCTTTCGGAGAAAACTGCAACTGCCCATACCGTCAGGAAGTTAATAGACATGGCAATAGATGAAGCACCGTTGAAGGCGGCAACGAAATCGCCTGCCGACAGAGTTTCCTTCACAAGTACACAGTAACCGAGATAAAGAGGCAGCACAAACATAAAGCCGAGGCTCTGCACACCTGCCTCCTGCAGAAATGACACTGCAGAAATTTTCTTCCAATATCTTTTCTGGTTTGCTATAACATCGTCAGCCGCGTCGTTGTACCTTGCCATAAGCAGAGGGTGAATATTGTTCATACGCACTTCCTTGGCATAGTCCTGCAGATAGAAAATTCTCTGGAAGTAGTCGCTTCGTCTGTGGTACTCCGTGTTATCTCTGCGTCTTGCCATCTGCAGATCGCCTCTTTTGTTGCTAAGAGGCAGAAAGACACCTATAAACACAAGAATAATAACAAGACAAATGGGGTCAATTGTCAGCAGTACACCTGCAATAGTGAAAAATGAAATGAGATTGCCCACATAGTTTCTCACAAGACCTAAAAGGTTTGTGATATTATCCGACGAGGACTCAATGGTGAGGATGAAGCTGTTGTAGAATTCGGGGTTGTCATAGCTTTCAAGGTCAAGCTGTCTCGCCTTTTCATAGAGAATGCTGTTAAGTCCGTAGTAAACTCTTTCCCTTGCCATATTCCAGAAAAACTCCTGAAAAATCCATGCGAAAAGCTTGCTGAAAATAAGCACTGCCGCAATAATTGCTACGGCATAGAAAATGCGCTTTACATTTTCGCCTTCGGTCACAACATCAATTATATACTTAAGACCCACAACGCTTACAAGTCTTGTAGGCAGTGTGGTGAGAATGCCCATTATAAATTCGCCTATAACCAATGTGGGTGAAATCTTAAACAGCAGACGGATAAAAAAGAATATATTAGAAAAGGTGGAGTGGTGCTTTTTCTTTTCAGTCATTGTCACTTACCTCCTTTTCACCGTTGTAGCTTGAAGCCTGCAGAGTAAACATCTCTTTATAGTTGCCCTCACATTCCATAAGCTCCTTATGGCTTCCCTGCTGCAGTACCCTGCCGCCGCCTATAACGATAATCCTGTCTGAAAGCACTGCGCTTGACAGACGGTGAGATATATACATAACGGTCTTATCCTTGGTTACGTCAATAAGGTTTTCATACATTTTATATTCGGCTATAGGGTCAAGGGCAGAGGAAGGCTCGTCAAGGACAGCAAACTGAAAGTCCTTTGCAAAAAGCCTTGCCGCTGAAACCTTCTGATTTTCACCGCCTGAAAGACCTGCACCGTTTTTGTCAAATTCCTTTGTCAGCACAGTGTCGCCGCCCTTTTGGAAGGCGGAGATTTTTTCCCAGATACCGCTTCTTTTAAGCGCGTCCTCGGCCTTAGCCTTTTCTTCGTCACTGCATTCGTGGCAGATAACATTTTCATAAACGGAAACGGCAAAGTTTTTGTAATCCTGAAAAACTGCGCCGAAAACATTGCGATAAGCATTCAGGTCATATTCCTTGATATTGATGCCGTTATAGAGAATTTCGCCTTCCGTCACATCATAGAAACGAAGCAGAAGCTTCACGAGAGTAGATTTGCCTGCACCGTTTACGCCTACGAGGGCAAGAGTTTCTCCCTTGTTTATTGTGAAGGAAATATCCTTAAGGGCAAACTTTTCTGCCGAGGGGTACTTGAAGCTCACATTTCTGAATTCAAGACTTTCAAGCCCTTCCGGCATTTTTTCACCTGAAGTGATTTTCGGCTCATAGTCGAAAAATTCTCTGAGATTCTGAAAATAAAGTGCCATACTCACAAGGCTGTCAAAGTTTCTTGCAATGCTCAGAGTGGATTCCCTTACAGCATTAATCGAGGAAAGCACAACGGAAAAGCCTGAAACAGTCAGGGCGTTTGTATAGACAAACTGATATGTAGCAAAGGCATAGGTGCCGATAATGGGGATGAACTCGCTGAAAAGTGAGCTGACGGTGCTGTAAATAAAGAGCTTTACACCGTAGCTTCTGAGTATTTCAACATTACCGTCAATTGCCGCCCTGAAGCGGTGCATAAGTACGGCAAAAATATTTGATGTGCGCATATCCTTGGAAAAATCCTTGAGGAAAACAGTGCGCTGAATATATGCCTTTATTCTGTTGTTTTTTGTCATTTCCATATCACGCTTATAGACAAGCTTACTCTTTGCCGTTTCAATAAGAAAAACAAAAACAACAGGCAAAAGAAACAGAAGATAAGTTGGGTTAATGGTGGTCACCGTGCCTATAACAAGTCCCAGAGATATAATGCAGGTTATAATGCTTGCAACTGCGTGACACACAAAGTCAAAATATGACCATGCAAGGACATTTGTGGCTCTCTGATATTTGTCATAAAATTCGGGATTTTCATAACATTCCACATCCAGGGTTATAGCCTTGTTGAATATTTTGTTGTTGAGTACCTTGAGTACATTTTTCGTTGAGGCACTGACAATGTAGTGTGAACCCCAGCTTACGGCAAGAAGCACAAGGGAAAGAACAAGGAATGTTACAAGAGTAGAAAAATAGCTTTCAAAGCTGCTGCCCTTGTCCAGTACGCTCAGAAGCACCTTAAGGAAAAGTATATTCTGAACAAACAAAGTGAAAATATTAGCTGAAAAGCCATTGATTATGTATCCTATGAGCAGTCTTTTATCACACTGCCAGACAAGTTTCAGAGCGTAAACGATATTTTTAAACACAGGGACCTTCACATTGGGGTCCCTTGGCGGTCTCCACAAAATAATCACCTCCAAAAAAATTCCGTCGGAGATATTCCGACGGATAAAAGATTTTTATTTATAAAAAATCAGTTTCAATCAGCATGTCGGAACAGAAATTTTCTTATTGTTTTCATAGTAACGGTATGTCCATAATGTCATTTTTTTCTGTCTTCCTTTCAACTGAATTTTTATTTGCTGTTGACCATTTCGGTGTACATATCGCAGATTTCGTTAACCTCGCCGTGAGCCACAACCTGACCCTTGGTGAGAATTATAGCCTTATTGCAGAGCTTCTTTACTCTGTCGGTGCTGTGAGAAACAAAAAGCACCGTAACACCGTCATCCATCATATCGAGGATTCTCTGCTCACTCTTTTCCTTGAAGGCAGCATCGCCTACGCTGAGAACCTCGTCAAGAATAAGCACATCAGGCTTGACGGCTGTTGCAATTGCAAAGCCAAGTCTTGACTTCATACCCGATGAATAGCTCTTGAGGGGGGCGTTGATGAATTCCTCGAGTTCGGAAAACTCAACTATCTCGTCAAATTTTTCATCGATGAACTTTCTTGAAAAGCCCATTGTTGTACCGTAAAGATAGATGTTCTCTTTGCCTGAATAGTTGGGGTCAAAGCCTGCGCCAAGCTCAAGCATAGGTGCAACCGTACCCACAACCTTGCAGTTGCCCATTGTGGGCTTGAGTACCCCGGCAATTGTTTTGAGCAGGGTGCTTTTGCCTGCACCGTTAAAGCCCATAACACCTACACGGTCACCTTTTTCAACCTTGAAGGAAACATCCTTCAGCGCCCAGAATTCAGTATAGGTGAGCTTTCTCGTGAGCAGTCTTATGAAATATTCTTTTA
Source organism: Acutalibacteraceae bacterium (assembly GCA_045537815.1). GTDB lineage: Bacteria > Bacillota > Clostridia > Oscillospirales > Acutalibacteraceae > UBA6857. The sequence goes on along the minus strand of JAZSQD010000127.1, from coordinate 70,222 downwards.
CACTGTCAACTCTTTCACGGTTAAGACGGAAAAGCATGCTGACATGATTTACTTCAATTGCATATTCTTTCAAAAAATCAGCCGCCTTTCTTAAATGTGAAGAATGAACTTATCCTGCAGCTTATAGAAAAGAGCAGTACCCACAAGAAGCATAACTATGGCAAAGCCGCTACAGTAGGCCAGAGCAAACGGGTCAAAATATGCCGTAAACTCTGCGCTGTGAAGCACTGCCGCGCGGAACATATCAATTATTCCGCAAAGAGGGTTGAGCCTCAGAATCATAGCCTGCCATGAGCCTGCGGCAAAGCCAAGCTTATCTATAGTGTAAACAATAGGTGTAACATAGAAAAGAAGCATTGTGAAAACATCATAGAGATTTTCTATATCCTTGAAGAAAACATCAAGGGTTGCAAGAAGCATACCGATACCCAGGCACATAACAAAGAGAATTATTATGGGTACCACTGCGAAGGCAACATAAGGGGTCATGGGGATAGGGTCTTTGCCTGTCAGGTTGAAGAAAATTATAACCAGTACCAGCACGGAAAGTGAAATCAGGAAGGTAACAAAGGTGGAAAGCACAACCGACAGGGGATAGATATATTTCGGCACATAGACCTTCTTGATAATTGAGGCACTGCCTCTTATTGATTTCATAGCCTTCTTTGTACTATGGGTGAAAAATTCATAGAGCAGTCTGCCTGCAAGCAGATAAACGGGATAGTTCACAACCTCTTTTGAATCTCTGCCGAAAAGGTTGCTGAAAACAACGGTGAGAACTATCATTGTAAGAAGAGGCTGCAGAAAAGTCCAGAAAACACCGAGAACGGAATTTCTGTATTGCAGCTTTATTTTTTTTATAACAAGCTCACGCAAAAGGTGGCGGTATTTCATAAACTTTTCGGTATAAGCACCGACTGCTTTAACCTTCAGTGACAAGCTCTGCACCTCCTGAAACTCATAGATAAAGTTATTATATCACGGTTTTTTCTTTTTTACAATAGTTTTGATATGTTAAAAAAGCCGCCCTTTAAGGACGGCTTATCTGGAGCTGGAAACGTGACTCGAACACGCGACCTGCGCATTACGAATGCGCTGCTCTACCAACTGAGCTATTCCAGCAGATGTGAATATTATTATACTCAAAAGAGCGTTCATAATCAATAGTTTTGGAAAAATATTTTTTAGACTGAAGGGCTGATTTTTTTATCGGTTTGTGATATCATTATACTATAATGAATATGGAGGTAAATTTATATGAACATATGGCATGACATTGGCTCTGACAGAATATCAACCACCTGCTTTGATGCTGTTATTGAAATCAGCAAGGGCAGTAAGATGAAATATGAATTTGATAAGAAAACAGGTCTTCTGCGTCTGGACAGGGTTTTGCACACATCAACTCATTATCCCGCCAACTACGGATTTATCCCTCTGACCTTTGCCGCCGACGATGACCCTCTTGATGTGTTGGTGCTTTGCTCTGAGAGAATTGACCCTCTTGTGCTTGCGGAGTGCTATCCCATAGGTGTAATCACCATGCTTGACGGCGGCGCTGCCGATGATAAGATTATTGCAATTCATGCAGGTGACCCAACATATAACGGTTACACTGATATATCACAGCTTCCCAAGCATATATTCGATGAAATGACCCATTTCTTTTCTGTTTATAAAACCCTTGAAAACAAAACAACGGTTATAGATGAAGCCAAGGGCAGAGAAGAAGCAATAAGAATTATTGCTGAAGCTATAGAGAGATATAAAGAATACTACGGCAAATATAAATTTATGTAAGAATTAAGTTGAGCAGGTCACATCTTTTTTTATTTTTATGACTTTTGTGTGTTCTTGTGCCTTTATCGACAGTCTGAGCAGGTCACAGATTTTGTGGCTTGCTTTTTTATTTAAAGTGCGGTGCGGGTTAATATTCCCATGAGGTGTGAATATAAATGTATAGAGGGTAAATTCCGGGGCTTTTAAGTCTGCTTTAGGCAGAGGGTATATACTACAGATGGAAAAGGAGGTAAATTTTCCATGAAAAAGGCTAAAACTGTACTTGTTTGTATAACACCGCAGGAGTCTTCAAAGCAGCTTGTGAAAGCAGGTAAAGCAATTGCCGTAAAACACGGCGCAGAATTGGAAGTAATATCAGTCCTGCCCTTTGAGCAGGGGGAATATAAAATCGAACCGGATATATTGGAAAACCTATGGCAGACAGCTAAAAACAACGGCGGAGAAATGGCTATTTATTTCAGTGACGATCCCATTCTCACGGTCAGCGCCCATACTGCAAAAATAAAGCCTATTACTCTTGTAACCGGTTTTCCCGGTGAAAACAGCAATAACTTTATAAGCACCATTCATCTGATTTTGCCGGATGTGCCTATAAGTATGGCGGCTACTGACGGCACCGTTTATAACATTCTGCCTCAGGAAACAATGCCGGTAGTCTCATAATCAAAATAATACGCAACCGCTTAGCCGAGTGTCCTTACGGGACACTCGGCAGTTTTATTCGCCTTGCGGCGAGTTTTATTGCTTTGCAGTGATATTATGCTTCGCATAGTGTTATTTGCTTCGCAAGTTTTTTGCGAATAAAATAAAACTGAAACTGAAAGTTTCAATATTACTATTGCCTGTGGCAATAATACCACTCCGACACAGTCGGAATATCACTTAAACTATCATAATCATTTTTTACCACAGAAGAAAAAAACAGAGGTAATACGTTTTTAACCGTATTACCCCTTTTCTGTCCTTAGCAACCTTGCCCGATTTAGGCGGGTGCGTTTATCATTTAAGTGATATTATTTGTTATTAACTACATCTTCAAATGCCATAATAAGCTTTGAAGCAGTGTTTTTGCCCAGAGAAACAAACTCGATGCTCTTGCTGTCTTCGTGAAGCATTGACATATAGTCGTTGTCGGGTACGATGTAGCCTATCTGGTCATTGGCAAGGCCGATAACGTGAAGGTCTCTGTCGTTGCCTGAGGCAGTTACGATTTCCTGCATTGAGGGGTACTGCCAGTCTTCGCCTGACCATGAGTAGTCAGCGCCCAGGCAACCGCCGTATGCAAGCTCGGGAGCAATCTCGCCGGGTACAATGGCAAAGGCAAGGTTATCGCCCATTTCCATATAACCGATTTCTGTGAGAATGAAGTAGTCTGTCTTCTGGATTCTTATGATATTTTCAAAGAGACTTGCTTTACCTGCAAGCATAAGAATTGAGTTTGTCAGGGGAAGGAGAGTTTCCTTATATCTGATGTTGAGAAGGGGAGTAACCTCTGTTTCCTCGGTGATTGCAATTAAATCTCTTGCAATTGATTTGCCGTAGCCAACTGTGTTTTCAATGCCTGTCTCGTTGGGAGTGTAGTCGATAACTGTGGTCTTGTCTTTTTCCTGGGTGTTAGACTGTTCTGCGCCCATAATGAAAAGTACATTTGCGCCGTGAGCATTGATTTCCTGCTCTGCATAGTAAGGATAGTCGCCTGTTACGAGAGTTCCTGCTGCACCGTTGCCTACGCAGTGAATCTGTGAGGAAACAATCCAGGTTTCCTCTGAGCCGTCATCGGGTACAAAACGGAAACGGTTGAAGTTGGGGTCATTTATATAGGGCTGACGCTTGTCGTAGATATATTTTTGTGCATCTGCGGTACCGTAGAAAAGGTCGCCCTCTGTCATATCGGCAAAGGCGGCTTTGATTGAGTCAACAGTTTTGTTGAAGAGATTTTCCATGTATTCATCATTTTTGCCGTTTTCTGTTTCAATGCCGAAGAAGGTGCGCGCAGGGTTGAGAAATACCATACGGAAAATATTGCCGTTCATACCGAAGGTGTCAATTGCGCTGTGCTGATGAAGAACGGAAACGGTGATGGAGTTGATGCCGTTTTCCTTTGACCAGTCAGCAAGACGTGTTCTGATTTCGCGCACATCTGCAAGTGAAAGACCGTAGGAGTCAAGAACGGTGAAAACTGCAGTGCCTCTGCCTGTTGAATCGTTAAGGGCAACGGTTCTTACAAGAAGGTCATCTTCAACACCTGTAGCGAGCTTGCCGTCGATGCCGATTGAGCCTGCAACATAATATTTGCCGATAACATCTTCTTTGTTTTCGGGCAGAAGACTTCTTGAGTCATAGCCCAGTGACCATGTTGCGCCTGCCTGAGATTTGTCAAGAAATTCGGCAGTGCCTTCCATAAAGCCGGGAACATCTTCTTTGTCAAACCAATATCTGGGTGTAGGGAAGAAGCTTGCAATTGCTTTGACAAGAGCGTTGGCGGCAACATCGAGAGCATCGAAGAAAACTCGTTCTGCTTTGTTTGCAACAAAAAGGTCACGGGCATTTACCTGAGTGCCTACAGAAGCGAAAACTGAAAATGTCATAGCAAAAACAAGGAGTACCGCTATGAGGGGAGTAAGTACTTTTTTTAAGAATTTCATAAATAATTCTCCTTTTCATTAATATACAGTTAAATTCTATCACAAAGATTTTTCATCGTCAACAGAAATATAAAATATAACTGTTAGGCTTATTGCATAATTTCAGGGCGTTTAAATGTACACTTTGACGAATTTGTTTTTTCAGGTTGCATTTGACTGATTTAAAAGCTATAATATAAGTTGCTGAATGACAGCAATTTTTTCAAAAGAAAGGAGCTTTTGACATGGCAAAACAACAGAATGTTCAGAAGCTGAATGTGCCAAAGACCATACTTACAGGTTTTGGTTTCCTGGCAACATCAATCGCATGGGCAATTTATGACCCCTATATTACAAAAATTCTCAACAAGATACTTTCGGAAAGTGACCTGGTTACAAACCTCAGTGCCAAGCTTGCAAGTGCTGTTCCCTGGATAGGCGAGTTTGCAGAGGCTCAGGGTCAGAGTACAATTACCGCATCAGGCGGCTTCTCACTGGTACCTCTTTTCATCGGTATCATTATGACCTTCGATAACATCTTCGGTGTTATTTTCCAGCCCACTTTCGGTAAGCTTTCAGATAATTGCCATTCAAAGCTCGGTAAGCGCCGTCCTTTCATTGTTGCCTGCGCTCCGATTTCGGCTCTTCTTTTTGCTCTTATTCCCATTGTTGCGCTTAACACAAGCGGCGCACTCCAGCTTCCTCTTACAATGCTGGTGGTTATTCTCTTTGTTTTCTCAATGTCACTGTGGAGAGCCCCTGTTGTTGCTCTTATGCCTGACCTTACTCCTCCGGAGCTTCGCAGTGAAGGTAATGCAATCATCAACCTTATGGGTGGTATCGGTTCAGCTGTAGGTATGGTTGCAGGCACAATAGGTATTGCACTTTGTACTCTTTTTGCAGGCTACAGCAAGGCAGAAATCAAGGCTGACGAAACAGTATCATTCCCCTATGTATTCATCGTAGGTTCACTTGTTATGATCATCGGTATGCTCGTGCTTCTCTTCTTTGTTAAGGAAGAAGACACAAGCATTCGAATCAAGGGTGATGCAAATCAGTACGCAGACCAGAAGGCACTCAAAAAAGCTCAGAAGGAAGCTGCAAAGCAGAAAAAAGCTGAGCTTAAGGCTATTAAGCTCTCAAAGGGCGAAAGAAAAAGTCTTGCATTTATGCTCGGCACACTCTTCTTCCTTTTCTGCGCATCAAATGCAATTACAACCTTCTTCTCACTCTTCGCTCAGGAAATCCTTCACATGATTACCTCAGAGGCAACCTTCATCATGCTCATCTTTGCAGTATGCTCAGGTGTTGCCGCTATCCCTGCAGGTAAAATGGGCAAGAAGATCGGAAGAAAGAAGACCATCATTGCCGGCCTTTCGGTCTTCCTTGCAGCTTTTGTTGTATTCTTTGGCGTATTCGTAGGCATGCTCGGCAGCAAGGGCCTTGCAATCAAGGATTATGTTACCGTTAACAATGCTTATATCGTTATTGATGAAAATATCAACGAATACAATGCAGACAGAAGTAATGAGGCTCAGCTCAACGGCACAAAGCTTTCAGACGACGAGGTTCTTTCAATCGAAGGCTATCTCGCATATAAGAACGGCGAAGGCACCGCTGCAGCATCTGCAGCCGCAGTAACCGAATCAGACGTAAATGCTGATGCAGCAGTAATCAATGTTGCCGCATATGAAAAGTATGACGCTTATCTTATCGAAACCAAGGGTGAGGGCGTTTATACTGACCTTGTTGCAGTTGCAAATAATATCCTCGGCACAGAAACAGACTCCTTTGAGGTTGCTCTCGGCGCAATCGTTGACACGGTCAACAGTGTTACCGCAATTCTCAGAGTTCTTATCTATCCCGTTCTTATTCTCGGCGGTGCAGCAAATATGTTCATCACCGTTAACACCCTTCCCCTCGTTCTTGAAATCGGCGGTATTGAAAAGGTCGGCACCTTCACAGGCTACTACTACACCGCTACCTTCTCAGCACAGATTGCTTCTCCCATCGTTTACGGCTTTATAAGAATGTTTGCCGGAACCTATATGTCGCTGTTCTATTACAGTCCGGTAATGTTCCTGCTTGCAATTATTCTCATTATGTTTGTTAAGCACGGTGAGGCAGTACCTCAGGAAATCATCGACAAGGCTGAAGAAGAAAACGCAGACTGATAAACAGCTCCCTGCTAGCCGAGTGTCCGCAAGGACACTCGGCAGTTTTATTGCTATGCAGTGATATTACGCTTCGCATAGTGTTATTGACCTGCGGTCAGTTGTTGGCTGCCGGTCCCTCAATAATATTGTATGGAATGAATTGGCTACGCCATGAATTGACCTTGTCATGAATTGCCTATGGCATGAATTGGCTCACGCCATTAGTTCCTTACTACTGACTACTCGGACGACACAACGGACGCCCCTACCGTGTTAAATTAAATATATTTATCGGTCAGGTTTGCGGACACGGCGAGCCGTGTCCCTACCGTATCATTTTTGCTCGGAGGCATGAATTGGCTTACGCCATTAAACGCCCGACGGGCGTTCCCCTGACTACTGGCTACTGGCTACTGACTACTAATATCAAAACCCTTACCTTTGCTACTAATCCCTAATCCCTAATCCCTCCTCAAGCACTTGTCAAACCTGAAGGACTGTGATATAATCGGGTTTATCAAATAACTTTTACGGAGAGTAAAAATGGAGAAAAGAATTTTTATCAGTCATTCGAGCAAGGATTCGAAAACGGCAACCATAATTTGTGACGCTCTTGAAAGTAACGATATGAAATGCTGGATTGCACCCAGAGATATTCCCTACGGTAAGGAATGGGCGGGTGAAATTTCAAAGGCTATTATGAACTCCTCGGTTTTTCTTTTCCTTTCAAGCGGCAACTCAAACCATTCGGGTCAGGTCAGCCGTGAAATCCAGCTTGCTATTGAAAATCAGGTGCCCGTTATCCCCATAAGGCTTGACGATTCTGAATACAGCGATACCATCAAGTATTATCTTGCCACAATTCACTGCATGTTCCAGTACGATGCTTCCAGAGTGGCAAAGCTTGTAAGCGATATTGAAAAGGCTGTGCCTAAGCCTGATAGAGAAGATGAGGATGACGAAGAAGATGATAAGAAGCCGAAAAAACCGCTTTACGGTCTTAAGCTTACTCTTTCTGTTATCTGGCTCTGGCTTTGCGCTGCCGCCGCCGCTTATCTTGTTGTATTTTCGTCCTTCGGTATGGCGGTTAAGCTTATCGGGGCTGTTATTGCGGCTGTAATCGGCTTTATCCCTCTGTTTGTTTTCAGAAAAAAAGCTCTTAAGGGGTTTAGAATTAATAAAACCACGGCAGGCGGCATCGTTGCCCTTGCCTTCGTCGGTGTTATCGGTGTTTCTGCAGGTGCGGTTGCTCTCGATAATTATCTCTGGTACTCAGATATGGAGTATAAATATCATATCGTTCTCAGCGCACCCGAAAATATGACCGCCGCAGAATTCAAGACCGCCTCTGAAACCGTAAAGGACAGAATGGATATTATTGCTGACGGGCAGAGGTATTCAATAAAGGTTGAGGGTGATACGGTTGACCTTATCGTTCCCTTTGAGCTTTTCGGTGAGCTTACCGCAACCGATATGATCAAGTGCTATGTTTCAAGAGCCGCAAGGCTTTATCTTACAACTAACCGTTGGTCAAGCGAAGCTCCCGAGGTAGCTCAGATAGAGGTAGCCCCCGAAAACATCGAGTCGGTTAAGCTTCTCAAGGGTAAAATACCCGGGGAGCCTGAGATTAACGAAGACAATGTACAGGACAAGGAAAATTATGAATACATAGAGGTAGTGCTCAAGTCAGATTACCTTAAGAAAAACAAAGAAGAAATAGAGATTTTCGGCGATGAGCTTGTGTTTGCTCAGGATAAGGTGGAAATGACGGACAGCTATTACTATTTTGACACCTACAAGGCAGACAAGCAGGGCGTATATTATATTCTCAACGATGACAGACATCCCACTCTCAACGAGGTGCTTATCAACAACATGACCACAGAGCATCCAGCCGCAAGTCTTATAGTAAATATAGATATTGCAGCCCACTGGGAAAAGTCTGAAGAGGGCGCACTTTTCGGTGCAAATCAGAAAAACTACAGTGAAATCAAGGGTGAAACCATTTCCGTGAGCTACCGTGGCTCAGAATACGGTAACGTATCCGAAGGCAAATGGCTTGACACCTTAACAAGCCTTAAAAACCGACTTGATACCTTCGGTGAGCCCTACGCCCTCGGCTACGGAATCAATGATCCCTATCTCATTGTTGTAAAGATGTCACCCGACAAGCTCAACAACGGTGTTCTTTCAGTGCTTTGCTCAACGGGAATTTCCTTTATCGCAGGCTATACCCAGGCTTCTGTTCCCATATCCTACAGCAAGGATAAATATGTTGAGCTTACTGAGGCGGACGGTGTTACCGCACTTAAGGTCACTGCCATGACCGAAGGTGACAAGACTCTTTTTGCAAATCTCTGCAAGGCGGCACAGGCAGAGGGCAAGGATGAAATCTATATAGTCGATAAAACCTCGACAATGCCCATTCTCAGAGCAAAGGCGGTTGAGGGTGACAGCTTTGTTTTCACCTGTCTTGAGGGTGCTGAGGAAAACAGCAGCTGGCTTCCTGCTCTTGCTCTGGCGATATATGAAAACAGTCTTGATATTTATCTCACTCTTGAGGGCTACACCTTCAGCGAGGAAGACAAGGAATTCGGAGATGTTTTCCTTAAGGAAGAAACCCGCAAGATAATAGAAGAAGCCTACCCTGTAAGATTTATCGAAGAAATCGGCGGAAATCTCAGAATAGGTCTAGACTTCGCCGTTGACGAAAAGCTTCCTGAGAACATGGTTGCTGCTTCAAAGAAGCTTTATGAGACAATTGATTTTGAAAACTGCTTCTTTGACACCGTTTCAATTTATTTCATCAATGAGCAGGGCGACGAGAGAGCAAGAGTCTTCTTTGCAAAGAACTTTGAATATATGTATTCAAGCGACGAGCCTGTAACAGGATATCCCTACATTTACGGTATTTTCCAGGGCGGAAGAATCGAAAGAGATCATCAAGCATTCCTCAGCCTTATTGCAGAGGATGAATTCTTTAAAGCGCTTAACCATTCTGAAGACGGACGCATGTTTTTTGATTAAGAGTTGAATATCTGCTTAAAAAGCTTAAGGAGCCGGATCGGGTAACACCGATAACCGGCTCTTTAGTTTTGCCTTTTATTAAAAAGTAGAGAGAAAAAAACCATTAGATATTACACAACATCGTCATTTGCAAGAATCAGCCCCTGCCATGTGGAAAATATTAGGTAAAATTATACAAAAGATTTAGGGGAAGATTTATCAACTTGTAACAGAATAACAAAAAACTATTGAAATCCCGATACATTAGTGATATTATGGACTATGTGTAGAACTATCTTTTTTTAAAGAGAGGTGTAACAATGACAGAAAAGAAACCCAAAGGTGACGATGTTGCCCTTTATCTGTTTCATCAGGGCAACAATATGAAGGCCTACGAATACATGGGCGCTCACAGGGTTACCGATAAGCTTTTCTCTTTCCGTGTATGGGCTCCCCACGCCGCGGCGGTCAGCGTTATAGGTGACTTTAACGGCTGGGATGAATCAAAGGGCACCATGACAAAAATCAACGATGCGGGAATGTGGGAATGCTATCTTGAAGGAGTAAAGCAGTATGACTGCTACAAATTCCTCGTTACGGCACCCTCGGGCAAAAAAACAGCCAAGTGCGACCCCTATGCCTTCCACTCACAGACAAGGCCTGAGACCGCCTCAAAGATTTATGAGCTGGGATCATACAAGTGGAAGGACAGCAAATGGCAAAAAGAAAAGGCGAATATAAACGTTTACGAGTCTCCGATGAATATCTATGAGGTGCACGCAGGCTCGTGGAAAATTCACGAGGACGGCAACCCTTATTCTTACAGAGATCTTGCCGAAAGTCTTGTACCCTACGTCAAGGATATGGGCTACACTCACATTGAGCTTATGCCCCTTAGCGAATATCCCTTCGACGGCTCATGGGGATATCAGGTAATCGGCTACTTTGCCGCAACCTCCCGCTACGGTACTCCCGACGACCTTATGTACTTTGTTGATAAGTGTCATCAGAACGGTATTTCCGTTATTCTCGACTGGGTGCCTGCCCACTTCCCGAGAGATGAACACGGACTTGCTGACTTTGACGGTGAAGCCTGCTACGAATACAAGGACCCGAAAAAGGGCGAGCATAAGGATTGGGGCACAAAGATATTCGACTTCGGCAGAAACGAGGTTATTTCCTTCCTTACCTCATCGGCCGCCTTCTGGATGGATAAATATCACATTGACGGACTTCGTGTTGACGCAGTTGCTTCAATGCTTTATCTTGACTACGGCAGAAAGGACGGCGAATGGATTGCCAACAAGTACGGCGGCAACGAAAATCTTGAGGCTGTTGAATTTCTCAGGAAGCTTAACTCAGGTATCTTCCGCGAGTTTAAAAATCCCCTGATGATTGCCGAGGAAAGCACTGCCTGGCCTCTTGTGACAAAGCCCACGGATATCGGCGGCCTCGGCTTCAACTTCAAATGGAATATGGGCTGGATGAATGACGCCCTGAGATATTTCTCGATGGACGGTCTTTCAAGAAAGTATAACCATAATCTTCTCACCTTCTCCTTCTTCTATGCTTTTTCCGAAAACTTTATCCTTCCCATTTCACACGATGAGGTTGTTCACGGAAAATGCTCACTTATCGGCAAGATGCCGGGAGAATATGAGGAAAAATTCAGCGGCATACGTTCATTCCTCGGCTACCTTATGGCTCACCCGGGTAAGAAGCTTACCTTTATGGGTCAGGAATTCGGTCAGTTTATCGAATGGAAGTATGACAGTGAGCTTGACTGGCTGCTTCTCGGCTATGAAAAGCACCGTCAGCTCAAGGCTTATGTAAAGAAGCTCAATCACATCTATCTTAAAAATCCCGCCTTCTGGGAAATTGATTACAGCTGGGAGGGCTTCAAGTGGCTTGTGAGTGACGACAATCAGAACAGTGTTATCGCATTCGCAAGAAAAGACAAAAAAGGCAACGAGCTTGTGGCAGTATGTAATCTCACGCCGGTTATGAGGGAGAAATACTCCTTCGGTGTGGAAAGAGAGGGTGTATACGAGGTTATCCTTTCCTCTGATGCCGAGGAATTCGGCGGCGAGGGCAAGGGCAGTAAGAGAGCGACCTCAAAGAAGGTGCCTATGCACGGCTTCGATAACAGCATCACTCTTGATTTGCCCGGCTTCAGCTTCACTCTGCTTAAGTATAAGCCTAAGAAAAGTAGCAAGTAGCAAGTAGTAAGTAGCAAGTAGCAAGGGATACCCTCTCAGTCACTTCGTGACAGCTCTCCCAAAGGGAGAGCCAAGATAGATACTTCTTACCAAGTTGCTTTACTCTTGCCTCTCCCTCAGGGAGAGGTGGCAGATGCAAGGCATCTGACGGAGAGGGTTACCTAATCCCCTGAAAAACTCACTTAACTTATAATTAACCAATATAAAAAAACGACAGGAGGAAATTCAAATGGTCAAAAAAACAGAATGTCTCGCAATGCTTCTCGCAGGCGGACAGGGCAGCAGACTCGGCATACTCACAAAGAATATCGCAAAGCCTGCCGTACCTTACGGCGGTAAATACCGTATAATCGATTTCCCGCTTTCAAACTGCATCAACTCAGGTATCGAAACTGTGGGTATACTTACTCAGTATCAGCCCCTCGAGCTTAACGATTACATCGGCAACGGTCAGCCCTGGGATCTTGACCGTTCCTACGGCGGTGTTCACGTGCTTTCACCCTATCAGCAGATTAAGGGCACAGAATGGTATAAGGGCACAGCAAACGCAATTTATCAGAATATCAACTTCATCGACAGATACAATCCCGAATACGTAGCTGTTCTTTCAGGTGACCATATCTATAAGATGGATTACAACAAGATGCTCCGTTATCACAAGGAAAAGGATGCCGCCTGCACAATCGCTATGCTTGAGGTACCCTGGGAGGAGGCTTCCCGCTTCGGTCTTATGTTTGTAGACGATGACGGCTCAATCACAGCCTTCGAGGAAAAGCCCAAGAATCCCAAGAGCAACAAAGCTTCAATGGGCGTTTACATCTTCACCTGGAGCAAGCTTCGCCAGTACCTTATCGACGATGAGGCAGACCCCGAATCACACAACGACTTCGGTCACAACGTTATCCCCGCAATGCATCAGGCAGGCGAGAGAATGTTTGCATATAAGTTTGACGGCTACTGGAAGGACGTCGGAACAATCGAAAGTCTCTGGGAAGCAAACCTTGATCTTCTCAATCCCAAGGTTGACCTTGACCTTTCCGATGACAGCTGGAGAATCTATTCAAGAAATCCCGTTGCACCTCCCCACTTCACAGACAAAACCGCCAAGGTTGAAAATTCAATGATCGGCGAGGGCTGTTACATAGCAGGTAATGTTGATTACTCTATTCTCTTCTCAAACGTAAATGTTGAAGAAGGTGCAACAGTTAAATATTCAATCATTATGCCCGGCACAACAGTAAAGAAGGGCGCGGTTGTTGAATATGCAATCGTAGCCGAAAACGCAGTTATCGAAGAGGGTGCTCACATCGGTGAAAGCCCCGAGGCAATTGAAAATCTTGATAACTGGGGCGTAACCGTTATCGGTGAAAAGGTAACAATCGGCAAGGGTGCCGCAGTCAAGGCAAAGGAAATGATCGACACAGACGTAGAGGGGGTTAAATAATGTACGCATCAAATGTTTTAGGTATTGTATATTCAAATGTATACGATGAATATTTAAGTGAGCTCACAAGTGTACGCACCATGGGCTCTGTACCCTTTGCAGGCAGATACAGACTTATCGACTTTGTGCTTTCCAATATGGTTAACAGCGGTATAGGCAAGGTAGGTGTAAGCACAAAGGCAAACTTCCAGTCACTTATGGACCATCTCGGCTCAGGCAAGCCCTGGGACCTTTCAAGAAAAAGAGACGGTCTTACCTTCCTTCCTCCCTTCAACACAACATATGCTGACGGATACATAGGAAGACTTGCTGCTCTCAAGGGCATTAACGAATACATATCAAAGTCAGGTAAGGATTATGTGCTTCTGGCTGACTGTAACGTTGTCTGCAATCTCGATTACACCGAAATTATCGACGGTCACATCGCTTCAGGTGCAGATATCACCGTTGCTTATAAGAGAGGTGTTGCTCCCAAGCTTCACAACACTATGAGCTTTACACTTGACGGTGACAGAATCACGGCAGTAAGCGTAGGCGAGGCTTCAGACAGTGCCTGCGACTATTCTCTGAACATAATTGTTATGTCAAGAGCACTCCTTCTTCAGCTTATCCGTGAGTTAGTAATTTTTGGATATAAGAGCTTTGAAAGAGATATAATTGCCGCTAAGGTCAATACACTCAAGATAAGAGGCCACAAAATTGACTCCTATGCAAAGACCATTGATTCACTCCAGAGCTACTATGATATCAGCATGCAGCTTCTTTCAGGTGAATACAGAGATCTCTTTGCTGCAAACAAGCCGGTTTATACAAAGGAAAGAGACGATATGCCCGCAATTTACGGCATATGCTCAAAGGCATCAGGCTCACTCGTTTCCGACGGCTGCATAATCAAGGGTACTGTTGAAAACTCAATCCTCTCGAGAGGCGTATATGTTGCCGAGGGTGCAGTTGTCAAAAACTCAATTCTTATGCAGGACTGCTATATCAGTGCCAACGCAAAGGTAAACTGTGCTATCCTTGATAAGAATGTTGTAATCAAGCCCGCCCGTGAAATCAGCGGCGCAGAAACCTATCCGATTTACGTCGGAAAGAATATTACGGTTTAATCTTTACAGATAACGCAGAGGAAGAGTAGTCAGTAGTCAGTAGTCAGTAGTCAGAGATGCACCTACGGTGCATTTTGAGACGAGGTGAAGATATATAAACGGTTGCAAAGACTTGATAGTCTGGCAGAGGTCTATGGATTTAGTGGACGAAACTTATAAGATTGTAAAACTTTTGCCAAAAGAAGAAATGTTCGCTCTTTCCGATCAGATGAGAAGAGCAGCAGTTTCTATCCCGTCAAATATTGCAGAAGGCTATGAGAGAAAATCAAAAAAAGAGTACAGTCAGTTTTTGTCTGTGGCAAGAAGCTCAAGAGCTGAGATTGAAACACAATTGATAATTTGTATACGGCAGGGTTTTATAACGCAGGAACAAGCGGATAGAGCTTTTGATTTATGCAAAGAAGTTGCGAGAATGCTCAACACACTTATAGTTAAACTAGAATCCTGACTACTGACTACTGGCTACTGACTACTTCTTCCTCCTCACTGAAAGGAAAATAATAAAATGAAAGTATTATACGTAACCAGCGAAGCCCTGCCCTTTATGGCAAGCGGCGGTCTGGGTGATGTTGCAGGCTCACTCCCCCAGGCATTAAGAAAAAGACTCATCGGCTGCAGAGTGGTTATGCCGATGTATGACACAATCAAGCAGGAGCTTAAGGATAAGATGACATTTATCACAAACATTTCGGTTCCTGTTGCATGGAGAAGACAGTACTGCGGTATCTTCCAGGCAAAGCACGAAGGCGTCATCTACTACTTTATCGATAATCAGTACTATTTCAAGAGAGATACCATTTACGGCCACTATGACGATGCGGAAAGATTCACCTTCTTTGCCCGTGCCGTGCTTGAGATTCTTCCCGTTATCGATTTCAAGCCCGACATTATTCACTGTAATGACTGGCAGAGCGCACTTACACCCGTGTTCTACTCAGCCTTTTACAGTAAGGACCCCTGGTACCACGGCATAAAGACCGTATTCACCATTCACAACATTCAGTATCAGGGCACCTACGGTATGGAGCTTGTAAACGATGTTATCGGTCTTACTCCCGAAGCGGCAGGTCTTGTTGAATACGACGGCGACGTTAACTTTATGAAGGGCGCAATCGAATGTGCAAACAAGGTCACAACAGTTTCTCCTTCTTATGCAAACGAGATTCTCGACCCCTGGTATAGCCACGGTCTTGATACTATTCTGCGTGAGCGTCAGTGGAAGCTGCAGGGTATTCTCAACGGTATCGATGTTATCAACTATGACCCGGAAACAGATAAGGCTATTGCAAAGAATTACACCGTAAAGGATGTAAAGAAAGGCAAGGCGGCTTGTAAGGCAGAGCTTCAAAAGGAGCTCGGTCTTCCCGAAAGAGCAGACGTACCCGTTATCGGCCTTGTTTCAAGACTTGTTTCCCACAAGGGACTCGACCTTATCAAGGGTATTCTTGACGAGCTTCTTTACACAACAGATGTGCAGTTTGCTATCGTCGGCTCAGGTGACTGGCAGTATGAGAATTTCTTTAAGGAAATGGCTGCTAAGTATCCCGACAAGATGGGCGTGAAGATTGGCTTTGTTCCCTCTCTTGCAAGAAAGATTTATGCAGGTGCAGACCTCTTCCTCATGCCCTCCAAGAGTGAGCCCTGCGGACTTTCGCAGATGGTAGCTCTCCGTTACGGCACTGTACCCATCGTCCGTGAGACAGGCGGTCTTCGTGACTCAATCACAGACAGCGGCGACGGCGAGGGTAACGGCTTCACCTTCAAGACCTACAACGCCCACGATATGCTCGGTGCAATAAGACGCGGTCTTGACGCTTATTGGAACAGAGAATACTGGGATACTCTTGTTGTCCGTGCAATCGAATGCGATTACAGCTGGGGCAAGAGCGCAAGTGAATATATCAAGATGTATAAGCAGGTTATTGCTGAATAAAAAATTGCACCTTCGGGTGCAATTTTTTTGTTAGTCAGGGGCTTGGGACTAGGGACTAGGGATTAGGGACTAGGGAATAGGTGCGGTCGCGGGGTAACTACGTTGACCGATTTATGTTTCTTTCCGCAGAGGTAAGTTTTGTGCAGCATCTAAGTGGTAGATTGTAGCGGTCGACGCCCACGGCGACCGTCCGAGTTAACCGTTAAATACACCTACCCGTCAAGTTGTCCGGGAGGGCACACAGGCCCTCCCCTACGGGAGAGGTTTTATTTTAAGTGCATAAATCGGCTCACACCATTAAACGCCCAACGGGCGTTTCCCTGACTACTGACTACTGACTACTCGGACGGCCAATGGCCGCCCCTACTCCCTTGACCCTTACAACTAATCTCTAATCCCTGGTCCCTAATTCATAAAGTCTTAACTTTTTTCTCTCTTACTGTTGATTTTTCTTCAATTTTAGTATAAAATAACCATATAAATTGAAAAACAAGCACTTTTTCATAGACAATTTTGGAGGTTTTTTATGAATTATTCCCTTACAAAGAAACAAGCGAAGGAGCTTATCGAGGGTAAGCTTTCACACTATTTCGGTGTTGATTCCAACGAGGCTACCGACGAGCAGTACTACAAGGCTGTTTCTCTCATTGTCAGAGAGCTTATGAACGACGGTCTTCGTGAATTCAGAAAAGAAAAGGGCAATCAGACTCAGAAGAAGATTTATTATCTTTCAATGGAATTCCTTATGGGCCGTTCTCTCAAGAATAATCTTTATAATCTTAATCTTACAAAGACCTTTACTGCCGCTCTCAAGGATATGGGCATCAGCCTTGAAAAGCTTTATGAGTGCGAGCCTGATGCAGGTCTTGGCAAGGGCGGTCTCGGAAGACTTGCAGCCTGCTATCTTGACGGTCTTGCAACTCAGGGCTACTACGGTATGGGCTACAGTATTCTTTACGAATGCGGTATCTTCAAGCAGAAGCTTATAGACGGTTGGCAGACAGAGCTTCCCGACTTCTGGCTTCCCGGCGGCGAGGTATGGCTCAAGGCAAGAGAAAAGGATACCGTTGAGGTTAAGTTCGGCGGTGAAATCGTTGACACCTGGGATAACCACTACCACGGCGTTGAGCACAGAAATGCACAGACAATCGTTGCTGTTCCCTATGATATGTATGTCAGCGGTAAGGACGGCAAGGGTATTTCAATCCTCCGTCTCTGGAAGAGCGTTGCACCTGCCCTTGATATGAGACTCTTTGACCAGGGTCAGTATATGAAGGCTATGGAGCAGCAGGCTATGGCTGAGGTTATCAGCAAGATTCTCTACCCCTCCGACGGACACTACGAGGGTAAGAGCCTTCGTCTCAAGCAGCAGTACTTCCTTGTTTCCGCTTCAGTGCAGGATATCGTTGCAAGACATCTTCGCCACTTCGGCACAATGGAAAACTTTGCAGAGAAGAATGCAGTACACATCAACGATACTCATCCCACACTTGCAATTCCTGAGCTTATGAGAATCCTTCTTGACGAATGCGGCTACGGCTGGGACGATGCATGGAACATTGTATCAAAGGCTTGCGCTTACACCAACCACACCGTTATGAAGGAAGCACTTGAATGCTGGCCCGAGGACCTCTTCAAGAGCCTTCTTCCCAGAATTCATCAGATTGTTAAGGAAATCGACAACCGCTACCGTTCACACGTCTGGGAAATGACTCACGATGCAGGTAAGGTTGAGAATATGGCAGTTACCTCAAACGGTGTTATCAGAATGGCAAACCTCTGTGTTGCTGCCTGCCACAGCGTTAACGGCGTATCTGCTCTTCACAGTCAGATTCTTAAGGATACAGTATTCAACGATTACTATCAGCTCACACCCGACAAGTTTAAGAATGTTACAAACGGTATCGCTCACAGACGCTGGCTCTGTCAGTCAAACCCCGAGCTTACCGCTCTTATCACAGAGCTTATCGGTGACGGCTTTGTTTATAAGGCAGATGAGCTTCTTAAATTACAGAAGTTTGCAGACGATAAGAAGGTACTTGACAAGCTTGAAGCAATCAAGCTCAGCAACAAAAAGAAGCTTATCAAGCTCGTTAAGGCTAAGACAGGCATCGAGCTTGACCCCAACTCAATTTTTGACGTTCAGGTAAAGAGACTTCACGAGTATAAGCGTCAGCACCTCAACGCACTTCAGATTATCGCAAGATATCTCGAAATCAAGGAAAATCCCGACGGCGACTATGTACCTCACACATATATCTTCGGCGCAAAGGCTGCTTCAGGCTACTTCGTTGCAAAGAAGATTATCGAAATGATCTGTGCTCTCAGCAACCTTATCAACAACGATCCCGATATGAGAGGCAGACTCAAGGTTGTTTATCTCGAGGACTACAACGTATCAATGGCTGAAACCCTTATGCCCGCCGCAGACATCAGTGAGCAGATTTCTCTTGCAGGTACCGAAGCAAGCGGTACAGGTAATATGAAGTTTATGATAAACGGCGCACTCACTCTCGGTACTCTTGACGGTGCAAACGTAGAAATCCACGAGGCTGTGGGTGATGACAATATGTTCCTTTTCGGTATGACTACTCCCGAAGCAGTTGACCTTAAGAACAGAGGCTATCAGCCCATGAATTACTATAACAACAACGCTGAGCTTCGCAAGGTTATCGACTTCATTCAGAAGGGTATAAACGGCAAGCAGTTCCCCGAAATCGGAAACACAATTATTCATCACGATCCTTATATGGTGCTTGCAGACTTCGCCGATTACAGAAAGAAGCAGAAGTATATCGACACCGTATGGAAGGACAGAGACCGCTGGAACAGAATGTCTCTTATGAATATTGCAGGCGCAGGCCGCTTCGCAGCTGACCGTGCAATCAACGATTACGCAAGAGATATCTGGCATACAGGAACAATCAGATAAGAAAAAGGACGGCTGATGCCGTCCTTTTTCTTATCAGGGATCAGGGATTAGGGATTAGGGAATAGGGAGTAGGGGCGGCCATTGGCCGTCCGAGTAGTCAGTAGCAAGTAGTAAGTAGTCATGTACCGATGCGGGAGGAAGAAGCAAGGCATTGCCCGCGCAAATCGGAGTGATGCGGCAGAAACCGGAGGGCGATTCACGGCTGTCTGTGATATACCTGTAAATACCATATATAATATGTATAGGGTTTTATTGAAAATAAAGGCCGGCTGATGTATAATATATCGCAAGGCCGAAATCGAGAAGGTGTAGAAGTGACTGATTTACCCGAGCGCAAGCCCAACAGACTGAAAAATTACGATTACAGCTCCCCCGGCGCATAATTTATAACAGTATGCACACATAACAAGAGAAAGCTGTTGTGTCACGTTAAATCCGTAGGGGCGATTCACCAATCGCCCGAAACAGTGATGACGGGTGCAGGTGAATTTCTCGACCGTGTAATAAAAAACCTGCCGGAAAGACTGGGTGTAAAAATCGAGAAATATATAATAATGCCAAATCATTTTCATATGATAGTTGTTATTGAGGATTCAGAGGCATTGCGGGCGATTCGTGAATCGCCCCTACAGAAACGGTCCGTGATATCAAAGGTCATGGGTTATATTAAAATGAATTCGTCAAAACAGATCAGAGAAAAAATGGGGAATATTCCTGTTTGGCAACGGTCTTTTCACGACCACGTTATTCGCGACGAAAAGGATTACCTGAAAATATGGGAATATATAGAACACAAAGCACAGAAATGGGAAGCGGATTGCTTTTACTGTGAATGAATATAAAAGGAATGATAAAATGTATAACACGGCAATATTCGACCTTGACGGCACCCTTCTTGATACTCTCGCCGACCTTCACGCATCGGTTAATTTTGCTCTCAGGGAGTTTTCCTTCCCCGAAAGGTCTCTTGAGGAAATACGCCGGTTTATAGGTAACGGTGTCGTAAAGCTCATAGAACGCTCCGTGCCTGAGGGAACGGACAGAGAAACGGAAAAGAAATGTCTTGATGCTTTCAGAGCTCACTATCTTGAGCATATGTCAGACAGCACTGCACCCTATGAGGGGATACCGGGCCTTCTTACAGAGCTTCGGATAAGGGGAGTTAAAACTGCAGTAGTTTCAAACAAGCTTCACTCAGCGGTTGAGGGCTTATGCGACGATTATTTTAAGGGACTTATTGACTGCGCACTCGGTGTCAGCGATGAGAGTGAAAGAAAGCCTTCGCCGAGGAATGCTTTCAGGTCTATTGAGGCTCTCGGTAGTGAAAAACCCTATACTATATATATAGGGGACAGTGAGGTTGATGTTCAGACGGCAAAAAATGCAGGAATTCCCTGCATCGGTGTCACCTGGGGCTTCCGCGACAGGGCAGAGCTTATTGAGGCCGGGGCAGATTATATTGCCGGGGATGCGCAGGCTGTATTGAATATCATTTTATGTGACGGTGCCCGTGACATCCGGTAATAAGATAAAAATATCGGTTACGCCTACCATAGATACAGCTTAAAAACCATATATTGTGTATGAAAAAATCCCGACTACAATCGGGATTTTTAAGGTTACATCAAAATAAACAAAGAGCCTCTGCCTTTTTTGTAAAATGACACAAATTTTTAATAATTATAAAAGTTTTCATATTCCGTTATTGACTTTATTGATTTCACAATGCTATAATGCTACTGACTAATAGTGTCCTTCTATACCCTTTTGCGCCCTTTTTGCCGTTAACAATCAGGTCAGGGGTTGGGTGAAATCTGAGTTTAAAAGGTATGAGAAGCCACATAATATTGTTTTTATATAAAACAATCGGTTAATTTTTATTAAGGAGGAAAATCTTAATGAAAAACTATTTAAAATTGCAAGCAAAGAAATCTGTGTCACTGTTTTTAGCAGTGCTTATGCTTATGTCCTGTTGGGTGTGGCTTGCACCTGAGGCAGAGGCTGCTAATGTTGAGGTTAAGACACAGTATACTGTTGAAGTTCACTTTACCATCTCAAACAATGACTATAACAGTGGTAACCTTCAGTACAGAACCACAGGTAACGGTTGGGAAGGAAATCAAAGCGCAAATCAAATTGCCATAAACTCTTTCTCAACAGAGGGCTGCAACAAACAGGGTGAGTATACCAAAAGCTTTACAACATCAGCCTTCCCTACTTATATTTATCTTGAAACAACCGGTGGCGGCAGCGGTAATAACCAGGCCCGCTGTGATGTTAACTGGATAAAAATTAACGGTAAACAGGTTTGGACAGGTGATGCAGGTTGGAACGGTGCAAACAAGGGTGAAATTTATCCTAATTACAACACCGGTGAAAAGCCTGATTTAGGCACATCAGGTAACTGGTCGGGTACTTATACCTGGCCGAGACCTCACATCTACGGTTTTACTGACAATACGGCATCAGCTGCCGGCGGAAAGAACCCTGCCATCAATGTTGAAATTAACAAGATTGGCGGTGCAGATGTAAAAAAAGGCACTACCTACGATATTTCAAAATATACACTTTATGATAACTACGGTGTTGCGGCAAGCAGTTATATAATCAATAACGGTAAGTATTGCACCATAGACAGCACAACCACTCATGTTTCAGCTACTGACAACGGTTCTGCACTTGAGGGTGATGATGCAGCAGATATCTATGCAGAAGGCAACGATAAGGACAATGTAATCGTTAAGGCTAACCTTCAGGCAAGTAAGCCTAACGGCAATAACGGTACAGCTAATTACTATCTTGTAAGAACCTATACCTTATCTGACGGCTTCGGCGGTTCACAGTCTTCAAAGGCTTCAGCTGCAATCAACGTTAAATATCCTGTGTATGAAGTAACCTTTGACGGTAAGGGTACCGTTAACGATGCAACCTTTGACCCTGCTGTTAAGGATAGCAGCGGCAACACTCTCAGTGCTGCCGGCACAGGCAAATATGTAGCAGAAGGATATTACGGCAAGAGCTTTACAGCTCCTTCAAACGAGAAGGCATCAGCTGAAGGCTATACCTTCTACGGATTCTGGTCAGCTCCTCAGCCCACATCAGGCTCAGGCTGGTTCTATAACAAGACAGCTGACTTTGCTCAGCCTTGTTCAAATGATGACTTTACATCATATAAGGCTATGTCAGGTGCCGTTGTTTCAGAAAGCGACAAGGTAGTTACCGTAGATTCCGACGGTGACGGCGCAGTTGAAAAGTATTATAACGCAGGAACGAAATATGACGCAAACGAAAAGACCATTAGCGCAGACAAGGTATGGTACGGCTGGTGGTGTTCAAAGGATCTCAGCGTTAAGTTCTATGATGTTGACGGTAAGTTCCTCGGCCAGAAGGTTGTTAAGTACGGTCAGACACAGGCAGACATCGAATGGCCTGTATCTGCTTATACAACTTATACCAGCGGTGCTTTCACATATAATGTTAACCGCAATGTATGGATTGATAACGGTACCGGTGAAAAGGTAGCAAACAACAACTATACCTTCACAAAGGATACTCTTATTCTTACTCCTGAAATCGTGCTTGCTGACGGTGGCTTTGTTGATAAGTATGACGTTAAGTTTACAAACCCCAACAACGGTAATTCTGTTTTAGTTGGTACAGAAGGCGGTATTTATGATTACCGTCAGAATATAACAGACCGTGCGAATGAGGCAAAGGATAAGATTGCGGCAACTCCCAGTGATGTTGACGGCGACCTTCAGTTCAGTTATGAGCTTCTCGGCTGGTCAAGCGTAGTTCCCACAACAGGCAAGAACTACCACGTGCTTCTTGAGGATGCAGACTTTGACGTAAACGGTACTGCTATCGGTCTTAACAGCGACTGGGTTGTAAGAAACGATGCAACCTACTATGCAGTTTACAGAAGACACACCAAGACCTATGTTGTAAACTTCAACTATAAGGACGCTACAGGCGCTGACGCAACAAGACAGCTCAAGGTTAAGTACGGTGCAAGCCTTGTACCTCCCACAGACTATGTTCCTTATACATATGTTACAGGCGGCTTCGGCTACACCTTTGACGGTTGGACATACACAAACAAGGACGGCGATGCAAAGCTTGGCTATGCAGCAACCATCCCCTTCACAAACGAATACATCTCAATTCAGGAAGCAGCCCTTGACGGCAATGCAGACCTTGAACCCATTACACTTACTGCAACCTACGGTGCACCTGTTGCAACTCCCTACACAGTTACATTCAATTATGTAGACGGTAAGGGCGCAGATGTTTCAAAGCAGGCAACCGTTAAGAATGAGGAGCTCATTCTTCCTTCTACAGTAGAGACTCTTACTCCCGCTGAAAACTGGGACCACGAAGATCAGCTTTACACCTATGCAGACCAGTGGGAAATCATTGAAGGTGCCGGTGCTATGGGTGTCGGCGGTGCAGAGAAGAAGGTAGGCGACAAGCTCTATACTTCAGAGCTTACAGGCTTTACTCCCACATCAAACGTAACCTTCAAGGCTGTTTATGCTAATCCTGTTCCCTTCTTCACCGTAACATATATTGACGGTGCAAACACCTATTCAGAAAGAATCCTTCAAGGCTCAAATGTTCCTGCATGGATAATAGAAGAGACAAACGAAGAATATGTTCCCGCTGACTACGAAGGTGAAGGCGGTACATATGAATTCCAGGGTTGGTATGACCAGAAGCAGGTAAATACCGACGCAACAAACGGTAACAAGATTACAACTGCCGATAAGGTAGCAGGCAATCTTACACTTTATTCACAGTTCAAGTTCGTTCCCGATACATTTACCGTTAAATTTATGAACCACGACGGCACTGTTCAGCTTGGTGCAGGTGAATATCAGAAGGGTCAGAACATTGAAGCACTTGTTGCCAGAGCTACAGTGGGAGCTCAGAGCAGAGCATCCGATGAAACATACGACTATGTATTCCTCGGTTGGGATAAGCCCGTTCCCACCTTCTGCGAAGGCTACGATGTAACCTTCATCGCTCAGTATAAGCCTGTTTATAAGTATTACAATGTTAAGTGGTATAACTCAAGACTTGTAAACGACGAATGGGTTGCTGACAAGACTATCGGCGAAGATGAAAACGGCAAGGAAGTTGAAACAAATCTTCTTGCAACTACACATCATACCTATAACAGCAAGCTCTATACACCTGCAGTTGATAACCTCACCTGCCTTGAAGCTGCTCCCGAGGGCCAGAACTACGTATTCGCAGGCTGGTACTACAACGATGCAGAAGGCAACGCAGTTAAGTATGAAAGAGGCATTATTGTTACTGCAGAAATGGAATTCTATGCAACCTATACTCTTACAAATAAGGTTTATACAGTAACAACAGTTGTCAAGGGCGACGAAACCAGATATACCGTTGCTTCCGGTGCTACTGCAGAAATTCCCGATCCTCAGGCAGGCTATGTTGATGCAGAAAAGCACGACGCATTTGACGGCTGGTACACAGACGCAGATTGCACAACAGCATTTGAAGCAGATACAGTTATCACAGCAGACACTAAGATTTATGCTAAGTTTACAGAAGGCGATCACGTCTTCCCGAAAGAGAACAGTGAACTTAAGACAGCTCCCACCTACTATGCAGAGGGTGAAATGACTAAGTGGTGCTCATGTGATAAGACTAAGACAAGCAAGACTGAGTCTATTGATAAGCTTACCGATGAAGAGATCCGCACAGGTACCATGTATCTCGGCGGCAAGTTCTGGAGCTCAGAGGGTGAAGCTGCAAACATTACAGATAACGATGAGATCAGCATTTTTGTTAACGCAAATACTGACGTTATCATTACAGCAAATGATACAGGTGATGTAGATGCTCTCTACAATCCCTCCGGTATCGGTATGGGCGTTAAGTATATCAGAGCCTTTGCATTCCCCGCTAAGTATACTCTTACAGCTGAAAACTACGGCGCAGCTCAGCAGCTCACACTCGACGTTTATGTTGATGAGTCAGAGGCTCTCACAAATAACGCCAACTTTGCAGTTAAGCTCGGTGATATCATTGTTGCTGACCTTGATGAAAACGGCGAAGTTCAGTATGATGAAGAAGGCAACATCAAATACAAGAGCCTTGAAAGCGGCGAAGCCTATATCATTTACTACTATGTAACAGATAAGGCCGGTAACCAGCTTAACAGAAAGGTAAGAACCGCTAAGTTCATCTATGATAATGATGCTCCTGCTTTCACAGTTGAGGGCGAATCAAATGAAGCAGCTGTTCCCACCTATTGCGGTGTTGCAACTGTAACAGGTATTGAAAAGGACGTTGTTCTTACCGTTAACGGTGAAGTTGTAGAGGTTGAATACGAAGCAGATGCAACAACCGGCACATACGAAATCGAATATGCAGAAGGCATCGACAACGTAATCATCACTGCAACAGATAAGTCAGGCAACAAGTATTCAAAGAAGATTAAGGTTGCTGATCACTCATATCTCCTTACCGAGCAGGCATCAACCTGTGGTGCAGCCGGCTACAAGAAGGAAGTATGTATCATCTGCGGCGATGTAAAGACAGACGATGTATATCCCGCACTTGACCACGTATGGGGTCAGCCTCAGGTTACTCCTGCAGACTGTGTGAATAACGGTTATGTAGTTGTTAAGTGTGAAAACTGCGGTGAAGAAGTTATCACAGAGTTTGAGGAAGACGGCGTAACACCCGCAATTCCCGCACTCGGTCACGTATTTGCAAAGGACGATAACGACGAAATCATTTACACAACAGTAACAGCATCAACCTGTAAGACTAACGGTCTTGCCGAGGCTTACTGTACCGAATGTAACGGCGAGCTCGAAGGCGGCTATCTTACCAAGGAGCTTGAACTTGATGACAAAAATCATGAAGATGTAACAGTTACCGAGGTAGAGGCAGACTGTGTAAACAACGGTTATTATACAAAGGCTTGCTCCTGCGGTGTAACTATTGAGCATAAGGACCACGAAACAGATCCCGAAATTTATGCAGCTAAGGGTCACGGCGAAAAGGCATGGGAAGTTGTTAAGGAAGCTAACTGCTATCAGCCCGGCACAATGGTTGAAAAGTGTACAGTATGTACAGCTATCACCACTGCAGAAACTGCATACGGCTACACAGAGGATGCAGATGCAAACTACACATATGTAACCAGAATTGAAAACGAAGGCGAAGAAAACGAAACCGAAGTTAAGGTTACAGAAGAAATTGACGGCAAGACATATTATAAGTATTATCTTGTTCCCGCAACAGGTGAACACGTTAAGTATGTAACAGAAAAGGTTGACTCAGTTCCCGGTACTCAGGGCTATGTTAAGTATGCTTGTAAGACTGAGGGATGTCCCTGGACCGGTAAGAAGGACCTTGATAAGGTAGAAGCATTCACAGTTACATTCCTTAAGGAAGACGGCACTGAGCTTGCAAAGATTACAAAGGACGAAGGCGAATACATCGCTAACACCGACGTTACCGCTCCCGAAAAGGCTGCAACTAAGGAAAACAGATACAGCTTTGCAGGTTGGGTAGAAGTAATCAAGGGCGAAGACGGTAAAGAGACTGCAGGTGCTACATACAAGCTTCCTCTTGAGGTTACAAAGGATATGACCCTCAAGGCAAGCTATAAGGCAACCAAGATTCTCTACACACATCAGTTTGTTGTTCCCACAACATGGACTGAGACTCTTGCAGACGGCACATCAGACACAACAGTATATGCAACCCTTGTCGGTGCTTACGGTGATGAAAGAGTACCTGCAGGTACTCCCGTATTCAAGCACAAGGATGCAAATGAAGATGCAAGACTTAAGAAGCTTTACACCTTCGAATTCAGAGGCTGGAAGAATGCAGCAGGTGTTCTTGTTACAGACTTCACAGTTGAAGACAGTGCAACATTTACAGCATACTTCGTTGCAGTGCCTGTTGAGTATGAAGTAATCTTCTACAACGGCTCAGAGGTTATCTGGACAACAAAGGTTGACGGCGGTGCTGTAGTAGAATATGCTAACATCGATAATAAGGGCACAGAGGATGAAGCTGACGACGTTCTCATTCTTCCTGGAAAGGCATATGATGCTGAATACCACTATGCATTCAGCGGTAAGTGGTATACCGATGCAGCATGTGAAAAAGAATACGTAGTCGAGTTCAATGCTGACGGCTCAATCAAGTCAGGTGCTATCACAGAAAAGACCAGACTTTATGCAGGCTTTACAGCTACAGCTCACACATATGCTGTAAATACCAAGGTTGGTACAGTTGTTGACGAGGCTAACCCGGAAGTTAAGGACGGTATCATTCAGAAGGCTGATTGCGTACTTCCCGAAATTACTGCAAAGATTTGCTCTTGTGGTGATGAAATCGAAGTAGAAACAAAGGCAGCACTCGGCCACGATGCATACAAGAA
This sequence comes from Acutalibacteraceae bacterium, assembly GCA_045537815.1. Taxonomy (GTDB): domain Bacteria; phylum Bacillota; class Clostridia; order Oscillospirales; family Acutalibacteraceae; genus UBA6857. Next base: position 42,565 of record JAZSQD010000127.1, on the reverse strand, counting down.
GAATGCTGACGGCTCATATGTTCTCGTAGACGGCGAAAAGGTTGAAAACGGCGAAACAGTTACTGACAAGGACGGCGTTGCATACTATGTAGTCAAGTGCTCGGTTTGCGGCGAAGAGCTCAGCAGAAACAAGGTTTCTGTAACCGTTAAGTTCGAAAACTACAACGGCCTCAGCCTCGGCACAAAGAACTATCAGCTTGGTGAAGATATCGTTGCTCCCACAACAACACCCGTTAAGCCTGACGACAACGCAAGCACATATACATTCGCAGGTTGGTTTGTTAAGGGTGACGACACTCAGACAATAGTTACCGTTCTCGGCAAGGCTACTGCAGACATCACATTCGTTGCTAAGTTCACTGCAACAGACAAGATGTTTAAGGTATCATATCTCAGCTATAAGGGTGATGTAGCTCTTTACACAGTTGAGGTTAAGTACGGTGCAACACTTCCCGCTTATGTTGGTAAAACAGACGAAATTACCATTATCGGTACTGACTATAAGGATAACTACACTGAAGACGGACACTATGTATTCAGCGGCGAATGGGACAAGGATGCAACATATGTTGTTAAGGGCGACACAACTGTAAGACCCGTTCTTGAGCTCGAAGATCACAACAAGCAGACAGCATATACTGATCCTACATGTACAACTGCAGGCGGTCAGTCCATCACATGTACAGGCTGTGCATATCATGCATCAGTGAACGCAACTCAGCCCGCACTCGGTCACGCTTGGGGTAACGGCGTAGTTACAACACCTCCCATATATGAGACTCAGACTCCCGGTGTAATGACATACACATGTTCACGCTGCGGCGTAACAAAGACTGAAGAAATTCCCGGCGACAGCTACACAGTTAAGGCAACTGTTAAGGATGAAAACGGTAATCCTTCAGCAAACGTAAGAGTTGAGCTTCTCAGAAAGCAGGCAGACGGTGCATACACATACCTTACACATAAGGAAACCGATGCTAACGGTGTTGTAATCTTCTCAGGTCTTGAACCCGGTGATTACAGAGTATACGTAACCAGCACAAAGACTCATTACGATACTACAGTTAACGAAGACGGCTCAGTTGCAGGCGGTGACATTACTGCTCAGCCCGAAAACAATCCCGTTGACGAATCATGTAAGTGCTCATGCCATAAGGATAATTTCTGGGGTATCCTCTACAGACTTATCCAGAAGATCATTAAGTTCTTCGCAGGCAAGCCTTCATGCTGCGCATGTCCTGATTCAAGGATCTGACAGATATAATATCAGAATAAACATCTGACAGCTCAACTGTCGGGTATCCCTCACGGATACCCGACAGTTTTTTTGCTAAGCCGGCAAAGTTGGCAGAAGTGAAAGCATGACAGATACAAACGGAGGCTCCCTGAATGAAAAAACAAATTTTTACATAGAAGGAGACACAAAAAGAATAAAATCCAATATATTGTGGTTTGATTTCAGACAAATCCAACATACAGATTTGCTAAAAAAAAGCCCAAAATAAACCATTGTTAAACTTACCAAATTAAACTTTTTATATATATGCAAAATGTAGAATTGAAAAAAAATTAAAAAATATATTGAAAAACTTGCAATCCATATGATATACTACCTATAGTTATAGGTGTCTCTATGGGCATATTGCACCCTTTTTTAGGGTCTGAGGCCTCGGTATTATTATAGGGAATCCTATTTGTAATATATAATTCTTTCATTTAAGGAGGAAAATTTTATGAAAGTTGGAAAGAAAGTACTTAGTATCGTGCTCGCAGTCGTTATGATCGTATCGAGCATGTCGGTGTGCTTCGGTGTTTTAGGTGCTGCTGATAAGCCTACCCTTATCCAGAACCTTATGACACGTATCGAATTACACCACGGTACACTGGCGGACTATATTCTTGCAGCCAAGGCGAGCGGCGCTACGGCTGACGATCTGAAGAAGGTCCCCAAATCCAGTACTACAGGTGTGTGGGAAGTTGAGCTTGACTCATCCACATCATCATGGCACTGGGTTACCGCTGCATACATGGCTTTAGCCGAGTTCTATGCAGACGGTTCAAAGTCCATAAAGGAAATCAATGATGCCGTTAAAACTGATGTAAAGAACAGCGGTGCAATGGTTCTCACCGAAGCTCAGTATAACGAGGTTCTCGATTACTTTGCTTTAGGTGCTCCCACCACAAGCACAACCCTTTATATCGGTGAAGGCTTTGATATTCTTCAGTGGGCTCCCGATGCTGACGCTATCCCTGAAAGTGAAAACGATCTTCAGCTTTACAGTGCTACTGCAACCTTTAGCGTAACAGGCGGTAAGGTTACAGGCGTTGAATTCAAGAATGAGCAGCAGGACTCAGAGTCACTTGCTGCCAATATGGCTATGGTAAAGGAAGCTATCGCTGACTTTAAGACAAAGGCCGACACTTGGTTCAATACAGACTATTCAGCTCTGGATATTGCTACACTTAACGAAACAGTTAGGAGCATTTCAGAAGATATCGTTACATATGAGCTTGCAGTTACCGTCGGTAACTATGAAGAAGTATGGGACGCATACGTTGCTCCTGCTATCACAGGTAACAGAAAATGGGCAGAGGTTAAGCAGTGGTATAAGACCAACATCGTTGGCTATATAGCAGATGCTTATGCTACCCAGTATCAGTCTGCCCTTGAAGCTCTCTTTACAACAGCGGGCACGCAGACTGCAGGTGCAGATCTTCTTGAAACATATAAGCTTATTCAGCTTGAATTTGATAATATGGACGAGCAGACCGCTTATAACGGTGACGAAACAGTTAATATTACAGATTTGATCATCGAGGCATTTGCCGGAAGAGATGGTCTTTCAGGCTTTAAGTATTATAAAGATGTTGTCGCTCGCCACGAGTCACTCGGCCACAAGCTTGCAGAAGCTTTTGCAAATGAGCAGTTTGAAGCTTTCGTTGAGCAGTTTATGGCTATGGTTGACACTGCTACAACAACCCACACTTATGTTACATCAGCTGAAGCTTTAGCTATGGGTCATAAGTGGGAAGTTTCCTGTGACGGTAACTGCAGCGAGAAGTGCCCTGCCAGCGGCAAGGTAACTGAGGCTGCTGACGGAACAATCATAGGCTTCACCTACACTGCAAAGGATGAAAACGGCAATGACGTTGAGTACACATGTACTCAGCTTGGTGAGCACTGTGTTCACGACAACTATAACTACGCAGAAGATTTATATTTCGGCACTGGCGACAAGGTCGGTGTAGCTGACGTTGTTGCAGTTTTTGAGCAGAATGTATTCCCCTACATTACAGATGCTGCAGGCAATGTTCAGTGGGGTTATCTCACTAACGTTGGTAAGGACAGCTCACTTGCAGGTACATCTACTTTCATCACACTTAACGAAGAAAACTGGCTCAAGTATTACAACGCAGCCGGTGTAGTTAACCTTGATGTTAACGGTGCTACATACAAGGAATACAAGGCACAGATGGATGCCTATATGAGTTCTGCAATTCTTACCGGTAGCATGACATATGCTCAGATTTCCGGTATGGTTGACGACATGCTCGCTATGGGTTATAAGTCCTGTAAGGATCTTTCAACAAACGCAGGTACCAAAGACCTTTTCGCTAAGATTTTCGGCGATGAAGGCATGAAGCCCTACGATGAATTCATCAACGACCTTAAGCGTCGTGCAGTTAACCGTATTTATGACCTTATAGATCAGGTTTATTACTACTACAACGAAGGCGACGGCAACATAAACGATGGCAAGGGTGTCGTTGCTTACCATAACTTTGAAGCTATCCTCGGTGCTTACAGTGCAGTTGCCGGTGAGGCTCTTCCCGGCGTGCTTCTTAAGTTCCTCAACGCTGCTCCTGCTTATGATGAAAACGCAGAGCAGTTTGCAGACAACAAGGCTCAGGATCCCAACTATGCAAGAGAGTTCTCAGTTGTTTCCGATTACTACGACAGCGTTACAGCAGACCAGAACGGTCAGACTTCAATTGTAGCACAGGCTGAAACATACCGTGATATGCTCAAGCAGCTCAGAGACGGTGCAAGCGGCGATGCTGATTTAATAATTCGTCATATGCTTTTTGATAAATACAATAGCGAGTCATATACCGATGCAACAATGTATAAGTATATCTTTGATGAAGGGTTCGACACTCTTGACTATGGCTTTATTCAGGAAATCCTTGATGCTGTTGGCGTTGTGACAAACCAGACAGCAAGACAGCTCATGGCGGCCGCTGTTGATTCTATTGACGCAATGCTCATCTCAGAAGATATGGGTTCACTCCTCGGTGCTCTCATTATGGGTAATAAGCAGAAGACAAAGACCGACAAAAACACCGGTAAAGTAACATATGGTTATATCGGTTACAACGGTGATGATATTACCTTCTTCTACCACGAAAATGAAAATCTTGCTTCTGAATCAGCTCAATATATCACAATTAAGGGTCAGAGCAAGTATTTCACAAAGGTTATCAAAAGAGACAATGCCCTTGATTATTGGGAAATCGATTACACCTATCCTGATGGAAAGGGTGGCACCATTTCTGTAAGTAAGGGTGATAAATGTAAAGACCTTAAAGAGTTCCTGATTGCACTTATCATGAACTATCTTTACAGCGGTGAATTACACACCATGCTCTTTAAGCTTCTTAACGAGATGGTCGGTGAGCTTATCTATAACCTTGAAGGTAAAATAGATATGAACTACTATGTTGCAAGAGTACAGGGTTCAAATGCTAAGATGTTCCCCTCTTTCCTTCGTACTGCTCTTGCCACTATGCCTCAGTGGTACACAGAAGGTTGGTCAGGCAACAGCTATAATCTTGGCCAGAACGGTGTAAGATTCAGTGATTGGTTTACCGGTGCTATCTGGAGTGATCAGCATTACGAAAAGATTCTCGAAGTTTGTAATCAGGCTCCCCGCTTCAAGGAAGATTCCCGTACTCAGGGCGCAGACGGATTCTGGACCAGATCTTACTGGAAGACAGAGACAGTTCTTCCTAACTACACAGAAGTTTCCAACTCTGCAGATAACCCCCTTGCCGGTATTCCTCAGTCTGCATGGGATAACTTAGACAGCAAGGCTGCTTGGAACATTGAAAATAAAGACGAATTCTACAAGGCTCTTTCCGCTGCAGTTTGCGGTTATCAGCCTATTCTCGGCGGTCTCATTTCCGGCTCCGAAACACCCTATATTCTGAAAGTTGCTATTAACATTATACTTATAGGTGACGTACCTATTGACGGTGATATTACTTTCACAGCAAAGAATGACTGTCTTTATGACATGCTCCTTATTCCTCTTTATGAGCTTCTTGGAATTACAGACTATGCACCCGCCTCTGAAATTGCTACTGCCGGTGACGTTAACGGCGGCGGTCAGCGTGGCGACGTTAAATGTCTTCCCAACTATGGTTATAACCTTTGGTCACTTCTTCTTGATCCCCTCTTCAATTGGCTCGAAGGTACATTATTTGCAAATCCTGTAGAAACAATCCTTAGCCTTCTCCCCAACCTTCTTGCAGCACTTGAATACAACCAGATTCTTCCCAAGATCGAAGGTCTCCAGCTTCGTTATTTCTACGACGTTCTTGGCGGCATCGCTAAGGATGACCAGTCTATGGACCTTTACAAGGATATGATTTCAGGTCTTCTTACAGATAACAACCTTACTCTTACAAAGGGTATAGAAGGTCTTCTTGACAGCCTTACCAAAACTACAAGAACAAAAGATCAACCCGCATATAATCTGAATTCTGACGGTTCAGCGCCATCAAACTATTATACGAACTATTTGTTGGAGGATGAGAAAAACAACAAGGGTGAAGTTCTCTATTATGACTATAATGAGAATGCCTCAAATTATGATGCAAAGTATACTAATCCGACAACAAAACAGAATGAGGATAATTCAAAAGTAACCAAAAAGGTTGCATATAAGGACGAAAGCGGAAACTTCTACCTTGCAAACGGTGTTCTTTCACAGATATTGTTCGATCTTGCAGGTGAAGGAATCCAAGAAGCGTTCACTTGGAAAAACGGTGTGGGAACATTGAGATTGGTTATACCCATAAACCGCATAATGGCAATGTGCGATGCTTCATATAAAACAGCCGCCGGTGTTGACTATACACACCATGTTTACCACCTTAACGCTGAGCCCGCAGATGTACTTCTTGTACTTCTCCGTTGGCTTATGAACGACGGTGTTCTTACAACCGTAGGTAATCTCCTCGGTGCAGAAGGTACACTCGGTACTATTCTCGGTGCCCTTACAGGTCAGGCAGATAATATCGCAGGTATCCTCGTATCACTTCTTAACACATATAATGTTGACCTTTATACTTACCTTGACACATATTCCACAACTCTTGACAACGACGCAAGCAACGACAAGATGTCATGGGTGCTCAAGGATGAATACGACGTAAAATCCTTCGTTCTCGGTGAATACCTCACTGAATCAACATCTGCCGCTTATGAAGGCAAGACAGGCGTTGATAAGATCAATGCTGCTCTTAAGAATGTAGATAATCTTATTCCCACACTTATTCCCACAATTCTCAATCTCCTCGGAGATACAATTGACGGCTTCCTCGGCAAGCCTCTCAACCTTCTCGGCAATGAGCTTGATCTTGGCTTTGTTAAGGATATCCTTGACGAGGCAGTTGCAAACAAGTGGGATCTTTCAACCATCGTTGCTAACCTTGTAACCTCAGACGAGCTTGTACAGGTTCTCATTGAGCTCCTCTTCGGTACAGGTGCTCAATCACAGGTTGAAAACGACGACGGCACTGTATCAACAGTTGTTGACAGCGGTCTTCTCGGCGGCATCCTCGGCGGTGATGATATCGGCAAGTTCCTTCCCGTATTCACCGATCTCGGTATTGATATCAGACCTTATAAGTTCTGGTCCAACACAACCGGCAACTTCAGCAATGCAGGTCTTTCATCATGGCTTGCCGGTCAGGGCGCAAACAACCAGAATACAACATGGGCAACCGTACACGCTCCCGCACGTAACGCTGACGGTACAGTTAAGCACGATTGGTTCCCGTCAATTACCGCAACCTCAACAAACGAACAGAAGGTAGACGCATTCTTCAAGATTATTTCAGACCTTCTTTCACCCCTTAATGTTATTTTCTCACTCATCCTCTGCGGTGAAGACCTTACCTATTTCGACAAGCTTACACTTGAAGGCGGTAACGGTTACTCCACAGGTCTTGTAATGATTATTGAAGCTCTCGGTGTCGGCAATGTCAAGCTCGACGCAACCAAGAAATATACTGCTTCAATGAGCAAAGCAGACTTCATGGAATACGTATTCAGCAGATCTGATCCGTCGGCTAACCAGGGCGGCAGCAGAAACTGGATATCAGTAAACTCACCTCTCGATCCTCTCTTTGTTGCTATCAGAGCTCTTCTCGTTGGTGACACAGGAACAAACTTCACAGGTCTTCTTGACAGTCCTCTTACAGTTCTTCTTGAAAGAATTCCCAACATCGCATACTTTATGTATACATACGATACAGGCGAAAAGGACGAAGCAGGACTTCCCATCAGAACATCTAACCTTGCACAGTCTGTTAAGAACCTTATCGGTCCTGTTCTTAAGATTCTTGACATCGTTGATCCCGTTCTTTCAAAGATCCTCGAGCTTGACGTTGCTCAGCTTATCAGTGACTTCCTCGACCTTGAAACAACAATCAACGCAGCAATTTCCAAGGCTCTTGCTAAGGAAGGCATGGATGAAAACGCAATTAACATCAGCTCCTTCATTGACTTCGGTGCTCTTGCAGCTCTCGGCGGTAACATGAAGACATACAATTCGAACGCTGATGCACTGACCTTCTCCAGCGCAATTAACACAATTTATCGCTCAGAGGGCGTTGCAGGTCAGGCATTTGTAACACTTGTACGTTCCGTTCTTACTGAAGATATGCTCAAGCTCTTCAGCAGTCTCTATGAGAACTTCATCGCTAAGGGCGGTATCGACGGTACAGCTAAGGATCCTGCAGAAATCGTTAAGCTTACAAACATTGCTAACGGCCTTGTTGACCGTTGTAAGACTCCCAACCTCGATGCAAACGGCAACTACAACGGTACTGCTGTTGATATCATCGTTGGCATCCTTGTAGACCTTCTCACTGACTATGAGCCCGGCTCAAGTGTTCCCATGTTCTATGAAACACTCGGTGAAGCTCTTAACGGTAACACTGCCGACGCAGCAGCTATCGTTAACAAGTACGCTGTTGAGCACGTTGGCTACGATTGGGATTCAGTAACAAAGGTTAAGGATGCAGACGGCAATCCCACAGGTGATCCTCTCTTCACAAAAGCTGAGGTTAACCAGACAATGGACAGCCTTGATATCGTTCTCTCAAAGGCAATTCCCGACATTCTCAATATTCTTACCTCAACAGGTACTCTTGACCTTTCAAAGCTCGGTGTTGAGCTTAAGGCAGGCAGCTCAGGTCTCTTCGATATCGTTGCAGGTCTCCTTGGTGACCTTGTATTCAACGATGAGATGATGACAACAATTTACGACCTTCTTATGGGCGTCTTCGGTGGTGGCGTAAGTAGCTTCCGTGACGTTGCTAAGGAAGCAGGCTTCGACTTTACAGCTAAGACCCTTTACACTGCAACAGGTGAAGAGGCAATCGGTGCAGGCCTTAAGGCTTACATGGATTATAACCTTAACATCGCTGCAGACGGTACAGTTAACGGTGAAGACCTTACTTGGGAAATGATCAAGAAGGCTCACTCAATCCAGGGCTACGAATATGATGAAAACGGCAACGTTGTCATTGAAGACGGCGAGGCTAAGCTTGCTGTGTCCGAAGACGGAGCGCCCGTTTACGATTCAACCGTAGCATTCTACACACAGAAGACAGATGCTGAAGGCAAGTATGTCTACACTTACACCAATGCAAACGGTGAAACTGTTGAATACACTTCAGAACTCGCAAACCTCAAGTCCTTCGCAGTTGTAACAGGCACTGAAACTGTTAAAGAAAAGGACGAAGAGGGCAATGAAATCGAAGTAGAGAAGGACGTATACAAGAAGTACGACCTTGCTCCCGTATACACTGAAACACAGAATCCTGAAGTTACATGGTCCTTCGGTTTCTTAGAGGGCAGCGAAAACTTCTATAATAACCTTGACACATTCGTATCTTCACTCTGGGATTTCATCAGCCAGCTTGAAAGCATTCTTGTAGGTCTCTTCTTCGGTAAGACAACAAATACAGCTATCAAGGCATTTGATACACTTAATATCGAAGGTCAGGATACATATACAGAAACTATCCTTCCCCTTCTCCGCGGCTTCGGTCTTGACGCTATCCTTACATATCTTGACACCAATAAGGTTCTTGATGAAAGAGGTAACGAAACAGACAAGACATATCTTCAGGCTCTTAATGAAAAGCGTGGTCAGAAGTACGGCGCCGCTGAAATCCCCAACACTCTTATCGGCGATAACGCAGGCATGCAGGCAGCAATGGGCACAACAGGCACAGATTACGATATGGAAAAATTCCTCCAGATCGTTGTTAACTACGTATTCTATTTCGTAGAAGTTCTTGCTGAATATCCCATCGCTACTCTTACAAATATGCTTCCCACACTTGCATATTTCATCGTAGGTGACGGTCTCAACGAAGTTGTTTCCAACCTTCTCACCTTCGTAATGGTACTTATTGAAAGACTCGGTCCCGTTCTCGCAGTTGATGTTAACGACCTCGGCGCAGGTCTCATCGACTACCTCGGAACAAAGACATGGACATCCTTCCAGGAAATCTTCAAGTTCTATGAAGGTAAGGACGGCAACAAGTACTTCGACGAAATTACCTATGACGAAAGCGGCAATATTATCAGAACTCCCGTACCTGCTGAAGAAGCTAACATCTCTCTTACAGAGGCACTTATCTCCTTCGTTTCAAATATCAAGATTGATATGGCAGGCATCTACGGTTATGACGAACCCTACTACAGAACAATCACTGCATTTATTGATGCAGATGTTGAAAATGCAGCATGGGATATCATCAATGCTAACACCGATGCAAACGGTGTAACTGACGAAGCAAAGCTTGAAGAAGCAAGAAAGCTCCGTTCAGTAGCTCTCACTGATTGGCTCACATCTCTTGCAGCTCTCGGTGATCCCATCGGCGGCAATGATACAACTTCATACAGCCTTACAACCGAATCAGTAACCGTAACAAAGGATGTTGCAGGTAAGATTACAAAGGCTGAAATCACTGAAACAACTAAGAATGTAGCTGAAAAAGACCTTGTTAAGATTGACGAGGTTAACGGCCAGCTTACAGTTTCAAAGGCTGACGTTCTTATGTTCATCCTCGACTTTGTATTCACAAATACAACTCTCAAGGAAGTTCTCGGCTCAGCTCTCGGTTATGACATCACCGATGAAAACGGTACAGATGCAGACCTTCTCGACAACATCCTCACAGGCGTATTCCGCAATCCTGACGAAGTTGTTGACCTTATCGTAACACTCTTCACAGATTACTCAGTAGCCGGCACAGAAAATGTTGAGCTTATGGCTATCGAAGAGTATCACTACGACTTCTACGACGATGCAGGCCTCACATACGACGACGTAACTGCAGACGGTTACAGCGGCTCAGTCATCGCTCGTACAAAGACATCATACGCTATTGATAACCTTGACAAGCTCGTTGGTACAATCCTTAACCTCTTCAAGGCAGACCTTACCAAGGAAGGCGCACTTCTCAACGGTATCGTTGACGCTGATGCAGACCTTACTCTCAACAACCTTGTTAACACTCTTCTTGAAGGCTATCTCTTCACAGACGATATACTCAACGAACTTCTCGGTATGCTCGTTGGCTTACTCGCAACTGACAACGTTGACAACATTCTCGGCATCGTTGCTGATATTCTTGACAACGTTAAGGATGCTAACGGTAATGTTCTCAACATCAATCCCTCAGCATTCAAGAACAACGATACACTTGCAGAGCTTATCGGCGACGCTAAGACCTGGAAGGAAGTTGGCGAAGCTAACAAGCAGTACGAATACAAGTATGCAACTCTTACACTCGCTGAAGACGGTGAAACCCTCGAAACAGCAACAGATGATAAGGGTCAGGTTATCTATGCCTCCTACTTCAATAAGAGCGATGCTCTTGACGGCACAACTGTAACTGTTGACGCTGACAATGACGGCGATAAGGATGATGTTGTAACTCTTATCGCAGTTTACAACGAAAAGCAGCAGTCAAGAACTGATACAGTTGACGGCGTAGAAAAGACATACTACACCTATTATTACAACACTGTTTCCAAGAATGGTGACGGCGAAGATGTAACAACCAAGCACACCGTTGAATTTGAAGAAACAGGCAAGACAACTTACACATCAACAACAGAATTCGACGAAGAAGGCAATGCAATCGAATATCAGCTTGCTCCCGAAATGGTTCCCGATGAGGACAACCAGAAGACAGCAATTAAGTTCGATGCAGAATGGAACATCGTAGCAGAACCTCAGTACGCAGACGGTATGACTGACGCTGAAAAGGCTAATGCAGACCTTATCGCAAGAATGCAGTCAAGAGAAAACTTTGTAAATGTTCTCTGGGATATCGTTTCACCTCTCTCAATGGTTCTCGAGCTCTTCCTTCTCAACGGTTCAATCACAATCTATGACGAAATCACAATTAAGGGCTTTGCAGGCTATCAGGGTGTAATCCTTCCCATCATTGAGGCTCTCGGTGTACCCGTACTCAAGGATAATGAAGGTTATCCCTACCTTGCAGGCTACTACAGAGATCAGGCATCATTTGAGGCAGCAGTTTACGGCTCAGACGATCCCGATAATATGGCTGTAGGTGTAACAGGCAAGAAGGTGATGCTTCAGTCAATCGCTGATGCACTCTTCGCTCTCGTTGATTCACTCTGCGAGCGTCCCGTATCAACTCTTGCAACAGTACTTCCCTACCTTGCACGCTTCCTTGAAAGCGACGGTGTTGATACAATCCTCGGCAACCTTCTTTCACCCGTAACAGCACTCACAGACCTTATCAAGAACATCTATGACCTTGATCTTATGGGTCTCATTAAGGGTCTTCTCTATAATCTCGCAAGAGATATGGAAGCCTCAAATGCAGCACAGACAGCCGCTGCATATCTTGAGCAGCAGATTAACGAAGCTCAGGCCGCAAACGCAGCTGCAGGCATCGCAGTTATCGATACAGGCGATGCACCCGAAATCGGTAACAACACCGGTGTTGACTTCGATAAGCTTACATTTATGGATATCGTTTGGGATCTCATCAAGAATGTTAAGATTGAAGTCGGCGAAGCTGACGAAAACGGTGTTAAGGAAGCTATCTGGCTTAAGGATATCATCACTGATACACTCTTCAAGACAATCGCTTCCTGCGCTTGGTACGATGTAACCGGCGACGGTAATGTTACTATCAAGAGCCCCGTATTCAACACAACAGACCTTGACGACAGCTACACTGAAAACAAGGTAGTTGCAGCAGAATATGTTGTTGACCGTGAGACAGTTCTCCTCACAGTTCTCGAAACAATCGTATTCCAGCCCGCAGTACGTGATCTCCTCGCTAAGTTTGTTGATATGTTCGACTTCAGCGACGAATCACTCAAGGCTTACGAATTCCAGAACGAAGCAGGCGAAATCAACCTTAACGGTCTCCTCAGCGTACTCGTTTACGGCGTATTCAACGATCCTCAGGCTATTGAAGCTCTCCTTATCAACCTTCTTTCATGGTATAACATCGTATATGAAGATGCACGTACCGCTCCCGAAGGCTTGACAGGTATCACAGAAGATACCGAAATCGATTGGGATAACGTTCCTCTCAATAAGGCTGAACTCAATAACCTTCCCACTCAGCTTGACAGCCTTATTACAGCAGTTCTTCCTCTCGTAGGTGAACTTCTTCCCGCACTTGGCGTGAACCTTACTATCGACCTTAAGGGTGACACTGTTGAAGCAGTTGTAGAAAACCTTCTCACCTCACTCTTCAAGGATACAGAAGATAAGGCAGGCCTTGCTACCACAATCTTCACTGCTCTTGTAAACCTCTTCGGCAAGAACAAGATTGACTCAATCCTTGACCTTGTTTACGAGCTCACAGGCGGTGCTGACGGCGGTGTCAACCTCACTCTCAAGTACTTCAAGCAGCAGAATGCAACATTTAATACTGTATTCGCAGGCTGCGACACATGGGAAGCTGCATACAATAAGTTCTTCACTCCCGATGCATATGATGCAACTGTTCACTATACAGAAGCAGAAGACGGCACAAAGACTCCTTACTTCAACAACGGCACAAACCTTCTTGCAACCATGCAGGTTGAAGACGGCTCAGACGATGAAGGTAACAAGCTTTATAAGACTGTTCCCGTTATCGCTCTTGCAACTGATAAGGACGGTAACAACATCCCCGCAGCAGCAGACGCAGTAGCTATTACAGATGCTTACGGCACAACATACTATACTAAGGCTGCAGCTGAAGGCGCAGAAGTTCTTAAGATTGACGGCAACACAATCTATGTTGCTGAAACTAAGGACGGCGAAGTTGTATACGCAGAGCAGTACTCACTCAAGCTTGGTAACACCAACAGCTTCGGTGTAACTGACTACGATTCACTTCTCGCTCTTCTTGAAAGCTTTGTAGTTCCCTTTGTTCCCGTTCTCAAGCTTCTCCTTGTAGAAGACGGCGACCTCGTTCTCCTTGACGGTGTTACAATCTCCGCAGGTGACGGCTACGACAGATTCTTCATTCCTCTTGCTGAGGTTCTCGGTGTTAAGGACATCAAGACAAAGGCAGACCTTGAAGCAATCGAAGACGACAGAGAATTTGCACACTTCGTAATCGAATACATTACAAGCATTATTGAAACAGTTCTCGCAGCTCCCGTTCAGACTATCGTTGACCTTCTTCCCAAGCTTTCATACTTCATTGCTTCCGAAGGTCTCGCTCAGGGCGTTGAGCAGCTCCTTGCTCCCGTAATTACTCTTGTTGACATGGTTAACGAGGTATCCGCAGCAGAGCTCACAGTCGACGGTGAAACAGTAGTTGCTCTTGACGTATATGCATTCCTTGCAGACCTTCTTGACGGTCTCGGAATCCCCGGCGTTGCAGGTGCAGCTGACGTAAGCGAAATTGCTTCCGCTATTCTCACAGAAGAAGGTCTCATCACACTCATCGATGCACTTGTTAACAAAGACAAGGCAGAAGGCGATGAAGGTTATATAGACTTCACATTCATTGACGGTATCTTCACAGAAATCGTTAACAATACATGTACAATTACCGAGGTTCCCACCGTGCGTGAATTCGGTGCAACAAACGGTAAGGTAACAGGTGTAGTAACAGACAATGCTACAACTCTCGTTGCTGTAATTTCTGAGATGGTTCTCGGCACTGACGGTCTCATCTTCGATATCCTTGACCTCGCAGGCTTCGATATGGAAGACGAAAAGAACGCAACAGTTGCTACAATCATTGAAGGCATCACAGGCGAAAACAAGTATGTTGTTCTCGAAGTTCTCCTCAACTACTTCAACCACTATGAAGTTGAGAACGATCCCATCGAATTCCTTTCATTCGAAGAACAGACATATGCATATGACACATATTCAGTAGATTCCAACCTCACTGCACGTAAGGTAAGACGTGCTATCAAGAAGCTCGACCAGGCAGTTCTTGCACTTATTCCCGACCTTCTTCCTCTCCTTGAAGGCGTAGAGTTCCTTAAGGGCTCACTTGACAGCATCAAGGCAAAGAATAACGGAACATATGCAGGTGTAACACTCGCTGATGTTGTTGATTCTATCCTTGCAGACCTTCTCTTCAAGGATGAAATGATGGATACAATCGTTGGTGCAGTTATCGGCGCTATCGGTACAGGCAGCATTGCTGATACTCTCACAACCGTACTTCCCATCCTTGACGAGCTCCTTGACGTTGACTTCACACCCGCAGGTGTTGTTGCAACATCAGAGAACGCAGCTCTTGATGCATTCATACAGACAGCCATTGATGCAGCTGACCTTCGTGTAATGGATGATAAGGGTACTCCCGACGATAAGACTGACGACGAACAGGCTAAGGATGAAGAGGGCAACCTTGTATTCCGTACAGCTACATGGTCAGACGTTGCTGAGTACTACACTCAGAACGTATACTACTTCGTTGAAACTGTTGTAACAGAAGACGACGAAGCAACCACAGATGTAGACGAAGCTAAGACAGAATATGTCGTTAAGAGCTTCACTTCAGCTGAGGTTTATGAGGATGCGTCCGAGCAGACCTTCACAATCGACGGCAAGTCATATGAAGCTACCGTATACGCATTCCAGATTGACGCTGACAAGGCTACAGGTGCTGTAACCTACAAGCTCACTGAAGGTGAAAAGGCAGAGAAGATTGCTGCAGGTACAAAGCTTGTTGTAAAGAACGCTTGGGGTATCGATGCTGCTGATGATAAGGCAGATGCATTCATCGATATTATCTGGGCATTCGTTGCAGAGCTTGAGCCCGTACTCAACTTCCTCTTCCGCGGCGAATCAATCGCTATCAAGTCAACAAACGAAGCAGGCCAGACTGTAACTGCTCTTGAAATCAAGGGCGGTAAGGGTTACGAATATGCAATCGTACCTCTCTTCAAGGGTCTTGCAGTTGATGCAGATGCAATCGCATCCGCAACCGAATATATGAACGCTAAGGGTTCAGAGAAGACTCTTACAGCTATCACAGACGGCGTATTCAATATTATTGATAACCTTTGTGAAGGTCCTGTTGAGTATATCCTTACTCTCGTTCCCTCACTCGCATACCTCATCGAGTCCGACGGTGTTGAAGGCTTCGTAACAAACCTTCTTGCTCCCGTATTTGCACTCCTTGAAGTTGCAGAGCCCGCAGTAGGCGAACTTATTGACGACCTTCTCGGCGGTCTCCTCAGCGGTCTCCTCGGTGAATATATGCCCGCAGGTACCGGTACAATTACAGAAACTGTTGACCTTACTGCAGTTTACGGTGAAGATGATCCCGCAACATCAGATAAGGACGAAAGCACAGAGATTACCAAGTACACATATCTCGATGCGGACAGCAAGACAGTTGAAGTTAAGAAGGACAGCAGATTCATCAAGACTGTAGACGGTGTAGCTAAGTATGACATCGTAACCTTCACTCTTGACGAAATCGTTGCAAATATCGGCACAAGCGAAAACCTTACAAACATCATTAACAACCTTGTCGGCGGTCTCATCTTCAAGGATAAGACAACCGGCGCAGAAGGCGAAGTAGCTCAGCTTCTCAGCGATACATTCTTTGCAGATTACGTTTCATATGCAGTAACTATGGGCGAAATCAGCACAACAAAGACATATCTTGAGGCTGAGGTTATCAAGGCAGGCGGCGACTTCGGCGGCGCAGTAGGCACAATCATCACTATTGCTTCCGACGAATACGATGCAGCTGCTGACGGCGAATTCTACAAGCTTACAGGTACAACACGTAACGTTGTTGAAACCTTCTCAGTAGATATCGCAGATTCACTTGTATTCCTTCTTGAGAATGTTCTTTCAGAAGACCTTCTTACAGCACTTGTTCCTGCTGATATGATGGTTGAGGGCAACATCGTCGGCGTAATTATCAACAACATCCTCGCTCTCATCGAAGACGGTGTTGCAGGTCTTACTCTCCTCGATGTTATCGTAGCACTCTTCGAAGGCTACACAATCAGCTACTCAGAATACAAGCAGATTCCCGACTTCACAATTGATCACACAGGTGACATCGCAGCTGATGCCCTTCCAGGCAAGCTCGATACAATCATCAACGAAGCTCTGCCTCTCATCCTTACACTTCTTGTTAAGGGCGAGCAGGAAGAAGGCTCAATCATGGATATCATCCTTGATTCAGTTAAGACTGAGCTTCCCGAAAATACAACAAGAGTAGAAAAGCTTGTTGACGATATCATCAACGGTTTCGTAATCGAGGGCGACCTTGACATTATGAACCTCATCGCCAACACAGTTGTTAACCTTCTTGGCGGTACAGAAATTATTGACACAGTTCTTGACATGATCAAGATCGGTGACAGCAAGCTTACAGCTGACGATTATCTTGCATCAATCCAGGCACACTTTGCAGGCAAGGCAGAATATGCTGATGCAGTTGAAGCTATGGAAGCTATCATCGGCGATGCAAAGACATGGGCAGAGGTTAAGGCTAATGCTCCCATCGAATACATCTACAACTATGTAGAAACAGTTGTAACAGCAGACGATCCTGAAACAGAGGATGAAAACGAAGCTAAGACAGAATACATTGTCAAGACATACGCTTCAGCTACAAAGCTTGAAGACAAGGCAACCGCAACAATCGACGGTAAGGAATACACAGTATACGCTAACCAGATTGAGGTTGCTGAGGAAACAGGTGCTGTAACCGAAAAGGAAACTGACGGCAAGAAGATTGCTCTCGGTACTCAGCTTGCAATCGCAGAAGACTGGGGTGTAACAGACCTTGACAGCCTTATCAATGCTATCATGGTTCTCGCTCAGCCTCTCACACCTGTTCTTCAGGTTCTCTTCCAGGGCAAGACTCTCACTCTCCTCTCATCCAACGGCGAATACACCGGCGACTTCGATACAGATGTTCCCGGCGCAGCTGACAACGATGACAGAACAGAAGAGTCAGGCGTAATCATCGGCGACGGCTATATCGAAATCCGTGGCTCAAAGGGCTACGAGCTTGGTATCCTTGCTCTCGTAGATGCACTTGACCTTACAGTAGAAGGTCTCCCGACTGCTACAGAATATAATGAGGCAGAGGACATCGAAGTTATCCTCGGCTCAGTTCTCGATATCGTTCTCACTCTTGTAGACGGTATTGCAGCAGCACCCATCACCTTCATCGCTGAGCACCTTGCAGGTCTCCTCTACTTCGTAACTGCTGACAACCTTTCAGTGCTTGTTGATAACATCATCGCACTCGTTTGGGGTCTCCTCGAAGTTGTTGAGCCTATCACAGGTGAATCAGATGCACTTATTCAGTCACTTCTTAAGATTAACCTTGACGATTACATCACAATCGACGGTCTTCTTAACCTTATCAACGGTCTTCTTGAAGGCAAGGTTGACCTTGTAATCACAAAGGATATGCTCAAGTCACTTGTAGCTGAAATCGGTGAAAACAAGACACCGTATCTCTACACACCTGTTAAGGGTTCAAAGACCTACTTCGTAAACGGTCTTCTTACCTTCGCTATTGATGAAGTTCTTCCCATCTTCGCAACAGAAAATGAAGAAGACATCATCAACCAGGTAATCACATATCTCAGCGCTGACGGCGCAGTTGAGGGCGTAATCAACTTCCTCAACAACCTCACAACCAAGTATGTTGTTGAATTCCTTGCAATCGAAGATCCTGCAGAAGCTCTCCAGAAGCTTGACGTTTACGCAGGTCACGAGGTTGACAATGCTCAGACAACAACAGCTCTCAATAACCTCGATGCACTCGTTGCAGAAATCCTTCCCATGTTCGGTCTTCTTGAAGAAGGTGAGACACTTGCAGATCTCGTTGCAGGCCTTCTCCTCAACGACGAAATGGTTAACACCATCGTTGGTCTGCTCGCAGGTATCTTCGGCGGTCTCAACTCCGACATTATGGATATCATTGAAATTGTTGCCGGTGCTCTCGGCGAAGAAATCGACGTATCCGTTGCTAAGTATGTTGAAGACGCTGACATCGCAGGCTTCTTCGGAACTCTTGTAAGAGACGACAAGGGCAACGTTACAACCACATGGGCTGATGTAGTTAAGGCATACGAACAGTATGAATATACTTATATTACTAAGGATGATGAAGGTAAGGACGTTACCAACTATTACTACAGCAAGGACGCTGACCTCGACGGTACAATGTACACAGTCGGCGAAGGCGAAAATGCTAAGGAATATGAACTCAGCATCTCCTACATCAAGGATGGCGAAACAGTTACAGATAAGCGCGCAATGAAGGCTATCTACGACTACGCATGGGGTCTTGACGAACTCACAACAAACGATGCAAAGATCGAGAAGTTCGTTGCAATCCTCACATCCTTCCTCGCTCCTCTTGATTTCGTTCTTGAAGTTCTTCTCGCAGGCGGTACCTCAACAGGTGCAGCTGCAGATGCTGACTCAATCAGCGCATTCAAGGAAATCAACATCATGGGCGGCAGCGGCTACAACTACGCTATCATTCCTCTTATGGAAGCACTCGGCGTACCCGCTGATGACATTCTCAACCAGACAGAATACGAAGCAACCTTTGCTGCAAAGGGCACACTCGGCTACATCCTCGAGACAGTACTCAAGTATGTTGTCGGCGGTCTTGAATCAGGCAAGCCTGTTGAATTCGTACTCGGTATCATTGCAAACCTCGCTTACACAATCAGCAAGGACGGTCTCACAACTATCGTTGGCAACCTTATTGCTCCCGTAAGCGCAGTGCTTAAGTCACTCGAAGGCGTACTTCCCATCTCAATCGTTATCGACCTCGAAGGTGCTATCACCGGCGGTACAGTTGTTGAATTCAAGATGGGCGACGAAGCCAAGGGCAAGGTTGGTCTTGTTCTTGACCTCAACGACGAATCCCTCGAAGACCTTATCGATGCAGTTATCGCTAAGTTTGCAGCTGACCTCGGTCTTGACCTCAGCGGCTTCAGCTTCGCTAAGCTTGCAGCAGGTTCAGCTAAGACTGACGCAAACGGCATCATCTTCACAGATTCCAAGGTTAACTCCGATCTTGCTGCTGATGCAGAGTGGGATAACCTTGAAGGCACATGGGGCCACAATATCAGCGGTGATAAGGCAGATACCATCATCACCCTCCTTGATATGATTCTTACAACAGAAAATATCAATGCAATTCTCGGTCTCGTACTTAAGGATAAGACACTTGAAGAAACAATTATGGGCATTATGGATGGCAAGCTTGCCGCTCTTGTAGACGTTGCAAACGGCGCTATCAACAATCCCAAGGCAGTTGTTGACACAGTTATCACTATCCTTTCCGCTAAGGATTACACCGTAGAGGATATCAAGGTTCTCTTCGATGCAATCACTACAACAGATTACAACTATACAGGTATTGATGAAACAAGAGTTGACCTTGCACTCAACAAGCTTGATGCAGTTCTCAACAACGCTATCAACGATGTTCTCGGTATCCTTGCAGACATGGATAACATGCCCGCACTTGTTACAGACCTTGTAGCAGCAAATCCCCAGAGCATTGAAGATGTAGTAGAATACTTCCTTGAAACATATGCTCTTACCGACGATATCGTTAATATGATTCTCGGCGTACTCATCGACCTCTTCGGCGGTATGGATGAAGAAACCTTCAATACAGTTAACGACCTTCTTAAGGATATCCTCGGCATCGACATCAGCCTCACAGCCTTCGTAAGTGCATACAGCGGCACATACCTTGATGCATTTGTAGGCAGAGCAACTGATTGGAAGGCACTCAAGGAATTCCACACCGAATATGTATTCACATACACTGAAGGTGAAGGCGAAGACGCTAAGACTATCGAAGTAACCGATAAGGATAAGGAAGCTTCAAGATATATCGACGAAGCAGGTATCACACACGACATCACAGCTAAGATGGACGGTGACAGCCACGTAACCAAGACTGTAATCCGTTACAACAACTGGTTCACAAATGCAGTTGACACCGACGCTAAGCTCGGCCGTCTTGTAGACATCGTTCTCGAAATCGTAGCTCCCTTCAATAAGGTTCTCGACTTCCTGTTCCGCGGTGCAGACGTAGAAGTTCTCATCGACGGTATCGCTCTCCAGGGCGGTAACGGCTGGAACAACGTATTCGTTCCTCTCGGCAAGGCTCTCGGTATGGACCTCACAGTTGCTGACAGCGCAGATGCAGTAGTTTGTGTTGAAAAGCTTCTTGACGGCGTAATCGGTCTTGTTGACAGAATCGCAGCAGCACCCATCAATACAATCGTTGACGTAATCACAGGTCTCTCCTACTTCATCGCATCTGACGGTGTTGAAGAAGCAGTTAACGGCATCCTTGCTCCCATCACCGGCTTCATCGGTCTTCTCGATGCAGTTATCGGTATGGACGATGTAAACGCTATCCTTAAGGGTCTCATCGATATGGACCTCAACGATATCGCAGACATCGCAGGCGACGACGGCTCCAAGCTTGTAGATATGATTAACGAGCTTATCGGTTCAGTTGAAATCACCGATAAGGATACAGAGCTCTCAACTACATTCAACCTTCTTCCCAGAGACTTCTTCGCTCAGATTGCAGCATACGGTATCAGCTACACATCAAGCGAAACTCTCGCTGAAGGCGAAATCGGCTATGACTATCAGCCCGATCATAAGTATGTTGACAGCTTCACAATCGACGGTACAGACGCTCTTATGTATGTACTCTCAGCAGTATGCTCAGAAGACTTCCTTAAGACACTTGCAACCAAGATCGGCAAGGATGTAAATGCTCCTGACCTTGTCGCAAACATCATTCTCGGTCTTGCAGGTAAGCAGGAAAATATCGTTGATATCCTCGTAACTCTTCTTACAGATTACACATTCTCATACAATCCCTTCACTCGTCAGCCCATCGATAAGGAAGAAGTTAACCATAACGCTCCTATCACTGACGAAAGCCTCGAAAAGGCGCTCGCAGCCCTCGATCCCATCATCGCAGCAGTTATCCCGATGGTACTCAAGAACGAGGACGGCACACCCGTAGCATCACTCAAGGCATACCTTACCGATATGCTTGCAGGTCTTGACATTGCAAACCTTCTTATGGAACTCCTTGTTCCCGCACTTGCAGGTCTTAACATCGACGCAATCATCGGTTATGTAAATGACCTTACTAACCTTGAAATCAGCATCAACCCGCAGGCATTCACTGCAGGTAACCACGGCTCACAGCTTGCAGCCTTCATCGGTGAAGCAGAAACATGGGCAGAGGTTCTTGAAGCTCACTTCACTGCAACTGAATTTGATGAAGAAGGCAAAGCAACCAAGTATGATCTTACAAGCGGCTTCGACTGGAAGCTCGGTCTTGATAAGAACTTCGACGGTCTTGTAGCACTCGTTTGCGACCTTCTCATGCCTCTCGATCAGGTTCTTGAGCTTCTCCTTGTAGGTGAAGACCTCATCGTACTTGAAGACACAGAAGAAGACGGCACACGCGGCGACGACATCAGAATCGTTGGTGGCAGAGGCTACAACTTCGCTATCATCCCGCTTCTCGAAGCTCTCGGCGTAACCGCTCTCTCAGAAGCAGATTACAAGGCAGCAGCTGAAACAGAAGGACACCTTAAGCCCATCCTTTCAGCTATCATCACTAAGGTTAACACCCTCCTTGACGCTCCTGTTGCAACACTTCTTCCGATGCTTGCAAACATCTTCTACTTCGTCGGTTCAGGTGATGTTAACAAGATTGCAGAAAATCTCCTTGCATTCGCTAACTATCTCCTCGTTAAGGTTGATCCCGTATTCCACATCGGCGTATCTATCGACCTCGGCGCAGCTAAGATTCTCGATTACGAGCTTGGCGAAGGCAACAGACTCGCAGCAGGCGTTAAGATCGATGTAGATCCCGCAGAACTTATCGAGCTTGTAAACGATCTCCTCGGCGGTATCGTTGTTAACGGTAAGGAACTCGGTCTCTCACTTGATATCGATTGGCTCGACGTTGCAGCTAAGATGGCAGCAGCTGATGAAGACGGCGATATCATTGAAATCCCGACAGCTTATGTAAACGATGACGGTTCAGCAGCAGGCTGGTACAACATCATCGGTGATGCAGAAGACACCTTCACAACTCTTATCAACGTAATCCTTTCAGAGGATAACACCTATGCAATCGCAGAGCTCGTAATGGGTCTCATCGGCACAGCTCTCGACGGCATGGACGGTAAGATTACAAAGACTCAGTATACAGACGCTGAAGGCAATGAATACTTCTTCGCTGATGCAGAAGTTAAGGAAGAAGAAGACGGAACCTTCACAGCAACCTATAAGGATGCAGAAGGTAAGGACGTAACTGTTAAGGGTCTCAACAAGGTTATGGACGAAGAAAAGGCTGTAACTAAGGTATTCGACGACGAAAGCGAGCTCAACCTCAAGGGTCTCCTTTCAGATATCCTTTACAGTGAAACAGGTCTCAGAAGCCTTATCTCAGCAGTAGTTCTCCTTCTCAGCGGTCAGTATGACATCAACACATACGACATCGTCTTCAAGTTCCTCGGTGCTCTGAGCTACTTCGAAGGTGACGATGCTGAAAATCAGACATCACTCAACACTGCAATCAGCAAGCTTGACGCTATCATTACACGTGAAGCTCCCGCTCTCATTGCAATGTTCATCGAGGAAGATGCTTCCAAGCCTGATGATATTCTTCAGCAGCTCCGTGCAGCAGCAGTCGGTGCTGAAGACCTCAGCGACATGGTTGATACTCTCCTTAACGATCTTCTCCTTACAGAAGCAAACTTCGATGCTATCATCGGTGCAGTTGTTAAGGCAATCAGCGGATTCCTTACAGCAGACCTTTGCGGCACTCTCAATGACCTTCTCGGCATTGACCTTATGCCCACAGCATTCGCAGCTGCTACAGGCAACACAGATGTTAAGTCATACGTAAATGTTGCTGCAGGCGAAGACAATGTAATCACATGGGCAGACGTATGGGCAGCTCACAGTGATGCAGAAGGTAAGCACATAGCTTACAACTGGACAACAATTGAAGACGAAGAAGGCAACGTAACACTTGACAAGTTTGTCGGTGCAATCAGCGACCTTCTCAAGCCTCTCAACTCAGTCCTCGACTTCATCCTTGCTGACGGTGCAATCACCCTCATCCCGGACGAAGAAGGTAATGCAGCTATCACCCTTCCCGGTGGTGACGCATATAACACAGCACTCGTTCCTCTCTTCAAGGCTCTCGGTGTAGACCTCAATACAGCAGATAACTCCTCAGAAGCAGTTAAGGAGCTTGTAAACGGTCTTATCAGCAGAGATGACGACGGCCATGCAGCAGGTCTTGTAACTAAGATCAGCGAAGCTCCTCTTGAGACAATCCTCAAGCTTGTAGCAGGTCTCTCATATCTCCTTGCAAACGATAACCTTGAACCCATTATCAAGAACCTTCTCGCACCCGTATTCTCAATCCTTGACCTTCTTGAAAGCGTTGTTTCAAGAGCTCAGATTGACGATATGCTCAAGAAGTTCCTTGTTATCGACGGTAAGGCATACGGTCTTACAGACCTCATCGAAATCGGTAACAACGGCGGTGCAAACCTTGTAGGTCTTCTCAACGGCCTCATCGGCGGTCTCGAAGTTACTGATAAGGAAGGTAACGTAGTAGATACTCTCAGCCTCCTTCCCGCTAACTTCTTCGTTGAGCTTTCCAAGTATGCAGTTGACGTTAAGGGCATCGTTACTGTTGAAGACGGTCAGGAAATCAACTACAACTTCCAGGAAGGCGAAGTTCCTGATGATTACCTCATCGGTGAAACCGCATTCGTATGGGATTACGACGCTGCAGAAACTCTCATGTACATCCTTGACACAGTTCTCAGCGAAAACTTCCTCAAGGTTCTTGCAGATATGCTTAGCGCAGACGCAACCGTAACAGGTATCCTTACAGGCCTTGCTGATAAGGAAATGCCCATCGTTGAGCTCATCCTCATGCTCCTTGACAACTACACAATTTCTTACAATAAGATTCCTCAGGCTGACCTTGAAGGCGGCGCAGCTGACTACTCAGCATTCGCAACTAACGCTGATAAGGTTGAGGAAGCTCTTCCCGGTGCTATCGCTGCACTTGACGGCCTTGTTCCCACAATTCTCGGCTTCATCGAAATTAACGGAGCACACTACGGTACACTTGCTGACCTTGTAGACGGTCTTCTTGCAGACGCTGACCTCGGTAAGATGCTTATGGAACTCCTTGTTCCCGTGCTTGCAGGTCTTGACATCGACGAAATCCTCGGTTATGTAAACACCCTTACAAACCTTGAAGTTGATATCAGCGCCAAGAAGTTTGCTGAATCAGCTATCCACGGTTCACAGCTCAAGGCATTCATCGGCGACGCTGAAACCTGGGCAGATGTTCTCGAAGCTCGCTTCGACGTAACCTATAAGGAAGACGGCGAAACAATCGACACAGCAACTCTCAAGACTGGTGAAGAAGCATTCAACTTCAACATCAAGACTCTTGAAGATATCGTTAAGTTCGCATCAGACCTTCTCATGCCTCTTGATGTAGTATTCCAGGTTCTTCTCAGCGGCGGCGAGATCATCGCTCTTCCCGACGAGAACAACAACGGCGAAGAAATCAAGATCAAGGGCGGCTACGGTTACAACTATGCAATCGTTCCTCTCCTTGAGGCTCTCGGTGCAACACCCATCAGCCAGGCTGAATATGAAGCATTGGCAGCAACAGAAGGCTCACTCAAGCCCGTACTCGATGTAATCGTTGCTAGAGTTAACACAATTCTCAGCGCTCCCATCAGCGAAGTACTCGGTCTTGTAGCAAACCTCTTCTACTTCATCGGTTCCGACGGTGTAAACACAATCGTTAAGAACCTTGTAGCTCCTGTTGTTGAGCTTCTCGACGCAGTTTGCGAAGTATATCCCATCAGCGTTAAGGTTGCTATCGAAAACGGTACATTCGTATTCGATTATGACCTCGAAAACAAGAAGGGTCTTAAGAAGGGTCTCGACTTCAACATCAGCGCAGACGAACTTGCAAGTCTTCTTGAAAACCTCGTTGCAGGAATCAAGATTGACCTTGATAAGGACGGCGTAGCAGATGAACTCGGTCTTGCTATTGAGCTTGATTGGCTCGCAATGGCAGCAGCAATGGCTGACAGAGACGCTGAAGGCAAGATCATTTACACCAACTCTGCAATGGTTTACGGCTATAACGGTACAACCATGAAGGGTGAAGGCAATGATCCCTACAAGAACATCAGCGGCGCAGCTGCAGATTCACTTGTAACTCTCCTCAACGTAATTCTCACAGAAACCAACGTTGCAGCTATTAAGGAAATCGTTCTCGGTCTCCTTGGCGAAACAGAGCTTGACCCGACTATTGAAAGTCTCATCCACGATATTCTCGGCGACGAAAAGGGTATTATCAACCTTGTAGGTACTGTAGTACTCGTTCTTACCGGCGAATATGAAATCAACACTCTTGACCTTGAATTCCTCTTCCTCGGCGATAAGGATTACAACTATGACAAGGCTTCCGATGCTATCGATACTCTCGACAGACTTCTCGGCAAGGCACTTCCCGTTGTTCTTCCTCTCATCGCAGGTGAGAATCCTGAAGGTATTCTTAAGGATATATGTGATGCAGCTGCAAACGTACCTGCAGATACAACAGTTATCACACATATCATCAATACACTCCTCGGTCAGTTCGTATTCACTCAGGATATGATGAATACAGTTACAGACCTCGTTGTAGGCACAATCGGCGGCTTCTTAAGCGAATCACTTTGCGGCACTCTTAAGGACATCATTGATATCGACCTTACACCCGCAGGCTTTGCAGCAGCTGCAAACAACGCTCAGTTCAACAGCTACATCGCTTCTGCAGTAACTGCCTATAACGCAGCTCATGCAGCAGACGAAGGCTTCACAGCAGTAACAGCTGAAACAATCAGCTGGGCAGCTATTAAGGAAGTTAAGGCTGTAACAACAGGCGAAGGTGAAGAAGCTAAGACAACCTACGGCACAATGTTCACTCTTACAGAAGGCAACGAACAGGCAGACTTCCTCGGTAACATCTATGATGTACTTCAGGTAGTTGAACCCGTACTTGCATTCCTTCTTACAGGCGGTGACCTTGAAATCGCTAAGGGCTACGATGTTGAAAACATCAAGCTTATCGGTAACGAAGGTTACAACAACGCTATCTTCTATCTCTACAAGGGTCTCGGTATTGACCAGATGGGTGCAGAGTGGAAGGCTCTCGGTGAAGGCGATAACGCTGTTACCGCTCTGAGCAACACAATCGACTATGTACTCGCTCTCGTTAATACTCTCGGTGAGAAGCCCGTTGATACAATCATCACTCTTGTAGCTAACCTCAGCTATCTGATTGCAAACGACGGTGTAGAAGTAATTCTCTCCAACCTTGTATCACCCGTACTTTCACTTGTTGTTGCTCTCGAAGGCACAATCTCAAGAGCTGAGCTTGATGCTCTCATCGAGTCACTCGTTAAGGTTGACCTCCTCGGCAAGCCTCTCAACATCACAAACATCCTCACCATCGCAGGCGATAACGGTAAGGTTCTCGTTGACCTTATCAACGGTCTCCTCGGCGGTATCGAAATCAAGGATGCTGCAGGTAACACCATCCAGGTTATCAAGGCTCTTCCCGATGACTTCTTCAGACAGGTTGCAATTGCAGCTATCGAAGTAACTGATCCCGCAACGGGCCTTGTAGCTGACAAGACAGTTGCTAAGACATGGCAGGTTAACACAGGCGATGCTCTCATGTATATCCTTGAGACAGCTCTCAGCCGTGACTTCCTCCAGATTCTTGCAACAACCCTTGAACTCGAAGACGGCACAGTTAAGGACATCATTATGAGCCTTGCTGATAAGGAAGAAGAAGTAATCGAAGTTCTCCTTTCACTCCTGACTAAGTACCTTGTTGAATATAAGGCATACAAGCAGCAGGCAGTTAAGAAGGAAGCTGTTATCACAGATGCTCAGACTCTCCAGCAGTTCAACTCTGTTGTAACAAACATCGATGCTCTTATCCCGACAGTTCTCAGCCTCCTCGTTAAGAACCCGGACGGCTCAGCAGTCGGTAGCCTTAAGGAACTTGTAACAGGTCTCATCGCAGATGCTGACCTCGGCTCAGTTCTTATGGAACTCCTTGTTCCTCTCCTTGCAGGTCTTCCCTCAGAGACAATCGATATGGTTCTCGGTTATGTAACAGAGCTTACAAACCTTACGGACCTTGACATTGCTCCTCAGGCATTTGCTAAGAACAACTTCGGCTCCAAGCTCGCTGACTTCATCGGCACAGCAACAACATGGGCAGAAGTTCGTGACAACCGCTTCACAGCAGTTGAATTTGACGCAGAAGGCAACGCAACTAAGTATGCTCTTAAGACAGGCGACGATAAGTTCGACTTCGGCATCACATCACTCGAAGCACTTGTTAACTTCGTATGTGATCTTACTGCTCCTCTCGACTGCATCCTTGCTCTCCTTCTCCAGGGCGGCCAGGTTAAGTCAGAATTCATCGCAAGCGGTGAAACCTCAGTAGGTCTCTCACTCAGCGCACTCGATGAAATCAACATCATGGGCGGTAACGGTTACAACTACGCAATCATCCCGCTTCTCGAGCTCCTCGGTATTAAGGCAGACAGCCAGGAAGTTTACAACGATAAGGTTGCAGCTAACAACGGCAGCGTGCTTTATCCCATCCTTACTCAGCTTGTTGATAAGGTTGACGAAATCCTTGAGAGCCCGATTGATTGGCTTGCAAGCATACTTGCAAATCTCTTCTACGTAATCGGTAACGACGACATTACAACAATCGTTGATAATCTCCTCGCTCCCGTTAACATGCTCATCGCTAAGGTAGACAAGCTCTTCCCGATCGCTATCGACATCAACCTTGCTGACATCGGCAACGAGACAGATAACGATAAGGTAGTAGACGTATTCCTTGGACAGAAGCACGACGGTCTTGAATCAGGCATTCATGTACGCGTAACAGGTGTTGCTGTTGCATCACTTCTCAACAACCTCCTTGCAGGTCTTGAAGTCAACGGTGTACAGCTTATCAAGGACGGCGGCATCGACTTCAACTGGCTCGAGCTCGCAGCTAAGTGCGGTGCAGCAGGCACAGACGGAAATGTTCAGACACGCCAGACTGAACTCCTCGGCATCTATGACGAATTCAACGGAAACGGTTATAACGTAATCGTCGGCGGTGCAGCAGACTCCTTCGCAACCGTAATCGCAGTAGTTCTCGAATCAGTAAATATTGACGAGCTTATCGGTTCACTCGGTCTCTCAGAAGATATTAAGGATATCATCACTGATCTCATCGAAGATCCCGCAGGCATCATCGGTGCTATCACAAATCTTCTCAGCGGTACTGTTTCATATCAGCCCGTTCAGAACAGACCTCTTGATATCAGCAAGCACGTTAATTACAGCACATACCTTACCTTCACAGAAGAAAACGCAAACATCATTGCAAACAACATTGACCAGCTTATCATTGACATTCTCGATAAGGCAGGTCTCGGTTCAATCGAAGGTCTCCTTGCAGGCTTCATTAATGATGCACTTGTAAACAACCTTCTGAACACAATATTCGGCTTACTCGCAGGCGATTCTGTAGCTCCCATCCTTAATACAGTTAAGGGTCTTGAGTTCCACGTTCTCAACAGTCAGAACGAAGAGCTTACAGATGCTAACAAGCTTGTTGTTGACCTCACAGTTGAAGGCTTCTACAACGCTATCGGCGAACTTGACCTCAACGGTGAACACAAGTTCATGAAGGCATTCTACAACAAGATCAAGGCAGCTTATGACGCTAAGGGTGCAGAAGCAACATGGGCAGACGTAGGTTCAATGGAAGGCATCAACTGGGGTATTGACTCAGCAGCTAACCTTAAGTCCAAGCTCACAGCTCTTACTCAGGCCTTTGCAGGCGTACTCACACCGCTTAACGACATCCTTGAGCTTCTCCTTATCGGCGAAGGCAAGTATCTCAACGTTCTCGGTCTTGTTACAATCGCAGGCGGTGACGGCTACGATTACGCAATCATCCCGCTTCTTGAAGCATTCGGTCTCAAGGCTAACGAAGTTAAGACAGAGGTTGAATACAAGCAGTATGTAAGCGAAGATCAGACTAACCTTCTCGGTTACATCCTTGACAGAGTTGTTTACTTCGCAGACGGTCTCCTTGACAAGCCTGTTGATTCACTTCTCACAATACTTCCCAACCTTGCATACTTCTTAAGCAATGACGGTCTCCTTCTCACAGTGAAGAACCTTCTTGCTCCTGTATACCATATCCTTGACCTTGTTCTTCCTCTCCTCGGAATAAGCTTCGAGTCATATCTCAACCTCGAAGAGCTTCTCCACAGTCTTGATCTCGGTATAGTGATCTTCGACGTTAAGTACGACTTCCACATTCCCGAAATCAACTGGGTAGAATTTGCAGAATTCGGCGGTAAGGCAGCTAAGGAAGTTGCAACTTCCAGATCTAACCCCGGCGCTTCTACAGTAAGAGGCGGCACAGGTACACAGGCCGGTCCTTGGGCTAACTCCTTCAAGCAGAGAATGACTGCTGACCAGTATGCAGGCTATGTATCAGGCAAGAACCTTGCAGATGCATCACTTTACAAGACAACTCAGACCTCTATTGAAGCTGATAAAGCAGCAACTCTTACCTATCTCTTCACATACATCTTTGAGATGTTCTCAGAAGAAGGTAACAGAGAAGCTCTCGTTCAGTGGATCGTTGAATTCTTCGATCTCAAGAGCGGTGCTGAGCAGACTGTAAGATATGCAATCAACGAGCTCTTCAACCAGGCTGAAATCTATAATGCTCCCGACATGATCGTATCAATTGTCTTCTACTTACTCGGTATGGGCGTAATCGTTGATGCATCACTCATGGGCAACGTAGCTCAGATTCAGGGTATCCTTGATCAGCTCTTCGGCGCAATGGGAACCGGCGGATGCGTATACTCAAGTATCGCAAAGATTATGCAGGATCTCACAGGCGTTTGGGATGACACCATCGGTGATGATGACGATCATCAGGATGCAACTGAAGATGTTGAAGAAACACTCAACTGGTTCCAGAGACTTATTAAGAAGATTAAGGAATTCTTCCAGAAGATTTTCAGTATCTTTAAGTAATCTCTGACAGACAGTTAGCGGCGAAAAGCCTATTAACAAAACTAAACCCTCACTCCTTCGGGAGTGGGGGTTTTTGTCATTCTTAAATATACACTTGAAAAAATAATCAGACAGATATATAATTAAAGAAGAACATAGATTTATTATGAGGTGATTATATGAAAAAGGTTAACATCAAAGAAATAAAGGAAAGTGCGACAGAGCTTTTTGACTCGCGGTGGGCGCTTATCACTGCGGGCAAAGAA
Organism: Acutalibacteraceae bacterium; assembly: GCA_045537815.1. Lineage (GTDB taxonomy): Bacteria > Bacillota > Clostridia > Oscillospirales > Acutalibacteraceae > UBA6857. The sequence goes on along the minus strand of JAZSQD010000127.1, from coordinate 11,316 downwards.
GAAAGCTTTAACACAATGACTGCCTCTTGGGGCGGTCTCGGCGAGCTGTGGAATAAGGATGTCTGTTTTATATTTATCAGACCCCAGAGATATACCTACGAATTCACCGAAAGAGAAGAGTATTTTACCGTCAGTGTTTTTCCTGAGGAATACAGAAAGACACTTGCCTTTTGCGGCAGAAACAGTGGCAGAGATGTAGACAAAATCAAGGAAACAGGTCTCACTCCCGTAAAATTCGGCGAAAGCATGGGCTTTAAGGAAAGTGAAATCACCCTTCTTTGCAAGAAAATATATATTCAGGATATTGACCCTGAGGGGTTTATTGATAAGGCAATAGATGGCACATGCTACCCTGATAAGGACTATCACAGAATGTATATCGGAGAAATTGTTGAAGCTTATATTAAATAAAAATTTAAAGTTCTTTTGATACTTTTCTTTCAAGAAAAGTATGCCCGTCCGGCGAGGACAGAGAAAGAAAAAATCATAAAAAAGCGGCACTTCTTAACTGAAGTACCGCTTTTACTGTTATTCCGAAAGTTTTTTTATATACCACTCTACCGTTTCACGTAAGCCATTATCAAAATTCCTTTCAGGGGTCCAACGTAGCTCCTTGCTGAGCTTGCTGCTGTTAACCGCATATTTCAGGTCGTGACCCGGGCGGTCTTTAACGAAGGTTATAAGGTTGTTGCTTTTGCCGAGGAGAGAAAGAATTTTTTCAACAACCTCAAGGTTACTGAGTTCAATACCTGATGAAATGTTATATATTTCACCTGTTTTGCCTTCGTGTAAAATCATATCAACCGCTCTGCAATGGTCGGTTACATAAATCCAGTCACGCTTGTTTTGACCGTTGCCGTAAACAGGCAGAGGTTCACCGTGAAACGCCTTATTTATCATAAGCGGTATAAGCTTTTCAGTGTGCTGATGGGGGCCGTAATTGTTACTTGAACGGCTGACGGTCACGGGCAGACCGTATGTACGGTGATAAGAAAGCACAAGCAAATCGGCGGAAGCCTTACTTGCCGAATAGGGAGAAGAGGGCTTGAGCGGACTGTTTTCCGTGAAACAATCAGTGCTGTCTAAAGGCAAGTCACCGTAAACCTCGTCAGTGGAAATCTGATGAAATCTAATGTTGCCGAATTTGCGACAGGCGTCAAGAAGAACCTGAGTGCCCATAATATTTGTAGTGATAAAGTCGTCGGCACTTTCTATTGAGCGGTCAACATGGCTTTCTGCGGCGAAATTAACAACAGCATCAAAGCTTTCATTTTCCAAAAGAGAAAAAACCGTCTTTCTGTCTCTTATATCTCCCCTGACAAATCGGAAATTACCGTGCTTTTCAAATTTCCTTATCGCATTTTCGTCTGCCGCATAGGTAAGAGCATCAAGACAGACTATTTCAACATCCTTATGGCAGCTGAGCATATAGTCGATGAAATTAATACCTATAAACCCTGCACCACCGGTAACAAGAAGCTTCATAATTCCACCGCCTTATGTTTTCTTTGTGAACTGTCTTCCGCAATGGGGACAGTCAATTTTTATTTTGCCTCTGCCCTTGGGTACTCTCAGAGTGCGGTGGCAGGTGGGGCAGTCAAAATATCGGTGGTCAGCGTCCTTTTTCTGATTAAGCTTTTTCGTAAAAAAGCTTATCCAATTACCCGCAAAGGACATAAATGCCGCTTCCTCACGTCTGCGTTTGTCAAAATTGCGTGAAAGAGCTCTGAAAATCGCAACGGCATAGGGCACATAGGTCAGATAATGAAGGAAAGCGAAAAGATAATAGACCCATATGTGATTACGCATCGCAGCTATAAAAAAGATTCTCAGAACCGAAAGGGCGATGCTCAGCACAAAGCCGAGTAATGTCAGTGCAAAATTTAATTTATCAAAGCCGTAACGACCTTGCATAAACCTTCTTATATAATTTCTGATCATAGTTTTTCTCCTTGTTTCACGTGCAAAATCGGAACTTAATTCTATCCTTATACCCTTAATTATATTTTAAATTTTAAATGTGTCAAGGTTGTTGATTTTTTCTTTTTGGTGGGTTATAATCTTTTTAATATAATAAACTCAAGAGTGTAAAAGGCCTGCAGCGCCCTACTCACTAATAAAAAACAAAAGGAATGGATGAAATGTATACTGTTAAAAAGCTTTTCAGAAGATATTTTGTCGATGCAATGAGCTATATGGCGCTCGGTCTTTTTTCGTCGCTGATCGTGGGCCTTATTATCAGTCAGTTTGCAAAAATTCCCCATCTTGAATTCCTGGCGGATTTTGCTTCGGTGCTTTCCGCTTCGTCACCCGTGGTGGGCGGTGCGATAGGTGCAGCAATCGCTTACGGACTTAAAAGTAAGCCACTTGTTGTGTTTTCCTGTATCGCAGTCGGTGCCTTCGGTTATAATATGGGCGGTCCCGTGGGTGCTTATGCGGCGGCTCTTGTTGCTAACGAAATCGCTTCCCTTGTAGCGGGTAAAACGAAGATAGATATTATCGTCACTCCCATTGTCACTATTGTGACCGGCGGTCTTGTCAGCACCTTCTGCGGCCCCTATCTTTCTGCTTTTATGACAGGTCTCGGTCAGGTTATAAACGATGCAACTCAGCTTCACCCCTTCCCTATGGGTATAGCGGTTTCTACCCTCGTCGGTCTCGCTCTTACCGCGCCCATTTCTTCGGCGGCTATATGTATCATGCTCGAATTGGACGGTATTGCGGCAGGTGCGGCGGCAGTAGGCTGTGCGGCTCAGATGGTGGCTTTGCCGTTACCTCGTTCAAGGTCAACGGTGTGGGCGGTCTCATTTCTCAGGGTCTCGGAACGAGTATGCTTCAGTTCGGTAATATTATGAAGCGTCCTCAGATTCTTCTTGCACCTACTCTTGCAGGCGCGGTGCTCGGACCTGTTTCCACCTGTCTTTTAAAAATGACAAACATTCCTGCCGGTGCGGGTATGGGAACAAGCGGTCTTGTAGGTCAGTTTGGTGCATATACTGCTATGAGCGGTGAGTTCGGCAGCATTCAGACCGTTGTGCTTATTATTCTTATGCATATTGTTGCCCCTGCAATTCTCAGCCTTATGTTCCATTGGGTATTTAAAAAGACGGGCCTTGTCAAGGATGAATACCTCAGATTAAAGAAGCCCGAATAAAAGGAGAAGAACATGAACGCTTACGATTTTGACGATACCATATACAGAGGAGACTCCTCTTTACATTTCTTTGTTTATTACTTAAGACACGAGCCGAGCCTTGTAAAATACCTTCCCAGGGTTGTTAAGATTTTGCATGATTACCACAAGGAGAAAATTGCCTTCGGTGACATTACAAAGCAGTTCGGTGATGTTTTCAAGGAATATTTCTCAAATCACAACGTGGATTTCCATGAGATTGCCAAGGATTTCTGGGATAAGCACGAGCACAGAATCAAGCCCTTTTATAAGGAAATCCAGAAGGAGGACGACCTTGTTATCACGGCCTGCCCCTCCTTCATGGCAGAGGAAATCTGCCGCCGTCTCGGAATAAAGTACTGTCTTTCAACGGATTTTGACACAAAGACCGGTGAATTCAGAAGAGCCTGCTTCAGAGAAAAGAAAATCGACTTTCTTCTTGAAGCCTTCCCCGACGCTCAGATTGACGACTTTTACACCGACTCTATGAACGACAAATTCCTTTTCCCCTATGCCAAAAGAGTATTTATGGTCAAGGGAAATAAAATAACGAGAATCAAATAATGGAAAGACTTGATAAAGTAATTGCTTCTCAGGGGAAGCTCTCGAGAAGTGAGGTTAAAAGAATTGCCAAGGAAGGAAGAATAACCGTCAACGGTACAGTCGCAAAAAAGAGCGACATCAAGGTGAGTGAAACCGATGAAATTGCCGTGGACGGTGTTTCCCTTTGCTATAAAAAGCACATTTATATAATGCTCAACAAGCCTCAGGGCGTTATAAGCGCCACAGAAGACAGAACGCAGAAAACGGTACTTGATTTAGTTCCCGAGGAGCTTTCAAGACCGGGCCTTTTCCCTGCAGGCAGACTCGACAGCGATACTACGGGCTTTGTTCTTCTGACCGATGACGGTGACTTTGCCCACCGTATACTTTCACCCAAAAATCACATCATGAAAACCTATCACGCCACACTCAGAGACCCTCTCAGCGATGAGGATATCGGGCGCTTCAGGGCGGGGCTTACTCTCGGTGACGGAACAACCTGTCTTGAGGCTCATGTCAGAGTGCTCTCAGAGGGTGAAACGACAGTCGCTGAAATCAAAATCTGTGAGGGCAAATACCATCAGGTAAAGCGTATGTTTGCCTCAATAGGCAACAAGGTGCTTATGCTCAGAAGAGTTAAAATGGGTGCACTTCCTCTTGATGAAGGCCTTGCCGAGGGTGAATGCAGAGAGCTTACTGACGGTGAGGTTAAGCAGATGCTCGATAGAGAGTAGGGATTAGGGAGTAGGGGCGGCCATTGGCCGTCCGAGTAGTCAGTAGTCAGTAGCCGGTAGTCAGGAACTAATGGCGCAGCCAACTCATCTTCCAAAAAAAACCTCTGCCGTATCCCTCGCAATTGCGAATTCCCTTGCTTTTTGCAATATATAAAATTAAAAGTAAAACGGGGTGATAAAGTGATTTCTCCCTTAGCGGACAGAATCCGTCCTCAGACAATAGACGATATGGTGGGTCAGTCTCACCTTCTTAAAAAAGGGATGGCTTTGAGAAATGTTATTGAATCGGGTCAGCTCCCAAACCTTATTTTTTACGGTCCTTCGGGTGTGGGTAAAACCACCCTTGCAACCATTATCGCAAAGCAGACCAACAGAAAATTTCATAAGCTGAACGGAACGAGTGCTTCAACTGCCGATGTGAGGGCTATTGTTTCACAGCTTAACCCTCTTGAGGCTCCCAACGGAATCCTTCTTTATCTTGATGAGATTCAGTATTTCAATAAAAAGCAGCAGCAGACTCTTCTTGACTATATCGAAAGAGGAGAAATCACTCTGATTGCTTCCACAACGGAAAACCCTTATTTTTACATACATTCGGCACTTCTCAGCCGCTCAACGGTTTTCGAATTCAAGAGTGTTACGCCTGAGGAAATCGTTCCCGCTGTGGAAAGAGCCTTCCGCATTCTCGCTGAAGAAAAGAGACTCGAGGTTGAGGTTTCACAGGAAACAGTACGTTTTATAGCCTCTTCCTGCGGCGGCGATGTAAGAAAAGCCCTTAACAGCGTTGAATTCTGCCTTTTAAGCACTTTTCCCGATGAAGACGGGAAAGTAGTCATCACAAAGGAAAGGGCCTCAGAGCTGACACAGAAGAGCACTATGCGCTATGACCGTGACGGCGACGAGCATTACGACATCCTTTCAGCCTTTCAGAAAAGCATGAGAGGCTCTGACCCTGATGCGGCGCTACACTATCTTGCAAGGCTTCTTGAGGCGGGAGATATGCCATCGGCAATGAGAAGACTTATGGTCTGTGCCGCCGAGGATGTGGGGCTTGCTTATCCTATGATTATCCCGATTGTGAAAGCGGCGTGTGATGCGGCTCTTATGCTGGGTCTGCCCGAGGCGAGAATACCGCTTGCCGATGCGGTGGTGCTTGTGTGTAACAGCCCCAAGTCAAACTCCGCATATCTTGCCTATGATGAGGCGGCGGAGGATATCAGAAAGGGCAAAACGGGCCCTATACCCCGTCAGCTTCAGAATATGCACTTTGACGGCGAGGATAATAACAATAAGGGTCAGTTTTATAAATATCCCCACAGCTTTGAAAATCACTATGTAAAGCAACAGTATCTTCCCGACTGTATAAAGGACAGAAGGTATTATGAATACGGTGACAACAAAACCGAGCAAGCGGCAAAGGCTTATTGGGATAAGATAAAGTAAAGAGAGAGGACTGCGTGTGCGGTCCTCTTTTTAGTGGGATTTACTTTTTATCTGAACATACAGAATCGTAGTCTGAGTTATTCAAGGGTTATCGGTGAGAGCTTCGCTTTACCACCCCTCATATTTCTCCTTTTTCTAATCACCCAATTCAAACAGAGTGCTGAAAATATAATTAGCAATATAAGCAGTGTTTTTAATAATCTTACATTGTCTGATTTATAAATAACTTCTGAAGCTCCGTATTCATCAATAACTACCAATCGAGAATGTCTGGTGGCATACCGGTCAAAAATACCGTTATTGTTTTTCAACACATAGGTTTTGTATAACATTTAAGTAGTAGATTGTAGGGGTCGACGCCCTCGGCGACCTATAAACATAAACCATTTTTTGCCTTTATATTCAATCTCCCCGTCAGTCGTGATACGCTCATGCCGCTCGGGCACAAACCCTCCCGACGGCTACGCCGTCACCCTCCCTTTCAAGGAGGGCGAGGCTGAGGTGGCTCCTGCGGAGCTATTCAGAACTTTGTCCTGAGCAACAAAGGAAGCAAAATGCTCTATAGTGCAATCGGTCCGAAAGCGGTTTCGCATTGCTTCTCAGAAAAGCTCCGTCCTTTCGGCAGGTGTATTTCCGTAATTAATGTGTATTTATCTTCGGGCTCAACATTTCTATTCGTCTGCTTCACCGCTAATCGGGAGCTTTATGCGGTGCATTACTTATATGTTTTACAAAGGAAACCGCTCTGTTGTACCCTTTCTTCAAACACATCTCCACCCTAAACGTCTTAATTCACCCGACCGTATATTCCGCACCGCGTAGCCGCTCAGTGTGAGCTTTCAGTAAGAGAATGCCTTGTGAGCTTCTGCATTTTTCTTAAATTTCTCGCCGTCCCTGAAAGGGCAAGTTGCACGAAATGCCGGAAGGGTCCAACCACCTCTACCGCAAAATACATCTATCCGTCAGGTTGTCAGGTAGGGCACGCAGGCCCTCCCATACGAGTTTGTTACAGCGGTATCTATCGGTTTTGATTAAAGGGAATGAATTGGCTTGCGCCATTAAACGCCCAACGGGCATTTTCCTGACTACTGGCTACTGACTACTGACTACTCAGACGGCCAATGGCCGCCCCTACTCCCTAATCCCTAGTCCCTCACCCACCATTTGATGAAAGAGCGGTAATCAGCTCCTTGACAGCTTCAACGGGCGGTTTACCCTGAAGCTTGAAGGAAATGTAGGGAGCGGTTTTTGCGGCGCTTATCATTGCTCTGCCCCGAAGCTTATGACCTACTGCAGAAACTATTTCGGGCTTCAGGTCGCTTATAAATGCAAGAATCATACCGTTCTGCTGCTTGATTTCATAAATGCTGAGCTTTGCCGCCTTGGCTCTTAAAAGGGCAACGTCAACAAGTCCATTTACGCTTGCGGGCGGCTCTCCGAAACGGTCGATGAATTCATCCGTAACATCCATGGCATCCTCGCTGCTTTCTATTGATGCGATTCTCTTATACATTGAGATACGGTTTTTGACCGAGTCGATATAGCTTTCGGGAATGTGGGCATCGATGCTTATATCCACAATGCACTCCTTCTTTTCTTCGGCGAGGGTGCCTGTTTTTTCTTCCTCAACCGCTTCTGAAAGGATTTTGAGATATAAATCATAGCCGACCGCTTCCATATGTCCGTGCTGTTGAGCACCGAGTATGTTGCCTGCACCTCTTATTTCAAGGTCGCGCATTGCAATGCGGAAGCCTGAGCCGAATTCGGTAAACTCTCTTATGGCGGAAAGACGTCTCTGTGCTATTTCCGTCAGCGCCTTATTTTTGTTATAGGTGAAATAAGCATAGGCTCTTCTCGGGCTTCTGCCTACACGGCCTCTTATCTGATGAAGCTGTGCGAGCCCCATTTTATCCGCTTCCTCGATGATGAGGGTGTTGGCATTGGGCACATCAACGCCTGTTTCGATAATGGTGGTGCAGACGAGAATGTCAATTTCATTTTCAAGAAGCTTTCTCCACACCTCGCTTAGCTCATCCTCGGTCATTTTGCCGTGGCCGATGCCGATTCTTGCATCGGGCAGAAACTTTCTTATCTGTGCGGCTCTTGCCTCTATTGATTCAACACGGTTATGAAGATAATAAACCTGACCGCCTCTTCTGAGCTCTCTTTCCATTGCCTCGGCAAGAATTTCCATATCGTGAGGCACAACATAGCTTTGCACAGGGTGTCTGCCTACGGGCGCCATTTCAAGAGTTGACATATCTCTGATACCCGTCATCGCCATGTTAAGAGTTCTTGGAATGGGAGTAGCAGAAAGGGTCAGCACGTCAACGTCAGGGAATTTTTCCTTGAGCTTTTCCTTCTGAGCCACACCGAAGCGCTGCTCCTCGTCAACAACAAGAAGACCTAAATCTTTAAACTCCACACTCTTTGCAATCAGCGAATGAGTGCCGACAATGATATCTATACTGCCTCTTTTGAGACGGGCTTTGATTTTTGTTCTTTCAGATTGGGTGCGGAAGCGGGAAAGCATATCAATCTCAACAGGGAAGCCGTCAAAACGCTTTTTGATCGTCTGAAAATGCTGGAAGGCGAGAATGGTGGTGGGAACAAGAATAGCACATTGCTTTCCGTCGGCAATACACTTGAAAACAGCTCTCAGGGCAACCTCCGTTTTTCCGAAGCCGACGTCACCGCAAAGAAGTCGGTCCATGGGACTGCTTCTTTCCATATCTCTTTTGATTTCGTCAACGGCAATAAGCTGATCGTCGGTTTCTTCAAACTCAAAACGGCGCTCAAAGTCATTTTGCATATCTATATCGGGTGAAAAAGCGTAGCCCTTTGAGTTCAGTCTCGCGCTGTAAAGCTTTGTAAGCTCCTGAGCCATATCCTTTACGGCACTCTTTACCCTTGACTGTGTTTTCTTCCATTCATCAGAGCCGAGACGGTTGAGCTTCACAGCTTTATCCGTATCACCGGGTGAGATGTATTTTGCAATAAGGTCAAGCTGAGTGACGGGAACATACAGCACATCATTTCCTCTGAAGTTGACCTTGATGAAATCCTTGATTTTACCGCCCACATTCATTGTGCGGATGCCGTCAAAGATACCGATGCCGTGGACGGCATGAACAACATAGTCTCCCTTGGTGATTTCTTCAAGAGAGGTGATGCCCTTGCCGCTTTTAAAACGCCGTTTGGGCTTGCTTTCGTTCTTATGCTGAGCCTTTCCGTAAGAGAAAAGCATAAATCTCTGCGACAGATATTCAAAGCCTAAGGAAACACTGCCTGATATTACGCTGACTGTTCCGCGCGGAAACTCTGCGGGAATAACGGGGAAGTAATGAGCCTTTATATCTTCGGTTTCAAGGTCGTAGGCAAGCTCCTTTGCACTTTTTTCGGTGCCTGCCATAACAACAACCGTATAGCCGTCCTTTATTGCGGGGCGCATATCCTCAAGAAGAAAGGAAAGAGTGCCGTCCCAGCGGGAAAGAAGACGGGCGTTAATGCTCACAAGCTCACGCACGGGTATATCAAAGGAGCCTCTTGCAAGATTGTCGGCAAAAACAGCTCCTCTTTTTTCATAAGCGGTGAGAAGCTCGCTGAAGGACAGAATATATCTGTCGAGCCCCTTTGTGAGAATGCCCTCGGTAAACATCGCCTTAATATCTTCATTCATAAGGGCAGAAAAGCTGTTATATTTCTGCTTGACCGATGCGCTTTCGAGAACAAAAAGCAGATCTCCGTCGGTATAATCAAAAATCGTGTGAAGCTCATCATAGGCGAGTGAAAGATATTTGTCGGGCGCACCTATGTGAATAAAGTGATCGAGCATACCGATATCCTCACCGATAATCTGCTTTGCCTTGACCGAGCCCTTGCCTTTTACGGTGGCAACAAATTCGGTGAGCCTTTCTTTCATCGCCTCTAGTGAATCAAAAAGCACCTCGGTTGAAGGAGTGATGCTGAACCGGTCTAAAACATCTGTCCTTCTCTGTGTTTCTATATCAAAAAATGAAAGAGAGTCAACGGTGTCACCCCAGAATTCTGCTCTGCAGGGCTGAGAGAAACCGGGTGCAAACAAATCGAGTATGCCGCCTCTGAGGGCAAACTGCCCCACACCCTCAACCTGATCCGTTCTTACATAGCCCGCGGCGATAAGGATATTTACTATTTCGTGGGTGGTCTTTTCTTCGCCGACCTTAAGGGTAAGCGTGCGCTTTTTAAGCTCACTTACGGGCAGGGTGAGCTGAACTGCCGCCTCAACACTGCAGACGATATAGTTATAGTCCCCTTGTAATATGCGGGTCAGAACGTCTAATCTTTTCTGCTCAAATTCGTGAGATTTATTATCGGTTCCCCTGAAGGTGAAATCCTTCGCCACAAAAAGCAGAGCCTTCTCGGAAATGCTGTTAAGATCCTCGCAGAATTTTGAAGCAGTGCCTTCGTCGGGGCAGACCACAAGAGCCTTTTTTGACAGGTCCTCACAGATAGCGGAGATATAGTGAGCCTTGTGAATCTGCGAAAGGCCGATAATGCCCATGGGGACACGGCTTGATGTGACGGCATTTTTTACGCTTTCATATTCGATTGTACCCTGAAGAGCCTTTAAAAAACCTGACATAAAAATCTCCTTTTACTGTTTCACGTGGCATTGCACCCGACAGAGCTTGTCGGGTGTGTTTCTTATATTATATAACAAAGCTTATAAAAAATAAAGGGGAATATAAAAAATTAAGAGCCACCTTTGAGGTGACTCCCAATTTTAAAATTTAAATTTTAAAACTGATTTTTGTTGAATTATTTCGCGAGAATAGCTTCAACAATTGCGAAAATTTTGTCAAAGAAAGCAACGATTGCTGCCCAGTTATCTGTGATCCACTGTGCCATTGTAATATCCTCCTTAAATTATTTTCAGGGGATACTTCCCCCTTGGTGTGTCATCATTATACAACAACATTTATATTTTGTCAACGGTTAATTCAAAAAAAATTCACAAATTGCCTGATTTTTTCATAATGAGAAAAATGAAACAGCCGCTTTATATCTTTTAGTGCAGAATGCAGATTTGAGACGAAGTCGGGTAACAGGGCCTGGGGATTAGGAACTAGGGAGTAATAAGGTCTGTGGAAAAGTAGTCAGTAGTCAGTAGCCGGTAGTCAGGGGAACGCCCGATGGGCGTTTTGTGGTGTAAGATATTCATTCCCTCAAATCAAAACCGATACGGTAGGGACACGGTTCGCGGTGTCCCCAAACCTGACCGATAAATATATTTAATTTAACACGGTAGGGGCGTCCATTGGACGTCCGTGACAACCTGACGGGTAAGGTGTATTTTGTGGTAGAGGTGGTTGGACCCTTCCACCGCATGCGGTCCCCCGTCCCTTTCAGGGACGGCAAGGTTAAATATCGAGAAAACGGTTT
>JAZSQD010000175.1:0-47795 GCA_045537815.1 Acutalibacteraceae bacterium | reverse complement strand
ATTTCTCTTCTGCCGGGGCCTCTTGAAGGCTTTGTTTCACCTACAGAGTATGAGGGGAAGTTGTAGTGGTGGATGTATCTCTTGCTTTCTTCGTTGTCAAGACCGTCAAGAAGCTGTGCATCGCTCATGGGGCCGAGAGTTGTTACGGTGAGAACCTGAGTCTGACCACGGGTGAACATACCTGAGCCGTGTACTCTTGAAAGCAGGTCAACCTGAGCATCAAGAGGACGCATATCGTTGATGCCTCTGCCGTCAACACGCTTGCCCTCATCAAGAAGCCAACGTCTTACAACGTACTTCTGAAGCTTGTAAAGGCATTCGTCAATCTTTTCGATTGTTTCTGCATATTCCTCGTCAAAGCGCTCGTGTACCTTTTCATATACGGGCTTGAGTCTTTCGTCACGGATTCTCTTATCGTCTGTATCAAGAGCGAACTTAACATCGTCAATAGCAAATTCCTTGATAGCCTCGAACATCTCGGGAGCGGGATCCTGTGATTCGAAGGGAACCTTTTCCTTACCTACTTCAGCCTGAATGCCCTTGATGAACTCAACGATTTCCTGGTTAACCTTATGAGCGTACATAATACCGTCAAACATTGTTTCGTTGTCGATTTCGTTTGCGCCTGCTTCGATCATAGCAACAAGGTCTGCAGTTGAAGCAACTGTAACAGCCATTTCGCTCTTTGCTCTTTCTGCAAGAGTGGGGTTGATAACGAACTTGCCGTCAACAAGACCTACCGATACGCCGCTGATGGGGCCGTCCCAGGGGATTTCTGAAATTGAGATTGCAACGGAAACACCGATCATAGCGGTGATTTCGGGAAGGCAATCGGGGTCAACTGACATAACGGTTGCAACAACACCTACATCGTTTCTCATATCCTTGGGGAAAAGAGGACGGATAGGTCTGTCGATAACTCTTGATGAAAGAGTTGCCTTTTCTGATGCCTTACCTTCTCTTCTCTGGAAGGAGCCGGGGATACGGCCTACTGAGTAGAGCTTTTCCTCATAGTCAACGGAGAGAGGAAAGAAGTCAACGCCTTCTCTGGGCTTTGCAGCCATTGTAGCAGTACAGAGAACTTCTGTTTCGCCATACTTGATGAGACATGAGCCGCCTGCAAGACCTGCCATTTTGCCTGTTTCAACAACGAGAGGTCTGCCTGCAAGTGTGGTTTCGAATTTTCTGAATTCATTAAACATGTTTTCTACCTCGCTTTTCTTTTTTGTTTGATTTGTCTGCAGCCGACGGTTGAATTCGTGGTGCAAAATTCATCGAGGAGATTTTTCGTCGGAATTTCAAAAAAACGAGGCAATACTTTGTGTATTAACGAGGCTTTTTTGGAAGAAACGGCGTAAAATATACCGATGAGGTTTGTGCTTCGGATTTAATCGTTGGTTGCTTATTTTTAATACGAGGGCGTGGTTTAGCAATAAATTCAATACCCCGCAAGGTACTCAATTTAGTGCTAATCCAATTTATCCGCCCCGTATTTTTTACGGAATTTTCCGTTTAAGAAGATGAAAAACTCACCTTAAAATACGGAAAAATGGCAGACATAAAAATATGTCTGCCAAAGGAATGCAATTACTTACGAAGACCAAGTCTTGCAACGATAGCACGGTATCTTTCGATATCGTTCTTCTGAACGTAAGCGAGAAGGTTTCTTCTCTGACCTACCATCATAAGAAGACCGCGACGTGAGTGGTGATCCTTCTTGTTTTCCTTGAGATGCTCTGTAAGGTTGTTGATTCTGTAAGTAAGAAGAGCGATCTGCACTTCGGGAGAACCTGTGTCACCTTCGTGAGTAGCATACTCAGCGATGATAGCTGATTTCTGTTCCTTTGTCATCATGATTTTTCACCTCTTAATAATATTTGCATACCTGACCCCCAGTATACGGTTAGGTGAGAAGTCCGTCGGACATTTACCCGCAAACCGAGAAATCGGCATAATGCTTGAAAATTATAGCACAATGTTTTTCAAATGTAAAGGGGTTAATTAAATTTTTTCCAAAAGATTTTGGAATATACGTTTTGAGGGCCGAGGGATTAGGGACTAGGGATTAGTAGGGCGGGATTAGGTCATCCCGCCCTACGTTACAAATGTACCTGTCTGTCATACGGGTGCGATATTCACCCTGATGCCCGCAGGGCATCCCTGACTACTGACTACTGGCTACTGGCTACTTACTACTCTTATTACCCGCGCAGTCATATGCAGTAATAACATATTCCCCTGCCGCACCTGTATCAAGGAAGGAAAGCTCTTCGTCACCGTCAACAAGATCAACTCTTGCAAGGAATTTACCGTCCTTTTCGATACGGTAGTAAGCAATACCGATGTTATCCTCAGCCGCATCCCATGTGAGCAGATTGCCTTCATCAGTTGCGGTTACTGTAAGGTTCTTCGGTGCCGAGGGAGCCTCGGTTTCAAGAATGTAGCCGTTTTCAACATAATCGTAATATGTCTCGATAAATGCGGGATTCACATAATCGGGGCTGTAATAATGATTATATGAGAAGGTTATAATGTTTTCAGCATACCTTGACGCTACATCCATCTGCCATACAAAGCGGTCAAGAGTTTCGGTAACATAAACCGTATTTTCCGTAGCGGGAGGATTGAGAATACCCTCAAGTACGGAAGGAGCAACTACAGTGGAGAAGTTTTCGCAGTTTGCCCAGAGCTTAAGGTCAACGTCGCAGGTATCAACTGCAGCCTTGTATATCTTCCAGTTTCTTTCAAGATTCTCTTCTTTTACCCACTTTGCGCCTACTGCGTCCTGAGGAGCAAAAATATCACCGTCACGGAAGTTAATGCCGTCTATAAGGCGTACATAGGAGGTAAGGCTCAGCATAGGACCTGCAGAAAGATATTCCGATGAATAGGGACTCATCAGAAGAGGCTTGCTTTCATCGGTTTCATTTATTTTATCGATAACGATGTTAATACCGTCGGCAATACCCTTGATATAAATCTGACGCATAAGGCTGTTGCTTATTTCGGGAGTGAAATACCAACCGTAGAAGCAGTCATATTCACCGTATTTGCCGTAAATTTCTTCAATCATCTGAGCCATTACGCCGCATACCTCTTTATACTGAGGTGAAAGAGAGGTTTCATTCCAGAAATCGTCAAACATTGCAAGTCCGATGAATACCTTTATACCGCTGCCCTCGCAGTTTCTCAGAGCAGCCTCGATAACATTACCGCCGAATGCGGCATCCTCAAAAACGGGAAGCTCACTGTCATAATAAACATTCCACTCACCGCCGAGAGCCTCACTGCCCTTGTTTGCAACATCCTGAAGGATAAGATATTCGATGCCGGCTTCCTTCATATTGTCAATCTCAGTCTGCCAACGCCCGTCATCCCAGCTTCCGCTCATCCACGACTGAAGGAAGGTGCCGTTAAATTCGGGATTGCATTTTCTTTCGGTCGGTGTATTACCCAAAGGCAACACAGACATAACAAACGCAATAAGTGCGGATATAATTTTTACGATCAGCATAGTATTTCCTCCTGAAAAGCTTGTTTTTAAGATTGTATCACTTTTTTCTGTTTATTTCAATCAGATTTATTATCTTTCACACAAAAAAACAACCGTCGGCGTTTACGTTTTTCACCGACGGTTAATTTTATTGTTTCAACAACGCATTGTTACAGAAGCTTATTATAATTTAAAAATTTTACTGATAAGCTCCACAAGCCATTTAAGCAGCGCTGATATTGCAACGTATATCTTACCGAGCTTTGTGTCGGGCTCATCAAAATTTTCATCCGCTTCCCAGTTTTCCGTATCGCAGTTTTCTGTTGTCATAGTGTAGATTTCACCGTCGTTGTCATCATCAGGGTTGGTGTATTCGAAAACTACAAACTGTGAAGGCCAACAGGCTGTATCAACAGTAAGCTGTGTCTTTGAGGAAGCTATATCATAAAGAAGTCTTACTTCCCAGTCTGACCAATTGGAATGACTTGAACCCTTGATAAACCATGTCTGATCGGGGAAAAGACAAGTGGATGCATCTATCTGCTTGTCGGGTGAAATATATTTGCCGTAGCCTGCTTCTGCTCTTAAAGCGATATATTCGTCGGAAAGATCCTCATAAATTGTGCCTGTTGTTGCACCGAAGGAGGAACGTCCTACAGAAGCAAACTGGTCAGAAACAAGATAGTTTGTTTCGCAGATAGGAAGAGTCTGGAAGCCGTATTTTGAAATAACACCGAAGTTTATTCCGCTATCCACAGCACCTTTAAGAATTTCGGGTACTCTCTGACGCACCGTTTCGTCGTATCTTTCAAGCTTTGCAACAAGACCTGCATACTCTTCTCTCTTTTCACTGCCCTCGGGACCGAACACATAATTCATAGCTGTATCGTAATCCTCGGGGGATACCGCTGCCCAATAGTTAGGCCATGTATAGAAGGTGGAAAGAGCAAGAGCAGAGGTTACGCCCTCAACTAATTTATAATATATCCAATCCTTGCCTTTACCTATAACTGCATCAAGAACGCCTGTTTTGTCAAGCATTTCGAGAGTTGTGTTGATAAATCCGTCAATACTGAACAAGCCTATTGCTCCGCAGTCAATAAGAGTTCTGTTGATAGCTGCAGCATCTATATTAAACTTACCGCTGATAGCTTCGCTGAGCATTTCGGCACCGGCGACAACACTTCCGTTATAAGCAACACCTCTGACGTTTTCTTTTGCGTGTTCAGGGTAAACTGCAAGATAGGCAGTAATTACGTTGGTACCGAGACAGCTTGCTATGATACCTACCTCTTCACAGCCGGTTGCCTTTAATACATCATCAACGAAATCTTTGAATAAGCCTGCCTGATCAACAGGGTCAAGTCTCCAGTCATAATGATACCAGTATTGGTTGTAATCGTAATATTTTCCGCCCGAGTAATACTCACCAAGGTCGTATGTTCTCTTTTTGTACATTTCGTCAAGTCTGTTCTGACGGAGTCCTGTACCGTATTGTGCGTTACCGTCCTTATCGAGAAGAGAGTTTTCAAAAATATCTCCGATTTCCTTCTGAAGATTTTCATAATAAGGATCCCAATTGTCGTTGAGTAAACCATCGATAAGGAAAGGCATAAGAATATTTGCTGTTGCCTCAAGAAGAGCATTATCCTCTCCCTCAGCTTCTTCATTTTCGTTGCTCTTGAGAATTGAAGCGAAGTCCTTGTAATGGAAAACCTTATTGCCGTTTTCATCTACGAGTGGCTCGCCGTCACCTGAAATACGGATAACAGGTATGTCACTGTAGCTCTGAGAAATCCAGTAACGGTCTTTCGCAAAAGCTGTTGTTCCGAGGCTCATAAGCATTATGAGTGTAAGGAAAAGTGAAATCGTTCTTTTAAAAGTTTTCTTCATTTTTTATCCCCCTTTATAAACAGTGCATCTGAACGGTTAATTGCCGGAAGCCTGCGTAAAAGCAAACAGAATTATCTCTGTCTGCCGGATTGCTACAAGCTTAATTAAAGCAATCAACCTATCTACCACATTTTTACAGGTTTATTATACACAAAAACAATGCATTTGTAAACATTTTTTAAACTATTTCACTTTTTTATTATACAGAAACAAAAGTCGGTTTTATATTGAAAAGATGTATTTATTATGCTATAATTTATTAAATATGCACGAACAAGACAAGGAGGCTCCATATGATAAAGGTTACGGTCATAATCCCCGCATATAATGGTGCGGAATATATGCACAAGGCAATCGACTCTGCCCTTTTGCAGGATGTACCTATGGAGATTATCGTCATCAACGACTGTTCCCCCGACGACACAGATAAGGCGATGGAAAGATACACAGACAATCCCCTTGTGACCTATATAAAAAACGAAGAAAACATGGGCGTTGCCAAGGTACGCAATAAGGGTGTCAGCTTCGCAAAGGGTGAATACGTTGCCTTTCTTGACTGCGATGACTACTGGGCAGAGGGCAAGCTGAAAAAACAGCTCGAGCGCATCGAAAAAGACGGCACCGTGCTTTGCTCAACAGCAAGAGAGCTTCTCACCCCCGAGGGCGAGCCTACGGGAAGAATTATTCCCGTAAAGGAAAAGCTCACCTATAAGGATTTACTCAGGCAGAACCCCATAAACTGTTCCTCTGTTGTAATCAAAACAGAGGTAGCAAGGGAATTTCCCATGCATCACGAGGACAGCCACGAGGACTATATAATGTGGCTTGAAATCCTGAGAAAATACGGTGAGGCTTCGGCGGTCAACGAGCCCTTGCTCAAATACCGACTGAGCACCACGGGCAAAAGCGGAAATAAATTTAAATCGGCTAAAATGACCTTCAAGGCTTACAGATATATGGGCTTCGGTCTTTTTAAGTCCCTTTTCTGCTTTATCAACTACACCTTCAACGGCCTGCTGAAGTATGCCAAAAGCTTTATTAAAAAATAAAAAGCTGCATTGAAAAAAATTCACTCAGGAGCAATTAAAATGACAGACAACCTGAAACAAATCCCCGATAAAGAGCTAAAAATCATACAGTATGAAATCCTCACTCAGCTTGATGCTCTGTGCAAACAGTTAAATATACGCTATTCCCTTTGCGGCGGCTCGCTTCTGGGTGCGGTGAGGCATAAGGCGTTTATCCCCTGGGACGATGACATAGATATAATTATGCCCCGCCCCGACTACGATGCACTTATTTCCTACTGTAAGGAAAACAAAACCGTTTTCAGGCTCATAAGCCACGAAACCGAAAATGAATACGGCTATCTTTTTGCCAAGGCAACGGCAAAAAACACGGTCATTACCGATGAAAACTGCGGAGCCGATAAGCTCAGCTACGGCGTTTATGTTGATATTTTCCCCGTTGATGCACTTGATGATACACAGGAAAAATCACTTAAGCTTTTCAGAAAAACCGACCTTCTGAGAAATATCCTCATTGCAAAAAACTGGAAAAGATTTTTCAGAAGTAAAACCCGCAGTGTCATTTATGAGCCTGTGCGCCTTGCATTTTTTATCCTGAGCAGATTTTTCTCAAAGAAATATCTCATAAGCCGTATCGAAAAGCAATATAAAAAGGATTTCGGCACAACAAAATACTGTGCCTGTGTCTGTGGCTCTTACAGAAGCAAAGAAATACTGCCCACCACTGTTTATGAGGAATACACAGAGCTTGAGTTTGAAGGCGGAAGCTTTATGGCTCTGAAAAATTACGATACATATCTCACTGCTGTTTACGGCGACTATATGACCTTGCCGCCCAAAGAAAAGCAGGTTTCACATCACAGCTTCACTGCATATTATAAGGAGGAAAACGATGATTAAAACACTTAACGGACAGTGGAAATTCAGACGTGCCGATGAAAGCACCCTGATGAATGCAACAGTACCCGGCTGTAACTTCACAGACCTTATGGCGAACGGCATTATCCCCGACCCCTTCGACGGTCTCAACGAAAAGGACTGTGCCTTTGTGGGCGAAAGCGACTGGGTTTATGAAAAGGATTTCACACTGACAAAGGATGAGCTTTCGGCAGATGCAGTAAAGCTCTGCTTCGATATGCTTGACACAATCTGCGATATTGAGCTTAACGGCAAAAATATCGGCAAGGGCGAAAACTGTCACCTGAAATACACCTTTGAGGTAAAGGAATTGCTCAGGGAGGGTGAAAACACTCTGAGAGTATACTTCTGTTCCCCCGTAAAATATGTTGAGAAGATATACAAAAAAGAGGGCGCACCCATCAACTCCAACGGTCAGAACGGTATTGTGCATATCCGTAAGCCCCAATGCCATTTCGGCTGGGACTGGGGCCCGGTTCTCCCCATAAGCGGTATCACAAAGGACGTTTATCTCGACTTTGTTACGGCAGCAGAAATCACCGCTCTTGAAATCGGTCAGATACATAATAACGGCAAGGTTGAAATTTCAGCCGAGTGCCTCATAAACGCAGTTACAGACGCTAAAACCAACTGCACAGTTGTTCTCACCTGCCCCGACGGAACAAAAATCACCGAAAAGGGTGAAAAGGTATCCTTCACCGTCGAAAACCCCGAGCTCTGGTGGACCTATGAGCTTTCGGGTAAGGACGTTCAGCCCCTTTATACCCTTACCGCTACCCTCAAAAAGGGCAACAAGGTTATTTCCGTTCTTGAAAGGAAAATCGGTCTTCGCACAATAGCTCTCGACAGAAGCAAGGATGAATTCGGCACTAACTTCCGCTTTATTCTCAACGGAGTACCTGTTTTCGTCAAGGGCGGCAACTACATACCCGCCGACAGTCTCATCACACGATACGGCGAAAAGGAAATGCAGACTCTTCTTGATGCCGCACGCTTCTCAAACTTCAATATGATAAGAGTATGGGGCGGCGGATATTATGAAAGCGACGAATTCTATAATAAGTGTGATGAAATGGGTATCCTTCTGTGGCAGGATTTCCCCTTCGCCTGTCAGGCTTACCCCTTCTTCAAGGAGTCCTTCCTTGACAACGTAAAGAAGGAAATCGAATATAATGTAAACAGACTCAAGCACCACGCCTGCCTTGCCGTCTGGTGCGGCAACAACGAAATCGAAGCAATGAGCGGCGGCTGGATGCATATGAGAGATTACATAAAGTGGACTGAGAAATTCTTCTACCACATCCTTCCCGATGAGGTAAGAAAGTATGACACCGTAACCGCCTTCATTCCCGGTTCACCCTGCGGCACCGATGACGGCAAGGGCATCAATGCCGACAATGTAGGCGACACACACCTTTGGAGCGTTTGGCACGGTATGTCAGATATGAAGGAATACCGCAACAGACCCACCCGCTTCTGCAGTGAGTTCGGCTTTGAGAGTCTCCCCGATGAAAAGACAATCCGCACCTTTGCAAAAAAGGAAGACTACGCTCTCGACAGTGAGGTTTTCCGCTGGCATCAGAAGTGCAACTCAGGCAACGATAAAATGTTCTACTACATCCGCTCACGTTTCCTTCTTCCCGCAAGATTTGAGGATTTCATCTATCTTTCACAGATAACCCAGCTCGAATGTATCAAGGATGCAACCGAATTCTGGCGCAGAAACAAGGGACGCTGTAACGGTGCCATCTACTGGCAGTTCAATGACTGCTGGCCCGTATGCTCCTGGGCTTCAATCGATTTTTACGGCAACTACAAGGCTCTGCAGTACGGTGCAAGGCACTTTAACGCGCCCGTAAGCCTCTGCTTCGACGATAACGAAAGAAAGGCTTCAGTTATCCTTCTCAACGACCTTAACGAAAAGAAGGACGTAACCCTCACCTGCGAAATTTTCGACTTTGAAAGCGATAAGCTCATTCAGTCAAAGACAAAGAAGCTTACCCTTGAAGCACTTGAAAACAGAAAGGTGTATACTATATACAGAAAGCAGCTTGCAAGCCGCCTCGACCTTAAAAGAACAGGTGTGAGAATCAGCCTTGAATGTGAGGGCTGTGAAAAGACAAGCAAAACCTATCTTTTCGCACCCGAAAAGAAGCTCGACCTTCCCAAGGCAAAGCTTTCAATTACAAAGCAAATCAAGGGTGACGAAATCGAAATCACCCTTAAGGCAGATAAATTTGCCCGTCTTGTAAGGGTTGAGAGCAGTCTTTCGGTTTTACCCTTCTCTGATAATTTCTTCGACCTTCTTCCCGGTGAAGAAAAGACAGTTACAATGAAGCTTGACGGTGCCGTCTCACCCGAGGAGCAGCTTGGCAGCATCACCGCTATGAGCCTTTGCGATGTGCCCGTGAGAGGTATCACAATGAAAGAAAGAATCACTCAGCTTAAAATGATGCTTTCACCCACAAACATCGGCAACTGTGTCTTCCACAGACAGACACCGGCTGATGTGCAGGTTTAAGCCAATTCTCAATGCTCAATTGCGGGGCACAACTCAAAAACCGAAGAATTTTATCCCGCCGAGCAAGGAGGTCTCAAACTTCAAAAGAAAAAGTCGTCTGAAATCAGACGACTTTTATTTATTCTTTTGCTCGCCGCAAGGCATCACTCTCTTGAGAACCCCGAGTAACCAAAGAACTTTTCTTATTTGGCGGGTAGAGCCTTACCGCTACGTCTCAGTTTCCCAGCGATTGTGAATTGCGAATTGAGAATTGAGAATTGAGAATTGTTACTTAACAAGCGTATTCCTGAAATAAAGTGTCTCGCCCGTGGGATTGAATATAACCCCCGAAACACCCTTTGAGATGCCGTAATTTTCCGTCTGCTCATATAAGGGCACAAGCACACATGAAGAAAGAAGATATTCCTCGGCGTTGCGTGTGGCGCCCATTGTTGCCTGCTGACCGTTTACGGTTTTGATTACACCGACGGTATTATCGTAGGTAGTGTCGGAAAAATTGCAAACATTGTTGGCGTTATCCGTTGTGAAGCGGAGCAGACCGTTAAATGCAGTGACCGAAGAGTAGGAAAGAGGATAAAAAGCCATCTGATACTTTCCGTCTTCAACTCTTTGCCTTAAAGTAATATCGTCAAGCACCTCAACGGTAACCACTGCTCTTACACCGAGTCTTGCCTGCCAGGTCTGAATGAGTGTTCTTATAAGGCTTTCGTGCTCTGCAGAGCAAAGAACGGTAAATTCAATACTGTTTTTTGTTATTTCCTTAAGACCCTTATCAAGAAGCCCTGCCGGGTCCTTGTGAGAATAAAGCTCAAGCTTACCTGCACTTTCACGGTAGCTTTCACCCGAAACCACCATTGAGCCGGGAATTATACCGCCTGCAGTTCTTTTACCGAGACGCTCCTCGACAGCCTCAAGGTCTATACCCGCCGCAACGGCACGTCTTATATTCACATTACTGAAAACCTCTTCCTTGCAGTTAAAAAGGAAGGAAAGCACAGTGCTGGAATAGGAATTGACCGAATATTTAGGCGTTTCAGAAAGCTCCCTTGCCTGAGCTGAGGTGAGAGGAGCAACCTGATATATGCCGTCAAGAATCTTTTCAAGCCTTGTTGACTGCTCGTTATTCATCGAAAAATAAACAGATGCGGGAGCCACGTTTTCACTGTCATAATAGCCTTCACTGCGTTTTAAGGTTATTGCGGTGTCATCTGCCCAGTTGCTTATATAAAAAGGCCCGTTATAGATAAGATATTTGATTGCAAGACCGTATCTGCCGCCCGTAGCCTTAAAGAATTCCTCGTTGCAGGGCATACACACCGCGTCAAGAAGAGAATAAAGGAAATCAGGGTCAGCCCACTCAAGAGAAATAACAAGAGTACGGTCATTTGCAGCCTTGACACCGAGAGAGCTTTCGCCCATTGTGCCCTGATGCACCTTGACCGCATTTTTGATACTGTAAAGATTTTTTGCACCCGGTGACTTTGTTTCGGGTCTGAGTGCTCTTCTTAAAGCGAAGGCGAAATCCTCAGCCGTAACCCTTTCATAATAAGGCTCTTTTGCTTCCTTGCCCAAAACCGTTGCCGCATAGGTAGAGATACGCCATTGGCAGTTATCTCTCAGGTGAAAGGTATATACCAGACCGTCATCGGAAACCTTCCAGCTTTCAGCACAGCCGGGAATGATTTTTCCGTCGGCATCAACGGTGACAAGCCCCTCAAAGCAGTTTGCTATAATATTTCTTGCACCCTCGGAGGATACTATCTGCGGGTCCAGAAACTCAGGGTCTTTATCTATAGGGTAAATAACCTGCTCATCTCTTCCGTCTGCCGAGCAACCGCCAAAAAGCAGAAGCATCATAACCGAGAGAGCAAGTACTGCTAACTTTTTTAACATTTTTTTCATTCCTAACTCAGTAATAAATAGTTTTATTTTTCTGTAATCGAAAAAAGCTTTGTTGTTTTCTTGATATAATATAATTTGTATCGAAACAAACGGGGGTAAAAATTATGGATATAAATCTTATAATTTCTGTCGCTTGTCTTATAATGCTTATTATAAACACAGCAGCTGTATTTATATTGCTCAAAAAGAATAATAACAAAGTTTCTCGACAGATTGACGAGGCGACAATACGATTGCAGAACCAATCTGACATTTCTGCAAAAGAAATAATCAGCCTCACACGAAGCGAATTTGCTCAAAACAGAACGGAAACCGCCAACGCCCAATCGGCTCAGAGAAAAGAGCTTTCCTCTGCCATAACCGACATGACGGCAAATATCAACAGGCTCACAAGAGATAATTACGAATTCAATATGAAGCTTTCAGAGCTTATTTCGGTTAAGCTCAGTGATATGCAAAAAAGCAATGAAAACAAGCTTGAGCAGATGAGAATGACCGTAGACGAAAAGCTTAACGAAACCCTCACCAAGCGTCTTGATTCTTCCTTTAAGGCTGTCAGCGAGCAGCTTGAAAATGTATATAAATCCCTCGGCGAAATGAAGGCACTTTCCTCAGGCGTTACGGAAAACGTCACCGCTCTCAACCGTATTCTGACAAATGTAAAGGCAAGAGGTACCTGGGCAGAGGTTCAGCTTGAGGGACTTCTGAATGAAACAATCCCTCATATGTATGAAAAGAATGTTATGACCAACCCCGCTTCCAGAAACATCGTTGAATTTGCGGTAAAAATCCCCTCGGGCGAGGATTACGGCAGCATCACCTATCTCCCCATCGACTCAAAGTTCCCCGTGGAAGCCTATATAAGACTTTGCGAAGCGGCCGATAAGGGTGATGCGGCTATGGTTGACTATGAAAGAAAAAGCCTTGAGCGCACTGTTATCGAGCAGGCAAAGGATATAAGAAAATATATAAATGAGCCTGCAACCACACCCTTTGCAATTATGTATCTTGCAACGGAGGGTCTTTACAGTGAGATTATTTCTTCAAGAAACGGCATTGCCGAAAGATGTCAGAACGAGTATTCGGTTATGATTGCAGGGCCGAGCACCGTCACCGCTCTGCTTAATTCACTTTCCATCGGCTTCAGGGCTATGGCTATCAACGAAAAAGCAAAAGAGGTGCGCACACTGCTTGCCGCCGCAAAGATGCAGTATGATAAATTCGGAATAGTGCTCGATAAAGCGAGAAAGAAAATTGACGAGGCGGGAAAAACCCTTGAGGAAGCCCGGAGCAGAAACTCAATAATTCAGAAAAAGCTTCGCACCGTGGAAGAAATTGAAATTGACACGGCAGCTCAGCTTTTAGGCTTAGAAGAAGGAGAAGATGAGTAATGAGAAATTTAGGCTATTACAACGGCAAATTTGATGAAATAGAAAATATGACTGTCCCCATGGGTGACAGAGTATGCTTTTTCGGTGACGGTGTTTATGATGCCACCTACTCAAGAAACTATAAGATTTTTGCCCTCGGGGAACATATGGACCGATTCTTTAACAGTGCCGCCCTGCTCAATATAGAGCTCCCTATGACAAAAGAAGAGCTTTCCGACCTGCTGAATGAAATGGTCAGAAAGGTTGACACAGGCGAAAACTTTGTCTATTGGCAGGCAACAAGAGGCACAGGCATAAGAAACCACGTTTTCCCCACCGACGGAAGCAAGGCAAATATATGGATAACCGTCACCCCTAAAAATATTACGGATACCTATAAAAAAGTTAAGCTTATCACTATGGAGGATACCCGCTTCCTTCATTGCAACATCAAAACGCTCAACCTTCTTCCTGCAGTTATGGCATCGGAAAAGGCAAAGCAGGAGGGCTGTGACGAGGTTGTTTTCCACAGAAACGGCAGAGTTACCGAATGTGCTCACAGTAATGTGCATATAATAAAGAACGGTGCTTTCATCACCGCCCCCACAGATAACCTTATACTTCCCGGCATCGCAAGAAAGCATCTTATCAAGGCCTGCGGCAAGCTCGGCATTCCCGTCGAAGAAAGAGAATATTTTCTCCCTGAGCTTTTTGATGCCGATGAGATTCTTATTTCCTCTGCAGGCTCACTCGGTCTTGCCGCCTCACAGCTTGACGGAAAGCCCGTCGGAAATAAGGCGCCCGACCTTCTCAGAGCGATCCAGGATGAGGTGCAGAAAGAATTTATTTCTGAAACCGATGTTTAACTATTTACTTTAAAGAAAAACAACTGTATAATATTATATTATGTGATTGCGCATCATCACAAATCGGGTGCACCGCTCGCCCCAAAAGCCATAGGAAAGGCAGGTGAAGTAACCGTGGCAGGATATATAAGAGCATATGCAAAGGTAAGCCTTGATGCCGTTATCCACAATTTCAATCAGCTCAGAGCAAATCTTGAAAGCAACATAAAAACAATGGCAGTCGTCAAGGCAGATGCTTACGGTCACGGAAGCATTGAGGTAGCAAAGGCACTTAAGTCCCGTGCAGATTACTTTGCCGTTGCAACTCTCAGCGAGGGTATTGAGCTTCGTGACGTGGGTATAGAAAACCCCATCCTTATTCTCGGCTACACCGCCCCCGATGAATACGGCCAGCTTCTTGATTACAGCATTATCCCCACCCTATATAACACAAACGAGGCCGAGCTGCTCAATGAGGTTGCTTTGTCAAAAAATAAAAAAGCAACCGTACACATAGCAGTTGATACAGGCATGAGCCGCATCGGCTTCTTTACCGATGAAGACGGCATTTCAGCAGTAGAAAAAATATCACGCCTCGAAAACATTTACATTGAAGGAATTTTCAGCCATTATGCCACCGCCGACGAAAAGGACAAAGCCTTCTCCCTTATACAAAGTGAAAGATTTGATTCATTTATAAGCCGTCTTGAGGCTCTCGGCATTAAAATTCCCATTAAGCATATGTGTAACAGTGCCGCCACCATAGACCTTGAAAACAAATACGACCTTGTCCGTCTAGGCATTGCCCTTTACGGTATTTTCCCCTCAGAGGATGTTAAGCACGAGCTTGACCTTATCCCCGCTATGGAGGTAAGAAGCCACGTAATTCATGTCAAAGACATCAGCAAGGGCACAAGCGTCGGCTACGGTCAGATTTATACCGCCGCCGAAAAAAGAAAAATTGCAACCGTTTCAATAGGCTATGCCGACGGCTTTAACCGTTGTCTTACGGGCAAGGGCTATGTGCTCATAAACGGCAAAAGGGCTCCCCTTGTGGGCAAGGTATGTATGGACCAGATTATGGTTGATGTTACCGATATTGAGAATGTGGCAGTCGGCGACAGAGTTATAATACTCGGCAAAAGCGGAAACGAGGAAATCACCGCCGAAGCCTTCGGCAAAATGGCAAACAGCTTCGCTTATGAGGTTATATGCACCTTTATGCCGAGAATAAAAAGAATATATTGAGTTCAGGAGTTAATATTATGATACGTTTTGAAAGTGACTACACTCAGGGTGCCGTTCCTCAGATTATTGAGAGACTCGCCGCAACAAACATGGAAATGACCCCCGGCTACGGCACAGACTCATACTGTGAGAGTGCAAGAGAAAAGATAAAGAAGGAAATCGGTATGCCCGATGCAGATGTGCATTTCCTTGTGGGCGGCACACAGACCAACTTCACCTTTATCGCCTCTGCAATAAGACCCTATCAGGGCGTTATCTGTGCCGAAACGGGACACATTCATGTTCACGAAACAGGCTCGGTTGAGGCCTGCGGTCATAAGCTTTTACCTCTCCCCTCCTCCGACGGCAAAATCACCGCAGAGCAGATTGCCGCTTACACCGAGGCTCACTATGCCGACTCTAATTTTGAGCACACAACTCAGCCCAAGCTCGTTTACATATCCTTTCCCACAGAAAACGGAACGATTTACTCAAAGCAGGAGCTCAGCGATATTTCCCGTGTCTGCCGCAAAAACGACCTTATCCTTTTCCTTGACGGTGCAAGACTCGGTTACGGACTTGCCTGTAAGAAAAATGACCTTAAAATGGCTGACATTGCCCGTCTCTGCGATGCGTTTTACATCGGCGGAACAAAGGTCGGCGCACTTTTCGGCGAGGCTCTTGTCATCACTAAAGAAAGCTGTAAGAAGGACTTCCGTTATATGATAAAGCAGAAGGGTGCAATGCTTGCTAAGGGCAGACTTTTAGGTCTTCAGTTCGACACTCTTTTCACCGACGGACTTTATGCCGAGATTTCAGCCCACGCCGCTTCCCTTTCAGAAAAGATTATGGAGGCCTTCACCCAAAAGGGAATCGAGCTTTATTACGGTTCACCCACAAATCAGCAGTTCCCCGTATTGACAAAGGAGCAATATGATACTCTCGCAAAGGAGTTTGTATTCTCTGACTGGGGCAGAAAGGACGACAAATACATAGTCCGCTTCTGCACAAGCTGGGCAACAGATGAAAAGGATGTTGACAAGCTTGTGAGCGTAATAGAAAAGCTGTAAAATCTAATTATGGTCCCATCGCCCCTGAAAGAGGAAATGTCACGAAGTGACAGGGATCCTTGTTAAAGAATACTTAAATTTTATATTAAAACAAAAAATGCAACCAAGAATAATCAAAATCTTTCTCGGTTGCGTTTTTTAATATGTTAAAATTAATTAGCACATATTCCGCATTTAAAATCGAGCCTTAATAATCAATACATAAGCTGATCATTTCTCTTATTGTAAAGCTCACCATCTTTGGAATATGCATATTCGTTATCTTCAGAGCATTCATATTTTGTTTCAACAATATAAATTACATTATCGTTTTCATCCATAAAATATTCTTTATATGTAAACATTTCAAAATTCCTGATATTTTTTCCAAGTTTAACTGTGAAAGTATAGGTAATCGTATCTTTGTTTACAGCACCGACACAAGCTTCTGATTCTGTGCGGGACACAACTTCCGGATGCAATGATTCGGGCACCGTAACAGAAAACAATACAGGAGCACCCTTACCTACCGAGCCTCCCAAAGAGTTTATTTTTATGCCTTGATATTCGTCAGGTACTGTAAAGGTCATATTTTCAGTATTTCCATCCCATTCAAGCCGGCCTGCAATGCACATTTTTGAAACCTTATTGTAGTAAATGTTCAGATTGTTGATTTCCGCATCTTCCCAAGAGGAAAAATATATTGCCAACAAAGCTATAAACGTAAAACAAATTATTGCAATTAATATTATGATTTTGATTGCCTTCTTCATACTTGCTCACCTCATAAAACTTTATTATGCTTTTACTACGGTTTTGTAATTTAATAACTTGTTCTAAAAACGGCTCCCCGCAGGGAGCCGTTTTCTGACTACTGACTACTGACTACTGGCTACTGACTACTCAGACAGCCTTGCTTGCGGCTTAGAACAACCCTGTAATCCTACCCTCTGCATCAACGTCAATTCTCTCTGCGGCAGGGCTCTTGGGAAGACCCGGCATGGTCATAATGTCACCTGTGAGAACAACAATGAAGCCTGCACCTGCAGAAACCTTAACGTTTCTTACGGTTACGGTAAATCCTTCGGGTGCACCGAGCTTTGTGGGATCATCGGAGAAGCTGTACTGTGTCTTCGCAACACATACGGGCATCTTGTCATAGCCCATTTCTACAAGCTTTTCAATCTGCTTCTTGGCTGAAGGAAGAATTGCAACATCCTTACCGCCGTATACCTTCTGAACGATGGCTCTGATTTTGTTTTCGATTGTATCCTCAGCATCGTAGGAGAAGCTGAAGCCTGAGTTGTCCTCCTCTTCACAAAGACGGCAAACCTCTCTTGCGAGCTCCTCGCCGCCCTTGCCGCCTTCTGCCCATACGGTTGAAAGGCATACGTTTACGCCAAGCTCCTTACACTTTGCGATAACAAACTCGATTTCCTTATCCGTATCGGTGGGGAAACGGTTAACTGCAACAACACAGGGAAGCTTATATACATTCTTGATGTTTGAAACGTGGCGGAGAAGGTTGGGAATACCCTTTTCGAGTGCTTCGATGTTTTCTTCACCGAGCTGAGTCTTGTTAAGACCGCCGTGCATCTTGAGAGCGCGGATTGTAGCAACCATAACAACAGCCGAAGGTACAAGACCTGCCATACGGCACTTAATGTCGAGGAACTTTTCTGCACCGAGGTCTGCACCGAAGCCTGCCTCCGTAATTGCATAGTCGCCCATCTTAAGAGCGGTCTTTGTTGCTATAACCGAGTTACAGCCGTGAGCAATATTTGCAAAGGGTCCGCCGTGAACAAAAGCGGGTGTTCCTTCAAGAGTCTGTACGAGATTAGGCTTGAGAGCATCCTTTAAAAGTGCGGTCATAGCACCTGCCGCCTTAAGCTCTCCACAGGTTACGGGCTCATTCTGATAGTTATAGCCCACAATAATGCGTGAAAGTCTTTCCTTAAGGTCGGTGATTGAAGAAGCAAGGCAAAGCACTGCCATAATTTCACTTGCAACAGTAATATCAAAGCCGTCCTCACGGGGTGTGCCGTTGATTCTGCCGCCGAGACCGTCTGTAATGAAGCGGAGCTGTCTGTCGTTCATATCAAGACAGCGCTTCCATGTGATTCTGCGCACGTCAATGCCGAGGCTGTTGCCCTGCTGGATGTGGTTATCAAGCATAGCCGCAAGAAGATTGTTTGCGCTTGTGATTGCGTGGAAGTCACCTGTGAAATGAAGGTTGATATCCTCCATAGGTACAACCTGGGCATAGCCGCCGCCTGCAGCACCGCCCTTGACACCGAATACGGGGCCGAGTGAAGGCTCACGAAGAGCAACGGTAACCTTCTTGCCGATGCGGCTCATACCGTCGGCAAGACCGATTGTGGTCGTTGTCTTACCCTCACCTGCAGGTGTGGGTGTGATTGCGGTTACGAGTACGAGCTTACCGTCCTTCTTATCCTTTGAGTCATTAAGAAGTGAAAGATCGATTTTTGCCTTATAGTTGCCGTACTGCTCTATGTATTTAAGGTCAACATCTGCCTTTTTTGCAATTTCGGTTATGTGCTTCATTTCGCACTGCTGTGCAATTTCGATATCGGTTAAAAATGCCATTTTTTTATCCTCCCGAAAGAATATTCATTAAATTACATTATATATTATTTATTTTTCATAGTCAAGAAAATATTTCTGTCAATTATGCCTATTCCTACGCCCGCCTTACTGCCGTCGAGCATATATTTTTTAAGGCTCCTCTGCAAGCTTGTATTTTCGGGGTAATTCCTTCTGAAAATCCGTCTTTTGCCGAAAACCCTCTCTATCGCCTGCTCGTCAATTTTCACACTGTACCTGTGGTCAAAAAGAGAAGCAAAAGCGAGAATGTTACTGTTTTCAGCCATAAAGTCCTTATTTCCTTCATAAAGCAGCCAGCTTTCGCAGAAATAATATCTGTATTTATAGTCAGGGAAATGCTTACTGAAAAACTCCTCTGCCATAAGGAAAGCTTCTTTGCACTTTTCAGTGTCAAGCCTTTCACCCTGAGGGATATGAACATAAATGAGCTCTTCTCCGTAACTGAAGGGGAGCTTGTTATAAAGCAGGGTTTTGTTTTTACATTCACATAGCTGAAACTGTAGCCTTCCGAGCCTGAAAAGCTCACATTTAACATGGTTTTTGAGCCATCCGTGATTTTTCAGCCCTTTATTACCGTTGTTTTCGCACCAGATTTTTATATCGCTCACAGTGTCAAGGAAAATACTGTCAGGTATATCCCTTTTGCGGTATTCCTCTCTCGCCCTTACGGCACAATTAAGTATGACCGACAGACGGATGATGTGATTCTCTTTATTCAGGCAGGCAAAATTCCCGTCACTGCATTTTTTTGCCAGACGGTAAGCCTTGTTTTTATCCTTTTCACTTATATTGCAGATCCTTGAAATAAGGTTTTCGTCAAGACCGATTTCTTTTGCAAGGTTTATCATAGGGTGTCCCTCCATACTATTTTGAGGGATAACACGCTTTAATGTCACTGACTCCACAAATATAATCCATACTGACATTATAGAATTTCGCTAAAGTAATAAGACTGTCAACCGGAATCCGTGCTTTTCCTAATTCATAAGCGCAATAGGTTCTTTGACCTACTTTTAACAAATTAGCAACCTCAGTTTGTGTAAAATCTCTATCTTCTCTCAATTCCCTGATACGAATTCTGTACTCCACAACAATCACCTCTGTATAAGTTTAAAAAATTATATCATAGACAATATTTATCTATTGACTTTTAGATAAATGTTATCTATAATAACTGTTGTGGAGGTGATAATATGTCAAAAACAACCTGTGAAACCTGCAAGCATTTTTGTCAGCATTACGTTAAAATAAAAAGTGAATTTATCAAAACAGCTTGCGGGCATTGTATTTATCCTATGGTCAAAACCCGTTATTCAGCAAGCATTGCCTGCAACAGATATTGCAAAAGAAAATAACGGAACGGTAACCCGTTATTCGTTTATGTCAAGATATAAGAAGGGACACGGCAAGCCGTGTCCCTTAGGTATCGTTTTAATTCCGGAAAGGTACGCCACACGGGGCGTACCCTACGCGTTTTTTTCGGTGGGCAAAACCTTGTTTTTTCTGAGATAGTTCAGCGCGTAGCTACTTACTACTTACTACTTAATTATCTCCGCCATAATGCCGATGGCCTCCTTAGCCTCAGGTATGGGGAACAAGGGATAGACGTGGCTCATGCCCTCTTTTTCATATAAGGTACAGTCTGCGCCCGCATCAATCATCTTATCATAAAGCACTATCGCATCAGGATAAAGCACCTCTCTTGTGCCGATAAACAGAGTAATGGGGCAAAGCTTATCAAAGGTGCCGAAGGTGGGACTTACCATCGGGTCTGTTGTTTCTCTGTCGCCTCTCCAGCGCTCAATTATCATATCTGAGCAGCAGAGGTTACCGAGCATGGCATCCATATTGTAATATTTTTCCATTTCCTTGTTTGACATTGTAAGGTCAACCCAGGGGCATATGAGAATCATCTCAGAGGGCTGAACCGTATCATAATCGCGAAGCACCTGACTCAGACCCAGAGCAAAACCGCCGCCCGAGGAATCGCCGCCGATATAGATTTTCTTGCCCTCATACCTTTTGACCGTATTAAGATAGAAATCAAGCATGGCATCATAAGCCTGCTCACAGGTGTAGTTTGTGCACTTGAAATAAATGGGTACAATTATCTCTATATCCGCTTCAAGGGCAAGCTTTTCCCAAAAGCTCCAATGCTGAGAAGCCGGTTCGTTGAGATAACCGCCTCCGTGAAGGTAAAGAAGCACGCCATCATTATCCGCTTCCTTATTAAGATAAAAGACCTGCATACCGCTTTCGTGGGTTTCTTCAACAGAAACCTTAAGCTTTTTGGTCGGTCGGGTATCCTGAAGGTTGGTTATGGTCTTTTCGGCTATATTTGCGCTGCACTTGACCTCATCGCAATAAAGCGAGTTTCTGTCAACCACCCTGAGAAAAATCTCACTGCAGGTCGCCATAAGCGAACGGTGATAAACAAACTTTGAAACCAATGATAAAGATAATATACCTGTCAGGAATAATACAACGACTATAACCAGAATCGTCTTTAAGCGTTTTAATTTCTTCATTTTTTCCTCTCCCTATCAGACAAAATCGCCTCATATGTATATTATTCTAAACCTGTATATACAAAAAGTCTATAATTGTCGTTTATATATAATAATTTTTAATTAATAATTCTTAATAAAGTTACAACATAACGGCAACACTTTATTTATTAAAAGAAAACCTGTATTTTTTTAGAAAAAGTATTGACAAGACGCATTTCTTGTGGTAATATCATTAGGCAATTATGGAGAGATACCGAAGTGGTCATAACGGAACGGTCTTGAAAACCGTCGTACGTCCTGCGTACCGTGGGTTCGAATCCCACTCTCTCCGCCATTTTTTTATTTATAGAGAAGTCTTTATCGACACCATGGAGAAGTACTCAAGTTGGTGACGAGGCGCCCCTGCTAAGGGCGTAGGTCGGGTAACCGGCGCAGGAGTTCGAGTCTCCTCTTCTCCGCCACGAAAAGAAACACCCTTTGTCTACGGATAAAGGGTGTTTCTTTACAATCAAGTGTGCCTTGCGGCACGGTAAGCACACCTTCGATGGTATAATCAGTTCAATAAATAAGAATTTACAAAGGAGAATAAGCAATGAAAATCTACGATATTTCCCAAGAAGTTTTCAGTTGTCAGGTGTATCCCGACGACCCGACACCGGAAAAAAAGATGCTTAAATCAATGGAAAAAGGTGAAGTGTGTAATTTAACTGCATTTAATATGTGTGCGCATAACGGCACGCATATAGATGCACCGTTTCATTTTATTAAAGACGGAAAAGCTGTGGATGAGATATGCTTAGAGGCATTTGTAGGCATGGCTTATGTGGCAGAGCATCACGGGATTGTCACCGAAAATGATGCTGTAGAGATAATTAAAAAAGCGAAAAAACAAAACATAGAAGCGGCAAAGAGAATTCTTATTAAGGGCGATGTCGAAGTATCATTAGAGGCGGCAAAGGTATTTGCATCTTCAGAGCTTTTACTTCTGGGAAATGAACCCCAGACAATCGGGCCGCAAAATGCCCCAATGGCAGTGCATCTTGTGCTTTTAGGTGCCAATGTTGTCTTGCTTGAAGGAATTCGTTTATCAGGGGTGCCTGAAAGTGTTTATTTTTTAAATGCTGCTCCGCTGAATTTATCAGGTGCGGACGGTTCACCTTGCAGAGCTGTGTTGATAGCTGTCGGAGGTAAATTCCGATTTATCAAACAGAGCAGGCACACTGCTTTCAGGCTTTTTTGAATGATACTTGCCTTTGTCAGATGCTGTCGTTTCTCTGTGCCGTATACATCGCTTCGCCCGGTGCAGCCAAGCTACTGTAAATATTACAAAAACCGCAACTTTGATATAAGGTTGCGGTTATTTTCTCTTATTTGTTGTAAAATTAAAAAGCTGCTGATTAATCTGTGTATTCTTTTAAATACTCATCAACGCTTCGCATCATTTCCCTTGAAAATTCAGAATCGTATTTTCTTTTGCAAAAGGCAGTAAGCCACGCTTCATAATCCTTGACTCCTGCTGAGTGAATGAGCATCGCTCTGAGACTTTCATCGGTATAAGCCTTATAGCCGTCCACGTGCACAACAGATTCAAGAGGTGCTCTTTCGGGC
Organism: Acutalibacteraceae bacterium; assembly: GCA_045537815.1. Lineage (GTDB taxonomy): Bacteria > Bacillota > Clostridia > Oscillospirales > Acutalibacteraceae > UBA6857. Next base: position 24,806 of record JAZSQD010000175.1, on the reverse strand, counting down.
TTTTTCCTTTGAGCTGCCGCCTTTGTCGGATAGCCTATGACAAGCATTGCTATAGGCACTACCTTATCGGGTATGTCAAGCAGCTGTTTATGAATTTCTCTGTTTTCCAATATGTCACCTATATAACAGGAGCCGAGTCCTAAGCCTTCTGCTGCGACCACTGCATTTTGTGCGGCTATCATTGCATCTTCAATTGCTAAAAACAAATCGCCTTTTCCGAGCCTTCTCGGCTCAAGCCCTATTGAGATGTATGCATCATACCATTTTTTGCAATCTGCACAAAATATCAGCACCATGGGCGCATCGGCAATGAAGGGCTGATTATCACAGGTAACTGCTAGTCTGTCCTTTATATTCTGACTTCTGACGTCAATTATTGTGTAAAGCTGCTGATTACCTGCAGTCGGCGCCTGACAGGCACATTCGAGAATAATTCTTCTGGTCTGCTCGTCTATATCCTTTTTCTCAAATGCTCTTACGGATTTTCTTTCATAAAGGCTTTTAATAATACTGCTCATAGCTTATCTCCTCATTTCATATATTAAAATATTAACATCCGTCCTTTTCTTTGTCAAGCAGCGTATTTGACACAGCGTTGCTTTAATGATATAATTTCAGAGTAAAAAAACGGAATATTACTTTTTTCACGGTAGAAATAAACCATAATAATTTTATCATTTCAGAAAGAAGGTACAGCTATGAAAAAGCTGATTTCAGTTGCACTCGCCATTCTTTTCGTCCTTTTCTGCTTTACGGGTTGCGGCAATGCCGCCGTTAAAGGGAACACCCTTCATTTCACTAATCGGGTCAAGGATATGCAGAAGCTTGACGGTCAGGAAATCACAATCACAGGATATATGTCCGATCTTGCGACAGATAAAAACTACTACTTTTACCTCGTCAGCTCACCCGGTAACGATGCTCCCTTCTCAGGCGACCACAGCTCTGAGCTTGCCGATACTATAGCGGTTTATACCAAGGCAGGCGAAAAGCTTGAGCACACAGACAGTCTCATCACCGTTACGGGTACTCTTGTTTTCGGGGATTTCACCGACAGCATGGATTACAGCTATACATACCGCATCAAAAACGCTTCCGTTTCCCCTGCCGCTGAGGATGACCTTTCAAAAAACGAAAAGAAATGGCAGAGGCTTTCTCAGTCGGGCATTGTCACACGCACCGGCGAAATGCTCAACTACCTTGAATTCATATGCACCTGGCCCACACTCACCATGACAACAAACGAAAAAGACAACTATCTCACCCCCGACCTCGCTCTTTATAACCTTGAGGGTGAAAGCTCAATTTTCGCTTACGGCCGTGAAGATGGCTACTTTGACAAAATTATTGAGGACATCAACTCAATCAGCTCTAAGGATTATTCCGAGCTTACAAAAATTATTGAAGCTGCACGCGACCTTTCCGAAAGGGCAAGCTCCTGCCTTGAAAAGGGAGAATACACCCTTCAGGAAGAATACAGCGGTCTTTTCGGCGACGGAAGAAAGCAGTATGCTCTCAATGACGGCGAAAGCATTACAGAGGAGTTTAACTCTTTGGCGGAAAAATACACAAAATGGCTCAACAGCTGGAGGGTATAACCTCCGTTAAGGTGACAAACATTTTCATCCTGCCCTGAATTTAATTTTCAGGACAGGATGTTTTAAGGTGTGATATAATATAAACAGAAAAAATGACACAGAGCTTCTCAGAAGAGGAGCCTTTATCTCCCTTTTTACCGCAGGGCTGATTCTCAGCTCGTTTTTTGTGCTTCCCCTGCCCTTTTCGGTATCGGTGCTTTCCTTTCAGACAGTTTTTATAAATCTTGCTGCTCTTTGCCTTAAAAGAAAGGATGCTCTTGCTTGTGTGCTTCTTTATCTTTTTATGGGTGCGATAGGACTGCCCGTTTTTTCAGGCGGCACTGCAGGAATAGGAAAGCTTTTAAGTCCCGTAGGCGGATATTATTTCGGCTTTGCTGTTGCAGTTTTTCTTATGAGCAGCTTCAAGGGTAAGACACCCGATTTAAAGCGGTATCTTGCGGTGACAATTCTTCTCGGCATCCCCGCAGAGCATGTTTTTGCCACCCTTTTTATGAGCATCATAACATCAACAAGCCTTTGGGCTTCATTTATTGCCGTTTCCCTCCCCTTTATTGTCGGAGATATCATCAAGGCGGTCGCATCCTGCGTTGTAGCGGTCCCCTTAAACAAGGTTCTGATAAAAATCAAATAACAACGGTGCAATCGGAAAATGACTGCACCGTTTTTTCGTTATATTTTACAGAAGCTCTGCTCCGTTTTCTCTGCAATACTTTACTGTTTCCTCATCCCAATAAGATGACTGCACCTCGCCGATGTGTGCTTTTCTCAAAAAGAACAGACACATTCTCGACTGACCGATGCCGCCGCCGATAGTGCAGGGAAGCTCACCGTTTAAAAGAGCCTTGTGGAAGGGCATATTTTTTCTGTCCTCACAGCCTCTTTCCTTAAGCTGTCTTTCCATAGCCGCCTCGTCAACTCTGATACCCATAGAAGAAAGCTCAAGAGCAATATCAAGCACGGGATAGTAAACAATGATATCACCGTTAAGGGTCCAGTCGTCATAGTCGGGTGCTCTGCCGTCGTGAGGCTCACCGTCCTTGAGCTTGTCGCCTATCTGCATAAGGAAGATTGCACCGTATTCTCTTACGGCGGCGTATTCTCTTTCCTTTCTTGAAAGATCGGGGTATTTTTCTTCAAGCTCTGAGGATGTGATAAAGGTAATCTTTTCGGGAAGAAGGCTGCCGATGAAATTATATTCCTTTGTTATGTAATATTCTGTATGTCTGAGAGCAGCGTAAATAAGCTTTACAGTGGATTTGAGAGTTTTCTCGTTTCTTTCTTCTCTGTCAATAATCTTTTCCCAATCCCACTGGTCAACGAAAATTGAATGGATGTTATCTGTATCCTCATCACGGCGGATAGCGTTCATATCTGTGTAAAGGCCCTCACCGCTTGTAAAGCCGTACATTTTAAGAGCATATCTTTTCCACTTGGCAAGAGAATGAACAATTTCAAATTTCTTTCCGCTGAAAACATCAAAGGAAACCGGTCTTTCGGTACCGTTGAGGTTATCGTTCATACCGCTGTCGCAATCAAGGAAAAGCGGAGCGGAAACTCTTGTAAGATTAAGCTCAATAGCAAGGTCTCTTTCAAAAAAGTCCTTTACCTTTTTGATTGCGGCCTCGGTTTCTCTGAGATTGAGGTGAGGAACATAGCCCTCGGGAATATAGTGTGGCATAAAAAAGCCTCCTGATTAATGATGTCGGTTTATAGCATCAGTTCGCCTTACGGCATCTGAATTCATTGCGTTATTCCGTTCAATTTAGCAACCATTATACCAATTTGTAATATATATGTCAATAAAATTTAAAACAAAACCCCTTCAACCTTTCTTATGTCTATTGTAAAACCTTCCGCATCGTGATATAATTTATAAATACAGACTAAAAGGAGGTGCGCTTATGATATCGGTGCTTATGACAGCTTATAAGGGTGAATTCTGTATTGAAGAGGCTTTGCGCTCGGTTCTCGCGCAGCTTTCTTTCGATGACGAAATCATTGTCTGTGAAGAAAAGCCCGGCAGTGCCGTGGGCAGAGTTATCAAAAGACTTGCCGCAGAAGACAGCCGTATAATTCACGTTGAAGGCAAAAACGCAGGCACGGTTGACAGTATGATAACCGCTATCAGACATTGTAAGGGCAACAGAATATACCTTTGCTCCCAGAGTGACGTGTGGCTTCCCGATAAGGTAAAAAGAGTAAACGAGCTTTTTGACAAGGGTGCCGATATGGTAATTCACAACGCCTACATCACCGATGAAACTCTTAACATCACCGACTATTCCTACTTCGTTTCCCGCAAGGTAAATAAAAGTATTCTCGGCGATGTTTTCAATCTCAGCTGCGTTCCCTCTCTTATGGCATTTGACAGAAGAATGCTCCGCTTTATTATGCCTGTTCCCAAGCACATACCCCTTTATGACCAATGGATAAGAATAATCTGTCATATATACGGAACGGTAAAACTTCTTGACGCACCGCTGATTTATTACAGAGATGATCCCCGTAAGCAAGAGCCAGATAAAAAGGAGCTTCGCAACCGCCGCCGTTACCTTCTCGGCAAGGTCTATAAGCGTGTATTTTTCAGAAGATAAAACACTCTGCCGTGTCTCAGTGCACAACAGAGTGTTTTTCTTTTTATTCGGCTGTTTCAAGCACGGATTCAACAATCTGAGCCCATTCCTCATAAGAACGTGAGCCTATGAAGGATTCTCCTATCTGATTGCCCTTTGTGTCAAGGAAAACCGTTTCGGGAACATATCTGACTTCGTTAAGCTTTGCCTTCTGAAGTGATTCGGAGGGAAGAAGATTAAGATAGCTTACGCCTGTTTGCTCAACAACCTTTTCAGCTTCACCAAGGAGTGTGGGGTCATAGCTTCCGTCGGGATACAGATACACATCGGAAGCAATGCCTACTACCTGAAAGTTTCTGTCAGCATATTCCTTGCTGAGCTTTTCAATATAGGGCATTTCCTTTATACAGGGTCCGCAATAGGTTGCCCATATATTGACCATTGTGATTTTACCTTCAAAGATACTGCTGTCAGCCTTTTCGCCGTCAAGAGTCTGACTTGTGAAATTGCCGAAAACATTGTGAGTGATATCCTCAGCCTTTTCAGATGTTAATACTTCCTGAGTTGTTTCGGTGCCGGCATCTGTAGGGGTATTCTTTTTATCGGTTGAGCAGGCACTCAGACTGATTATAAACGCCAGGCACAGAGCTATAAGGGGTAATAATCTTGCTTTCATAGGTCACCTCTTATTTGTTATTTTTTGAAAAACCGTCAATAAGCTTCTTAACGCCGCCCTTTTTTCCGTTGCAAAGGTCGAGAATACCGTCAACACTCATCTGTGAAAGAAGACCGCCTGTAAATCCGCTGAAGGAACGAAGGGGCATATCCTTAATAGATTCTGTAATCATATCAGGATTTTCAGCAGTGAGAGCAACAACCTTTGCACCGTTTGTGAGAAGTCCGTAAAGAGCCTTACCGAAGGGACTGACTGCTACCTGACTTACGGAGCAGTTGATTGTGAGCTCGCCCTTCTTATATTCGTCGTTGCAGGGAATCTCTCTTGCGAGAACTGCTCTGAACTGGTCGTCGGGAATGAATGTTGTGTTTTCCATATCATAATAAGCGGGAGCGGTTTCGCTGTAATCGGGAACCTCAACATCAGCCTTTGCGGTCTTTACAGTAACTGCAGCCTCAAGACGGATATCTCTTGATGATGCACCGACCTTGATAGTGTACTTACCGCTTTCTGCGTGCCAGTCATTGATATTCACGTTATAGTAGCTGAAGGCTCTTTCATCGAGCTCAATTTCAACCGTCTTGCTTTCGCCTGCCTCAAGGAAGACCTTTTTAAAGCCCTTGAGCTCTTTTTCAGCCTTATAAAGCTTGCTTTCGGGGGCTGAAACGTAAACCTGACAGACTTCGGCGCCGTCAGCATCACCTGTGTTCTTAAGGGTGAAGCTTACTGTAAGCTTTTCGCCTTCCTTTACCGTCTTCTTACCAAGCTTAAGGTCACTGTATTCGAAGCTTGTATAGGAAAGGCCGTGACCGAAGGGATAAGCAACAGCCTTGCCTGCCTTATCGAAATAACGGTAGCCCACAAAGATACCCTCGCGGTATTCAACTGTACGGGGACCCATGGGGAAATACTGAGCAGAAAGCGCATCCTCGTTGATAATGGGGAAAGTTTCCGCAAGCTTACCTGAGGGGTTAGCCTTGCCGAAGATAAGGTCGTAGCAAGCCTCGCCGCCTGCCTGACCTGCAAGGTACATATTGAGAATAGCCTTTGCCTTTCTGTCCCAGGGCTTCATCTGAACAGGTGAGCCGCAGGAAAGAACAACTATAATATTGTCGTTTACCTTTGCAAGCTCTTCAACAAGATATGCGTGTGAAGCAGGCATATTGATGTGCTTACGGTCAAAGCCTTCGCTTTCAAAGGCGTCTGTCAGACCGATAAATACGATAACTGCATCTCTTCTCTTTGCAGCCTCCTTAGCTTCTTCAATAAGCTTGGCGTTAAAGCCGTCACCCTTGAGTGAATAGCCGTCGGCATAGGTGTATGCCTTGCCGTTCATATCAAGAGCCTCAAGGAAGGAAACTGTTTTCCATGCATTGATATGGCTTGAGCCTGCGCCCTGATAACGGAGCTTCTTTGCAAGTGCACCGACAACTGCGATACTGTCATATTTACGAAGAGGAAGAGCATTGCTCTCATTTTTCATAAGAACTGCGGAATTTACTGCTGCCTTCTTGGCTACGGCGTGATGCTTGGCAAAATCGATAGCATAGCCCTTGCCCTCGTTTTTCTTGCATTCAAATGCAAACTTAATCATACGAAGAGCAACTGCATCAATATCTTCCATAGTGAGTGTGCCGTCCTCGAGCGCCTTTTTGATGTTATTGTTGTTCATACCGTTGTTACCGGGCATTTCAAGGTCAAGACCTGCCTTAACACCGAGCACTCTGTCGTTAACTGCACCCCAGTCACTGACAACGATACCCTTGAAGCCCCACTCGCCGCGGAGAATATCTGTAAGGTAACGCTTGTTTTCTGCAAGATATGTACCTTCGATTCTGTTATAGCTGCACATAACGGTTGAGGGCTGCTCTGTTTTTACGATATACTCAAAAGCAGGGAGATAGATTTCTCTCATTGTTCTTTCGTCGGCAACGGTGTCGATGCACATTCTGATATGCTCCTCATTGTTTGCACAATAGTGCTTGAGGCTGACACCCACACCCTCCTTCTGAACACCGTGAACATAGGCGGCGCCCATTCTTGAGGTAAGGAAGGGATCCTCTGAAATATATTCGAAGTTTCTGCCGCAAAGAGGGCTTCTCTTGATATTTACACCGGGGCCGAGAACTGTTGTAACCTTAAGAGCCTTAGCTTCGTCAGCAATGGTTTCGCCCACCTTTTCCATAAGCTCTGTATCCCATGAGGATGCGGTTGTAACTGCGGTGGGGAAGCAGGTTGAGGTTTCAGATTCCTGCATGATGTTTGTGCCTGCGGATGCCTTTTCCTTTCTCAGACCGTGAGGGCCGTCGCTCATCCATACGGAGGGGATACCTACTCTGTCGATTTCCTGAGTAAGCCAGAAGGTCTTACCTGAAAGAAGGGAAAGCTTTTCGTCAAGAGTTAATTCATCAAGGATTTTTTTGTAGTCTTTTTCGCTCATGATTCTTCTCCTTTATAAAAATATTTCATTTTAATTATAGCTTTGCAGAGCATAGGGAATATATAACTTTTACGCTTTTTATATAATTTTTCCGTTGTTTTTTCGCTCTGATTATACTATATATCATTTTGATAATAACAAAAAATCAAAAAAAATACAAGAGTAAAATGCATATTATTGTATTATACGCCGTTATTTTTAATAAAAAAATGAAACATAATTATTTATTTTAATTAAAAGAGCCAAAAAACTATTGTATTGTTTTAATGTAAGTGTTAAAATATTTTAAACAGAAAATTTAAAGGAGATTTTTTATGGAGAAGTTTGATATTATCGTTGTCGGCGCATCCACCACAGGTGCCTGGTTTGCCCGTCAGATGGCTCAGAGAGGACACAGTGTTCTCGTTATCGAAAAAAATGAAAAGGATAACGTTTCAAGAGAGTACGATATCTTCCATATGCCCAAAAAGGAAATGGAACGCTCCTTCCTTGAAATCCCAAAGCCCGGAGATAAGGAATTCGGTTTTACCTTTGACGGCTCTCCCATGCTTTCACCCTACGGCAATTACCCCAAAAAGAATGTTCCCGATACCATTGTCGGTCTTCATAAGCACGAATACATAATGCTTATGAGCGAATACGCCGAAAAAGCGGGTGCAAAAATCCTTTACGGTGCATCCTTTGTTGACTTTGTCAAGGATGAATGGGGCAGAGTTGCAGGCGTTAAATATAAAACCGCTCAAGGCGAATTTGAGGCTGAAGCAAAGCTCGTCGCCGACTGCTCAGGTATCCCCGCAGTTGCAAGAACAAAGATGCCTGACGATTCAACAGTAGAAAACTATAAGCTCACTCCCGAGGATATTTTCTATGTTGTGATTTACTATGTGGTTTACGAAAGTCCCGATGTTGACCCGATGGCTCTTCATTCATCCTTCCTTAACTATAAGGCAGTATGGTCAGCCCCCTCAGGCAATCCTCACGGAGCAATCCTCGGCATCGGCGGCAACTACAGCTATGCTTATTCGGAAGAAATCTTTAAGCAGTGGCAAAAGAATGTTCCCTGGCCCAGATATACCGTTGAAAAGGTTGAAAAAGGCATGACCCCCTATCGCAGAAGCGTATATTCCTTCGTTGACAACGGCTTTATTGCTATGGGTGACGCAGGCTGTATGACAAAGCCCACCTGCGGTGAAGGCTGCACCTCCTCCCTCGTTCAGGGACAGATTGCAGTCGATGTCATTGATGAGCTTCTCAAAGAGGGCAAGCCCCTGACAAGAGATAATATGTGGCCCATCAATAAGAAATATATGGACGCTCAGGGTATCGCCTTTGACTCAATGAGACCTCTTCTCAAGGGCGTTGTTTCAATGAGCTATGACGAGGCTGAATATATGTTTAAGAAGGATATCATTTTCAGCACCAAGATTCTCGGTGGCGGCGGAGAGGACCTTGATCTTACTCCCGCTGATATCGCACAGCTTCTTACAGGTATCGCAGCAGGCGTTGCAAAGGGAAAAATCAAGACTTCAACCGTAAAAAATATTGTTAAGGGACTTCTTAACAGCATGGAGGTCACAAATCTTTACAAGGAATATCCCGAGACTGCCGAAGGCTATTGGAAGTGGAAGGAAAAGGCAGATGCTCTCTGGGAAAAAATCGGTCCCATGACTGATATATGCGATCAGGAGGTTGTAAGGAGACTGGGGATCAAATAAAAGCCCTTGGGCTTTTATTTAATGCAGAATGCAAAATACAGAATTGCGGGGAACAGCTTTGAAACAACGAAGCTTTCTCCCGCCGAGAAAAGTTAACAAAAAGTCGTCTGACGGAAAATCAGACGACTTAATTTTTTATCTAAAAGAATAGCATTTGCTTATTGGGCGGAGAAAACCTTTTTGATTTTGAGCTTCTGAGCGCAATTCTGCATTCTGCATTTTGTATCCGCCAAAGGCGAATTGAATCAATAGCCGTTAGGATTCTGACTCTGCCATCTCCATGAGTCCTCGCACATTTCTTCAATGCCTCTTTCAGCCTTCCAGCCGAGCTCTTCAAGTGCCTTTGAGGGGTCTGAATAGCAGGTAGCAATATCACCGGGGCGACGGTCAACAATCTTGTAGTTAACCTTTACACCGCTTGCCTTTTCAAATGCCTTGACAACGTCGAGAACACTGTAGCCTGTACCTGTTCCGAGGTTATAAATGTCAAGACCTGTTCCGCCGAGAACCTTTTCAAGAGCCTTGATGTGACCGAGGGCAAGGTCAACAACGTGGATATAGTCTCTGACACCTGTTCCGTCGGGTGTATCGTAATCGTCACCGAAAACGGAGAGGCACTCGCGCTTACCGATAGCAACCTGAGTGATGAAGGGCATAAGGTTATTGGGGATGCCGTTGGGGTCTTCACCGATACGGCCGCTCTTATGTGCACCGATGGGATTGAAATATCTCAGAAGGCTGATCGCCCATTCCTCATCGGACTTGAAAAGGTCAGAGAGAATAATCTCAATCATATATTTTGTTGTGCCGTAGGGGTTGGTTGTGCCGCCGGTCTGCATTGTTTCCTTAAGCGGAGAAACATTGTTGCTGCCGTAAACCGTTGCGGATGAAGAGAAAACAATTTTCTTACATCCGTTTCTTCTCATAACATCGCAAAGGGTAAGAGTACCGCCGATGTTGTTGTCGTAATATTCAACAGGCTTCTGACAGGATTCGCCGACTGCCTTAAGACCTGCAAAATGAATAACTGCATCAATTTTTTCGCTCTTAAAGATTTTATCCATACCCTCAGCATCGCGGATATCACATTCATAAAACGCAAATTCCTTGCCGCTGAGCTCTGCGATTCTGTTAAGGGATTCTCTCTTACTGTTATAGAAATTATCCACAACAACAATTTCATAGCCTGCATTGAGAAGCTCTATACAGGTGTGGGAGCCGATATATCCTGCTCCGCCGGTAACAAGAATTGACATTATACTTCACCTCGTTTATAATATGTGATATAATTATACAGATAAAAAACTCAAATTGCAATACTTTTATGTCAGGAGATGTGATAAATGGATAATTTATCCGATATCCGCACCGTCAGAACGGTTATGGAAAAACACGGCGTAAGCTTTTCAAAGGCCTTGGGGCAAAACTTCATAATCAATCCCTCTGTCTGCCCTAAAATGGCTGATATGTGCGGCACCGACAAAAATACGGGTGTTATAGAAATCGGCGGCGGTGTGGGTGTGCTTACCAACGAGCTTTGCAAAAGAAGTAAGAAGGTTGTCTGCGTTGAGCTTGATACCCGTCTTCTGCCCGTGCTCAGTGACACTCTTTCCGAGTACGATAACTTTGAATGTGTGAATGCAGACATAATGAAAATCGACCTTCACGAGCTTATAAAAGAGAAATTCGGGGATATGAGAGTTGTAGTGTGTGCAAATCTCCCCTATTACATCACAAGCCCCATTCTCACCATGCTCCTTGAGGGGCACTACCCCATTGACAGTATCACCGTTATGGTTCAGAAGGAGGCGGCTGACAGGCTCTGCACACCCGTCGGCTCAAGGGATTCGGGTGCGATAACCGTCTGCACCAATTATTACTCAACCCCAAAGCAGCTTTTCAACGTTTCGAGAGGCTCCTTTATGCCCGCCCCCAACGTTGACAGTACGGTAATAAAGCTCGATATCAGAAAAGAGCCTGCGGTAAAGGTTGACGAGAAGAAATTTTTCAGAATGGTAAAGGCAGCCTTTGCCCAGAGAAGAAAAACCCTTGTCAACTCTCTGAGCTCGGGGCTTTCCCTTTCAAAGGATGAGCTTTATGCAGTTCTCGACGAAGCAGGCATCGACCGTAACGTAAGACCCGAAAAGCTGACAATGGATGAGCTTGCGGCTATATGCAATCTTTTGCCGTGAGGTGCAAAATGAAAAAATACAGTAATTTTGCCTACACGGCAACCGCAAAAAAGCTTCTCGTTGTGCTCATCATTCTTTCGGGATGGTTTGCCTCCGATGCCTTTAACCGACTTTTTACCTATTCTGTTGAAAACAGTGTAGGCTTCAGGAATGTCTGGCGTCAGGGCTTTGATTTTGATTATGAAAGCTCCACCTATGCAGATGCACAGGTTGAAAACACCATTGACCGCGTTTTGCAATACAGCCTTAAATATATGCACAGCTCAGAAATCGAGCAGGCGGGCAGCAAGGAAAAGCTTGACCGTCAGCTGAGGTTGAATAACGACAATTATAAAGCTCTGGCAGAAAAGCTTGATGCCCTTGACGGTGTTTATTTTGCCGTTGTCAATCATACAACAGGCAAGACGGTTTCCAACCTTTCCGCCACAGACGGTGCAAGGGCAGGCGAAGAAATAAGACATCATTTTGCAGATAAGGGCAAATATTTTATCACGGTATATAACTGCAAAAACCCCTATTTTGAGCAGGGCTTCAGTGAAAGATTTGTTGACAGCATAAGAAAAATGTCAGAGGATTATCCCGACAATTTTGACCTTTATATAAACTTCGGCAACAGTCTTTATATAGCAACAGAGAGCTACGATTTTGAAAAGCTGCACACAGACACACTGAAAACTCTGGATAAATACGTTATTATTTTCCTTGTTCTGTTTGTCCTTCTCACCCTACTTTCCGTGAGAATGCTGGGTGTTTCGGGCAAGCTCGAAAGGGGCAGTAAAATCATTCCTACTGTCACCGATTCACAGCCAAATGATGTTCTGATTGTTTTTTATCTGACCATTATAATTTCCGCCCATGTGATGTATAACACGTCAATTTATATGCTTTATAAAATCTATACCGTTGAGGAATTCGGGTTCGGAATTTCAGCGGATTACTATATGGCTAAAATGAATGTATGTGTGTGCACGGCGGCACTGACCCTGTGTATGCTCATAGTAAAAATCAAGCGTCAGAAATATTTCGGCACTCTTTTTACAAACACATTAATTTTCCGTGCAGTTGAATTTTTACGCAATAAACTGAGTCAAAATGCATAATTTATGCACACAGACCGCCTTAAAAAGTAAAGAAAAAACCTTTACAGTTTAAAATCAGCTGTAAAGGTTTTTTCTTACATATGTGGAAAAGTAGGTTGAAAAAGTTAAAAACTGCAACTTTTCAACATTTCAACACATTCAAAGCTCAAAAACGAGGTGGAAAGTGACAAGTTTTCAACTTTACTAACAGAGTTTTAAACATTTATGTGAAAAAGAACTGTTAATTATTCATTATGCATTTATTTTTGCATATACACTTTTTCCTTTCAGTTCACACGGATAAAGCTTCTGCCCTCAACGGTTACACCGGACACCGTTACCTCCTTCTCACCGTAATTGACATAAATTTCTGTTCTGTCACCGTAAACGGTAAGATATACGTTTTCCGCCACCTGACTGTGGGCGGTTATTTTTTTGTCACGCAGGTCTTCAAAAAGAGCCTTGGCCACGTCGTATTGCTGCTTTGCCTGAGCCGTGGAGTTAAGATAATAGTAAGGGCTTTGTGTATCGTCAGAGTCACTGTGCCACTGATAATAAGGAATGGCGCCGTATTCCAACGCTCTGAGAAAAGCCGCAGTACCGTCCTCTGCAGTGTTTATTGCCGAGTGAGAGTATTCTATACTTCCGTGGAGCACTGCCTGAACAAAAGGAATCTGTGTGCAGCCCTCTGTCTTGCCGTAAAACGCTCCGTCGTCAAGCTCAACTATAACATCGGTGTATTTAAGCGAATAAAGATTACCTCGGCTCACCATAATTTCTTTTGTTGCAGAAGCACTGTTTATCTGAGTATGAAGCAGATTTTTCATACCGTCTCTGAGCAGCACCTCACCCTGTGTGAAATCGGAATAAAGGAGGCTTCCCGCATCGTTAAAGCATATGCCGGCAACATCACCGCCAAGAGAGGAATAAAGAAGTCCGTTGACAGTGTCACCTATGGCAGAGGCACCTCTGAGGGCTGCTTCCTGCTGTCTGAAGCCGTCATTTTCTGTCTTTGCCGCTTCGCCGTCAAGTGCGAGAGCCCTGTTGCCGCCCTTGTCAGTGAGAATATCGCAATCGGGAAAAACTCTGATATCCTTTGAGGCAACAAGACGGACAAATTCATCATATGAACCCTTTGAGTTGAGACTCTCTTTTATTTCGTTATCCTCCAGAGCACCCTTTAATCTGAGATTGATGCTGTTTATGCCCTTTGAGTTAAGGGATGAAACTATGTCGTAGCATTCCGCAAAGTCTGTATAAGCCTTGCCGTCGCTTTCGCCGATAATGCTGAGATTAAAGGGATAGTCACCCTCTGTATCACAGGGCTCAGAGGTAAGGCTTCCGTTTCTTATAAGAAGCTCTCTTGCCACAGAGGCCATACCCACATAACCGTTACTGCCCGAGGGAATAAAGCGGTAGGAAAGGCTGATATCTCCCTTATAGCTTTCAGATGAAACATAATAGCCGTTTTCCGTCTGAAGAACAGGTGTTATTTCAAACTCGGCATAAACTCGGTTATATCCACCCTTCTCTGATGCTCTGTGCGCCTTGACGGCTGATATTGCATCGCCCTCATCTATAACTGCAACGAAGGCTCCCTTTGAGCTTTTCATACCGAAAGCGGATAAAACACTGTATGCACCTTCGTCACCCTTTTCATAAAGAGAAGGGTCGGGAGAATAGCTTTTTACGGTGAAAACCTCTTCTGCCTCTGCCTTGGCTGAGGTATCAAGGGTCAGACCGCTGCCGTCGGGAAGAAGAATATAGTCCCCTTTGTTTTCATCTCTGTTTGCGCCCAAAAAGGGAAGCAGGGAAATCGACCTGACAACAACATCGCCGTTACCCTTATCCTCAATAGCAGAGCAGTCTATATTAACACTCACTATACCGTCACTTGCAGTGTATTCAACAGGTACATCGATATCAATTTTAGTTCCGTCAGAGAATGTACGTCTGAAGCCGTAGCTGACAACAATGCCGTCATCCTTAACCTCATAGGAAGTGCAGTCCATAGCCTTTGAATCCCGCTGTGAGTTAAGTGAATATTCCTTGCCGTCGATAAGAAGGTCAAGGCTTATTACGCTTGCCTTATCTCCCTCATAGCTTTTCGGAATACTTCTCCACAGTCTGCCCGATGCCTCATCATAAACCGATACACTGCAGCTTTCTTCGCTGAATAGAAGAGCTGACATATCCGTTTCGGCGACAACAGTGAGTTGCTCACGTGCAGTATTGTCGTAATAGATTTTTTCATCACCGTCATCTATAAGCACATCAACCTGCTCGTCTGAGCCCTTTACAAAATATGAAGCCGCCTCTTTTTCGTCTCTGCCGCAACCGAAAAGCAGAAAAACCATAGCCGCGCTGAGCAGAAGGCAGAAAAATCTTTTAAACTTTATCATAGGATTACTCCTTTTTTAAACTTAATAAGCCGACAGTCACTGTCAACCTGACTATTATAACATATATTTTTATTTTTTTCCACTCATATCATATTTTTACGCATAATACCGAGAATAACTTTTTCACGCCTTGAAACCTGCACCTGACTCATACCAAGCTCCTTGGCGGTGTTGACCTGAGTCATACCCTTATAATATCTGAGCTCAATAAGCTTTCGGTCCTTTTCGGGTAATGCCTCCACCACCGATTTCAATGCCATTTTTTCCGTAATTTCCGCTTCCGGCGCCTGAACAGGTATATCAAGCTGACCGTTTTTATTATCCTCATCACAAGCAGTCAGCGATATTGTGGGCATAGAAACATTGATAAGCTCCGAGGCTGAGGCAACATCCGTGCCGAGCCTTTCTGCAAGCTCACTGACTGTGGGCTCCCTTGAAAGCTCCAACGCCATTTCCTCTCTTATTTTCATGGCATGACGCGATCTTTCCTTGAGAGTTCTGCCTATTTTCACCGCTCCGCCGTCACGGAAAATCCTTCTGATTTCGCCTAAAATCACGGGCACGGCATAGGTGGAAAAGGCAAAGCCTCTGCTTTTGTCAAAGTTATCTGCCGCCTTGATAAGCCCCACACAGCCCGCCTGAAAAAGATCCTCATAGTCGACTCCCCTGCCCCTGAATTTATTTGCACAGGCATGGACAAGTCCGTAATTTTCGCCAATGAGAGCCTCTCTTTCTTTATCTGTCTCTCTCACGGCACCAACCTCCCGTCAACAGTTTTTGCCCCAGATCCGCTTTTTAAGAGTTACCGTAGTGCCTTTGCCGGGTTGCGAGGTCACTCTGACCGAATCCATAAAGCTTTCCATAACGGCAAAGCCGAGACCCGACCGCTCAGAGCCTGCAGTGGTGAAAAGAGGCTCCATTGCCTGCCTGATGTTTTCAATACCTACACCCTTGTCACGGATTCTGATTCTGACAGTATTATTCTCAAAAATGCTCACCGTTATGTAAATTTTTCCCTGTTTTTCTCTGTAGCCGTGAATTATTGCATTGGTGACCGCCTCACTGACCGCCGCCTTGATATCAGAAAGCTCCTCTATATCCGGGTCAACAGAAGCGACAAAGGCGCCGATTGCCACCCTCGAAAAGCCCTCGTTTACACTTTTTGAATCGATTGTCATTTTCATTTCATTAACCGTTTTCATTACACCGTCTCCTTTTGTCTGATTTCTCCGAGCCGTTCAATCCCCGCAAGACGCATTATTTTATATGCCCCCGAGGAAAGATTTTCTACTCTTATTTCTCCGCCTATGCTCTTCATAAGCTTATACCGCCCCATTACAAGACCTATCCCCGAGCTGTCCATAAAGGTTACACCCGAAAAATCAAGAATGAGAAGCCGGGGCTTTTTACTGCTTATCACACGGTCTATATTCTTTCTTATAAAAGTGGCGTTATGGTGATCAATTTCGCCCTCAAGGAAGGCTCTGACACTTTTTTGTCCCGCTTCTATTTTTACCGACATTTCTTTAACCTCCAAATAAAAAATCCCTTATGACTTAATCATAAGGGATTGGTTTCGATTATTTTGCCGAAAAACCGATTATCAGCTGCGGTATTTTTCAGCCTGAAGATTAAACATATATGCATAGGTGCCGCCCTTTGCCATAAGCTCACTGTGAGAGCCGCTTTCTATTATTTCACCGTTTTCCATAACATAGATTCTGTCTGCATTGACGGTTGTGGAAAGTCGGTGAGAAATAAAGATAACTGTCTTGTTTGCCGCGGCACTGAGCATAGCCTGATTAAGATTGTATTCGGCTACGGGGTCGAGGTTTGCACTGGGCTCATCGAGAATAACATAGGGGCAATCCTTATAGAAGGCTCTTGCAATAGCTACCTTCTGACTTTCACCGCCGGAAAGCATCTGACCTTCGTCATCAAATTCTCTTAAAAGCTCAGTGTCAACACCTTTTTCGAGCTTCTTGTCAAAGCCGCTGTGAGAAAGTGCCTCGATGACCTTTTCATCATCAAAGCTTTTATCCAGCGCAACATTTTCACCCACACTGCAAGAAAAAATCTGAAAATCCTGAAAGACTGCGGAAAAGCGGTTACGGTGAGAATCAAGGGTCAGCTCCCTGATGTTTTCGCCGTCGATATATACTCCGCCCTCTGAGGCATCGTAAAGACGCAGCAGTAAATTGGTAAGGGTTGTCTTACCAGCACCGTTATATCCTACCAGAGCGATTTTTTCATAGGGCTTGACCGTAAGATTGATGTTTTTTAAGGTGGGCTTGTCGTTACCCGGATATGTAAAGGAAAGGTTTTCGATTCTGATTTCCTTGGGCTCACTTTTTTCAGCCTCTTTTTCGCCGTCTCTGACCTTGAAATCCGCCTTGATGAATTCGCGGTATTTTTCAATCATCTTACCTCTTTCGGAAAAGACGGCAACCGCCCACACAGTCAGGAAATTTATTGAAATTGCAATGGAATGAGCTCCGTTAAAGGCGGCAACAAAGTCACCGGGGGTTATGCTCTCTTTAACAAGCACACAGTAACCTAGATAAAGAGGAAGCACAAACATAAAGCCTAAAATCTGAATACCCGTTTCCTGCACCATATAAAGGGAAGAAATCTTCTTCCAATACTTGCGCTGATTTTTTATAACATCATCCGCCGCATCGTTGTAGCGTTCCATAAGAAGAGGTGAAATTTCATTCATACGCACCTCCTTGCAGTATTCCTGAAGATAGAAAATACGCTGGAAGTAGTCGCTTCTTCTGTGATATTTTGTGTTGTCGATTCTTCTGCCCATCTGCAGATCGCCGATTTTACGGCTGAGGGGCAGGAATCCGCCTATGAAAATAAGAATAATCACAAGACAAATCGGGTCAATGGTAAGAAGGACACCCGAAATTGTCACAAGTGAAATAAGATTGCCCACATAGTTTCTCACAAGACCGAGAAGATTCTGAATATTATCTGACGAGGACTCAATGGTAAGAATAAAGCTGTTATAAAACTCAGGGTTGTCATAGCTTTCCTGATCCAGCTTTTTCGCCTTTTCGTAAAGGTTTTTGTTGAGTCGGTAGTGCACCTTTTCCTTTTCAATATTCCAGAAAAATTCTCTGTAAAGCCACGAAAGAAGTGTACTGGTTACAAGGATAACCGCAACGGCGATGACCGCATAAAAAATACGGTAAAGGTCCTCGCCCTCGGAAACAACGTCAATAATATACTTAACACCGAGCACTGAAATGAGTCTGCCCGGAAGAATGGTAAGAATACCCCAGATAAAGTCACCGATAACAAGCAGGGGCGATGCCTTATAAATAAGACCTACAAAGAAGATGATGTTTGACAGCATGGAATGCTCATTTTTATTCTTCATCCGATTCCACCTGCCCTTCAGTATTATAGCTTGAGGACTGAAGAGTAAACATACGGCAATACTCTCCGCCCCTTTGCATAAGCTCAGCGTGAGAGCCCGTTTCAATAAGCTCACCGCCTCCGATAACTATAATCTTATCAGAAAGCACCGCACTTGAAAGTCTGTGGGATATGTAAAGCACGGTTTTACCCTTGGTAACCTCGATAAGGTTCTGATACATATTATATTCGGCAATAGGGTCAAGAGCCGATGAGGGCTCATCAAGAACTGCAAACTGAAAATCCTTGGCAAAAAGTCTTGCGGTTGACACCTTTTGGTTTTCACCGCCTGAAAGACCGATACCGTCATTTTCAAATTCTCTTGTCAGCACCGTATCTCCTCCCTTTTCCAGCGAGGATATCTTATCCCATATACCGCTCTGCTTAAGAGCCTTTTCGGCAAGCTCTTTTTCTTCGTCGGTACATTCGTGACAGAGTATATTTTCAAAAACCGAGACGGCAAAGTTTCTGTAATCCTGAAAAACTGCACCGTAGCTGTTTCTCAGGCTCTCAAGGTCATATTCCTTGATGTTTATGCCGTTATAGAGAATCTCTCCCTCGGTTGCATCGTAAAAGCGGAGCATAAGCTTTACGACCGTGCTTTTGCCTGCGCCGTTGACACCTACAAGAGCCACGGTCTCACCCTTGTTTATTTTAAATGAAAGATTGGTAATACTGTTTCTCTTAGCCGATGGGTAACGGAAGGAAACGTTTCTGAATTCGAGAGATTCAAATTCGCCGCATTTTCTCTTGCCGTTTGTCACCTTGGGCTCATAGTCAAAAAAGTCGCGCAAATTCTGGAAATAAAAGGCTCCGCGGCTTATCATTTCAAAGCTCTGGGCAACACGCATAGCCGATTCCTGCACGGCATTGATTGACGAAAGCACCACGGAAAATGAAGAAACCGTCATTTTATCGGTATAAATAAACTGATAGCCTGCAAGAGCATAGGTGCCGATAGTGGGTATAAAATCACTGAAAAGTGAGCTGACACAGCTGTAAAGGAAAAGCTTCACGCCGTATTTTTTAAGGATTTTAACATTAGATTCGATTGCCGCAGAAAAACGTTCCATAAGAACAAGAAAAATGTTTGAGGTTCTCATATCCTTGGAATAATCCTTAAGAAAAACCGTTCTCTGAACATATGCCTTGATACGGTCATTGGTTGTCATTTCCTTATCCCTTTTATAAACCAGCTTACTCTTGAGCATTTCGACTGCAAAAACAAGAGCAACGGGCAAAAGGAAAAGGATATAAACAGGGTCAATGGCGGTAACAGTGCCGATAACAAGTATAAGAGAAATTATTGCCGCAAAGATTGAAGCCACATTTGCACAGACCGAATCAAACAGACCCCAGGCAAGTATCTGTGTCGCTCTCTGATACTTATCATAAAACTCAGGGTCCTCATAGCATGAAACATCAAGCTCAACAGCCTTTTTGAAAACCCTGTTGTTAAGTCCCTTTAAAACTGCCTTTGTAGAGACCTGCTTTATATAGCTTGACCACCAGTTGACGCCCTTGACCGCCACAGAAAACACAAGGAAAACAACAAGATTTTTAACAAACTCACTGAAATCTCCCTTAGAGTCAATAATGCCGAGAAGCACCTTAAGGAACAGGATATTCTGAAGGAAAACCGAAAATATCATATCGGCACTCATATTGATAAATGAGCTTATAATAAGCCTTTTATCCGTCTGCCAGACAAGCCTGAGCGCAAAAAGCACATTTTTGACAACGGGCACCTTCTTATCACGGTCAAAATCTCTGTATCTACGGTATGGCGCCATAAGTCTCACCTCATTTTTGTAAAAAATAAATCTGATTCTTTTACAGTATAGTACAACCCTTTATATATTTCAAGACTTGATTTTTTTTAATTTTCGTGATATTATATTTATGTCAGAAAATAATAAACTGTTGCTTTAAAAAGCAGCAGTTTTTCTTTATAAGCAAAAGAATCTGCCGGAAAAAGTATCCCGACAGATTCTTTATATCTGTTATTATTTTACTTAACCTTTATACCCTTGATTGTGCTCCAGGCCGAATATACGTAACCGCTGTCGGTTTTGATGTAAGTTCTTACCTTGAAATAATAGGTTTTGCCGCTTGTGAGCTTGGTGATGTCGCATCTTGTGGTATCTGCTTTGAAGTTTGCGTACTTCTTAAAGCCACTGTCTTTCTTGGCTGAATAATAAACGGTATAGCCTGTTTCACCGCTTACGTCGGTATGGTAAACATATGCCTTGCCCTTTGTAGAGGATGCAGTTACCTTTGAAAGTGTGGGAGTCTTTGTTTTTGTTGCAGTTTTTAGCAATGCATAGGTTTCACTGTCATATACCTTACCGGCACTTGTCTTGCCGTAGGAAACGACTCTGAAGCTGTATTTTGTTCCGCTGTAAAGACTTTTAACGGTGAGGGATGTACCTTCTGTGGTGCCTGCCTTTATATATGCCTTCTTTGAAGGACTGTAGCGGTAAACTGTATAACCTGCCGCGCCGGGAACTGCAGACCAGCTGAGCTTAACGGAAGATGTTGTCTGTGAAGCTGATTTCACAGTTGCGGGCTTACCCGTTTTAATGTAGAAATATACATTCTTTGTGCCGCTGTATTTGCCGATAAAGGTAACCTTGACGGTGTAGCGACCGATACCGCTTCTCTTTGAGGCAACGGAAAGCTTATAGTCTGTATTCTTGACAAGAGTCTTGCCGTTGGCATCCTTAACGGTTACCTTCGGAGTCTTGTTTTTGCCGTCGTAGATGTAGTTTTCCTTTGAGAGGGTGACGGAGCCGATTTTTGCGATTGTCTGTGTGTTTAATACCTTATCGCATTTGGAGCACTTTGTTTCGATTTTACCGTTTTTAGAGGTTGTTGCCTTTGTTACAACCTGCTCTTCGGTATGCGCACCTGTGGGAGGTATAAGAATATCATCTTTGTTTTCAATGGGCTCTGTTCCTTCTTCATCCCAATACCATTTTCCGCAAGGGCAGGCAAAGTATCCTATATGACCTGTACTGTTGCAGGAGGGGAATTCGCCCTCAACAATCCCGGGAGCACAAGTCAATTCATCGAATTCATATGTAACAGTTACAATATAGGGGTTACACCAGTCTAAGATGGCAGCTTTACCGTTAACATATGCTTCTGCATTGCCGAACTCGCAGTCACCGGACGCTCTGAGGGTAAAGGTAACCTTGTAAGTATGTCCGCATATAAATTTTGCGCCTGTACCGCTTATAAGATACTTTCCGTCAGTTACATCATACCATTTGATGCCGTTTACTTCGGGAGATACGTTACCGTCACTGTAATATCTGGCGGTGTCTATCTTTTCGAAAGAGGGGGCTTCACCTTGGGAGGGGTATTCAAAAAAGATATCGATATTTTCAATAGTACCGCATGTGTCATAATATAACTGAACAAAATAACCGTTACTATCCTTGTATACATTTGCTACCTTATCGCCGATGAATGCGGTCATAGTTGACGGATCCTCAGCAAACTCATAACCTGCCTTGGGCTCAACATAAACTCTTACCTTGTAATCATGACCCTTTGTGTATACGGGATTCTCACTCCAGAGCAGCTCTTCTCCGCCGTCTGTTTCGTCATACCAGAAAACACAATAGCCGTTGTTTGCAATTTCATAAAAATTCTCTCTGTGGGGTGTTGCATCAAAATCTATCAACTCACCGGGAACAGGCTCGTCGAGATCGTTGATAGTAATGTTCATGACTGTACCCAGTGTTCCCTCGGCAGAAGCTGACAAAGCAAGTACGCCGACGAGCAACACTACAAGCAGTGCAATACCTAATAATTTTTTCTTCATAAAGTTTTTCCTCCTTTGATTTTCGGGCTGTTATGTATATAATAACCCTATTGTAATTTTGATTTTATCACAGCAGGCAAAGAAAAAAATCACCCGTTTTATCAAAAAAAGGGTGATTTTGTGTGTTTTCATTCTTTTTCAGAAAATATCTTCTCTGTAAGCTCCTTTTTCGAGGAAACCCCCAACTTTGCGAAGATATGTGAAAGATGAGTCTTGACCGTGTTTTCCGAAACACCGAGTGCATCGGCGACGGCTTTTCTTTTTTCTCCTGAGAGAGTCAGGATGAGGACCTCCTCTTCCCTGGAGGTAAGCGCTTCCGTAAGAGCCAGAGCTGAAATAAAGCCTTTGACTTCTTCGGCGGTATAGGTCTTTTTTTCATTCGGTGTATCTTTTTTCTTCTGAGTCTCTGCGGTTATCTTTTCGAGATTTAGGTGAAGCTCGTTGTGGTCATTGAGCATACCGTAAATAAACATCAGAAGCAGCTCACTGACAATATAGGAAACGGAGAGCACCTCGAAATCCGTATTTATAATCTGCTCAATAAACCATATCAGAAGATTCAGCAGAACTACAAGGGCGACCATGGCTGCGTATTTATAGGAGGCGAGCTTTTTTCTAACTACGGAGTGAATTATAACACCTACCATAAGAGCGAAGCAGACAACAAGATAGATGAGATAGAGTATATGAAGCTCACCGTAAACCTTATCGAGTCTTGCCGAGCCGTTTTCAATAATGAGGCTTACCTGCTTATAGTAAACACTGAGCCAGCCGCCGCTTGCCGCAAGCAAAAACATAAGGCACGCCACAATCACTGCTGCCGTTACAAAGATTTTACCCGGCTTTATTCTGCATACTCCCGCTATTGACATAAACATACACAAGGGGAGAAATGCGGAGCCGAGATAGGACACTCGGTTTGCCCATAAAGCAAAATCAAGGCTTCTTGAAACGGAAAGCAGAAAATATCCCGCATTGACCACAAAAACTGCGCTGAAAAGAAGCGTCAGCCACATTTCGCGGCGGCGCACCCCAAAGCGGTAGACCAATAGGAGTGAAAAAGAGATTGCAGCAACAAGACCGTAAACAAGGGAGAGGTTTATATCGTATGCGGTGCCTGCATTCTCTGCCGAAGCAGCGAGACCCGTAAACGAAAACAGGTTAAGCAAAAGCAGGACCGTCAGAGGAAAAAGTACCGGTTTTATACGTGATGTTTTCCCCTTCATTATCTGCCCACGAATCTGCTCATAAGCTCTGAGCCCTTTTCTATAAAGTTACCTGTTGCCTTTGCCGTATCCTCATTGATGGTATCAACACCCTCGACGGGTACGCTCTTATGATAAATCATATATGGCACCGCATCTCTTGCATGAGTTTTTGTTACAATGGGTGTGGGATGGTCGGGAAGAATCATAATTTTATAATCATCATACTTTTCAAGACCTTCCAGAAGTATTGAAAGCACCTTTTCGTCGATAAGCTCAATGGCACGCACCTTGTTTTCAGGCTCGTTCCTGTGTCCGCATTCGTCGGGAGCTTCTATATGAATATAAACGAAATCCTTACCGCTTTCAAGCTCTGCGAGAGCGCATTTTGCCTTGCCCTCGAAGTTTGTGTCAATATAACCTGTTGCACCTTCAACATCAGGTGTGGACATACCTGCACTTATACCGATGCCCTTGAGAAGGTCAACGGCTGAAATAACACTGCCCTTAAGCCCGTAAAGGCTTTCAAAAGAGGGAAGGATAGGCTTGTTACCCTCGCCCCAGAGCCATATCGAGTTGCCGGGACGCTTGCCCTCAGCTATTCTCTTAAGATTAACAGGGTGGTTTTCAAGCACGTCATAGCTCTTTTTCATCATGCCGATAAGCTCTTTTGCATTTTCGCTCTGTGAAAGATAAGGACCCACCACTCTGTCGCTGATATCGTGGGGAGGAGTCATTTCACCAAGGTCTGTTGTGCCCTTATGCACGGTAAGACAGTGACGGTAGCTGACACCGCTGTAATATGTATACCTTTCATTGCCGAAGGCTTGCTGAACTGCCTTGATAAGCTCTGCCGCCTCAGCAGTGCTGATATCTCCCGCCGAGTAGTCAACCATGGTTTTATCCTCATAGCTTTCTTCGTCTGAGAGGGTTACAATATTACAGCGTAAGGTCACGTCATCATCAAGAAGATTGACGCCGATGCTCACCGCCTCAAGAGGTGAACGGCCTGTGTAATATTTAAGAGGGTCAAAGCCCATAACGCTCATATTGGCAACGTCACTGCCGGGCTTTAATTTATCATCAACGGTTTTGACAAGACCCACCTCACTATTTTTGGCAAGAGAATCAAACAGAGGCTTGTTTGCACACATCATCGGTGTTTTTCCGTCGAGTGCGGGTACGGGATAGTCTGCCATACCGTCATAGAGAACAACTACGTATTTCATTTTATCAATTTCCTTTCGGTTAAGGTGATAGCAGTCGAACCTAATAAGCCTTAAATGTCCGATTTACAGCACCTTTAATGATTTTTCTCCTCGCAAGACGCGAGTATTGTTTCGTCGAAGAAATCCTTAAATGCACTATAACTCGGGCATTTAAGGTTCTTCGAAGTTTAACGGGAGAAGATTTTTATTGTAAAAATGCAGAAAGGCTGACGCCTTTCAAGGCTTTTTAACAAAGTTACGGTAAAAATATACCCCGTTAAACCTTATTGGGTTCAACTACTGTCACCTTAGGGTGACGAGAATAATCCGAATCCGCCCAAAAGCGTGAACTTTCGCGGCTTTTCGGCGTTTCGGTCTTGAAAGGCGCCAAGCCTGTCATCAACCTCAACATCCAAAAATCTCACAAAAATTCGCACTTTTGGGTCGAAGATTTTTTACG
>JAZSQD010000023.1:0-7539 GCA_045537815.1 Acutalibacteraceae bacterium | reverse complement strand
GTCAACGCCGAGACGGATGTGTGCTTCTATTGTTTCGTCGAATTTTGCGGTAAAGTCGGAGGCCAAGCGGTCTTAGGAAGACAAAGGGCTATGACAACTCCTTGGCTCACAGAACGACATGGCTACGATCCGACTTGTTAGGAGTAACAGTACCTGCCTTAGGAGAAGGCATAAGTCCGCGGGGACCGAGAACCTTACCGAGACGACCAACAAGGCCCATCATGCTGGGATGTGCGATAGCAACATCGAATTCCATCCAGCCTTCGCCCTGGATCTTAGCAACGAGGTCATCAGCGCCTACTACTTCTGCACCTGCAGCTTCAGCAGCCTTAGCTTCGTCACCCTTTGCGAATACAGCAACGCGAACAGTCTTACCTGTACCGTTGGGAAGAACAACAGCGCCACGAACCTGCTGGTCAGCATGACGTGAGTCAACGCCGAGACGGATGTGTGCTTCTATTGTTTCGTCGAATTTTGCGGTAGCAGTCTTGCATGCGAGTTCGAGTGCTTCCGCAGGATCATAAAGATTTGTCTTGTCGATAAGCTTTGCGCCTTCGACATACTTTTTACCATGTTTCATTGTCTTTCATCCTCCTATAGAGTGGTTAATCGGATTTTTCCTCCCACCCGGAAGCATTAGTCAGCGACTACTATGCCCATTGAGCGAGCTGTACCGGCTATCATACTCATAGCTGCTTCAACTGAAGCTGCGTTGAGGTCCGGCATTTTCTGCTCAGCAATTTTTCTAACCTGCTCACCGGTAATTGTTGCGACCTTTGTCTTGTTAGGTACGCCTGAACCGCTTTCGATTCCGCATGCCTTCTTGATAAGAACTGCTGCGGGCGGTGTCTTTGTAATGAATGTGAATGTACGGTCTGCATAAACTGTGATAACAACAGGAATGATAAGACCGATGTCATTCTTTGTGCGCTCGTTAAATTCCTTTGTGAAAGCCATGATGTTAACACCGTGCTGACCGAGAGCCGGACCAACAGGCGGTGCCGGAGTAGCTTTACCTGCAGGAATCTGGAGCTTGATTAAACCTACAACCTTTTGAGCCATTTTTTGCACCTCCAAATTTATGTGGTTGATGGCGACTTGCTTTAAAATTTAGCAAATCTCCCACAGGGAGATAAACTCCCTACATAATAAACGGCATTGCCGTAAATTATCGTGTTTAGTCTAAAGCAACCTCAATTTCGTTAAGTCCGAGTTCGACAGGTGTTTCTCTGCCGAGCATGGAAATCATAACGACAACCGCTTCCTTGACGAGGTCGATGCTGTCAACAACACCGCTGTAGCCGTCGAAGGGGCCGCTTAAGATGTTTACATAGTCCCCTACCTTGTAGTTGACTTCTACTGTTCTCTTTTCGATACCAAGGTTAATAACCTCCTGCTCTGTAAGAGGAACAGGCTTACTTCCGGGACCGACAAATCCCGTTACGCCGCGTGTGTTTCTGATGACATACCATGCTTCATCAGTCATGGAAAGCTCTTCATCTTCAAACTCACTGCGCTTTTTGTAGATACAGGCAACCTTTACCATTACGTATCCTGGGAAAAGCTTACGCTCAACCTCACGCTTTTTGTCGTCCTTGATTTCTGTTACGATTTCAGTAGGAATACGTACTTCAAAAATCTGGTCCTGCATTTTACGGTTTTCCACAACCGTGAGAATGTTTGAGGCTACTTTGTTTTCATAGCCTGAATAGGTGTGTACTACAAACCATCTGGCGTTATCTGCCATTGTTACACCTCCAAAATTCTTCTGCTACGGATATTATCCGTAAAGATTACTCAGCAGATTCCTCTGCCTTGTCATCTTCCTGAGTATCAGCTTTGTCACCCTCAGCCTCATCAGTTCCTTCATCCTTATCTTCAGCCTCAGTATCTTTATCTGAAGCCTCGTCGGATTCTGCATCGGTGTTTGTAGCAACAACGCTGTCATTGACTGCAAGCTGCTTGAGTCCGGAAATACCTGAACCAAGGCTGTAGTCAATAAGGAAGACGACTGCTGTTACGATTGCGACAACAACAAGAACCACGCCGGTGTTCTTAAGAACTGTTTTTGCATCGGGCCAAACAATCTTTTTGGTTTCACCCTTGAAATCCTTAAAGAAGCGTTTGGTACTCTTACCTGCACGAGCGAAGAAATTTGGCTTTTTGTTCTTGCTACCCTTTGCAGCCTTCGCTACTTTTTCAGCAGCCTTGCTTTCCTCAGTTGTGGCCTTTTCAACGTCGGAATTCTGGGTAACCTTCTTTTCTTTGTCAGCCATCATTCTACCTCCCGTATTATTTGGTTTCTTTGTGGAGAGTGTGCTTCTTGCAGAATCTGCAATACTTATTCATCTCCAACCTATCAGGATTGTTCTTCTTGTTTTTCATTGTGTTGTAATTGCGCTGTTTGCACTCTGTGCAAGATAAAGTGATTTTTACTCTCATGAACGGCACCTCCATTATAGGAAATTTGCGGTCTGAACAAAAGCAACACTTCTTTCATTCCGACCCGTTAAGGCCTCCCTCTATTTCAGGACACAAAAATAAAGCCCTCTGCAAGAGGTACGGATAGTTTACCACATAATCCAGTACTCGTCAAGGGCTTTTTTGTATTTTTTTCAAAATTTTACAATTATTTCAGCGTATACTATTTATAAGGCTTTATCAGGTAATTACCATTGACTTTATTACGATAGGTTCGCAGGGCTCTGCCTTCTCGCCCATTGCATTATAATATCTTGCAACTTTGCAGAATTCATCACAAACCTCCATACCTTCAATAACCTTACCGAAAGCTGCATAGCTGCCGTCAAGGAAGGTGCAGTCGTCGCTGTAGCAGATAAAGAACTGACTTGATGCGGAATCGGGATTCTGGCTTCTTGCCATTGAAATTACGCCTCTTGTATGTGAAAGAGTGTTCTGTCTGAAGCCGTTAGCTGAAAATTCGCCGGGAATATTTTCGTCGCTTCCGCCGCAGCCTGTACCCTCGGGATCGCCTCCCTGACACATAAAGTTGTCAACGACTCTGTGAAAAGTAAGGCCGTCATAAAAGCCTTCTCTTACAAGCTTTTCAAAATTCGCAACTGTTGCAGGGGCATATTCGGGATAAAGCTCTATTGTGAACTCTCCTCCGTTTTCCATTGTAACTTTAACTTTTGAGTTTGCCATAACTATACCTCTCAGGATTCTGATTTATAGCGGTCCGCACTTCTTTCGGGTGCGGACCGCTTGGTGCGGGTAACAGGGGTCGAACCTGCACGCTGTGAGGCACAAGATCCTAAATCTTGCGTGTCTGCCAATTCCACCATACCCGCATGTTAAGTAGTCAGTAGTAAGTAGTTAGTAGTTAGTAGTTAGTAGTTAGTTATAAGTGATATTAAATAGTCACCAGTGAATTATAGCATAAAGAGATTAAATGTCAATAGTTAAAATCTATAATAGGCACTTTACTGTTGACGGAAATTATTTTTTTCAAACTCCTTGCACCTTTTGTGTATGTTGTGATAAACTATTGTTAATATATATTTCAGAGGTGAAAATATGAATAAGAAACTGTATGCACGCGGTCTTGCCGGTCAATACTTTTACGGCGCCAGCGAATATCTTGCACTTGCACTCACTTACAGACCCACTCCGAAGGATATTGAATATGTAAAGAATGTCCGATACGGAAAAGAAAAAAACAACTATATGCACACCTATTGCCGCAAGGATCTGAAGGAAACCAGAAAGCCCCTTCTGATATATGTCCACGGTGGCGGTTGGGTTTCAGGTCTTCTTGAAATGAGAAGCCCCTATCTTTACAAGTGGGCTCAGAAAGGCTTTTTCGCTTCCTCACTCAATTATTCCTTCGCTCCTCAGAAGATTTTCCCTGAGGCAATAAAAGAGCTTTTTTGTGCTGTTGATCATATCATTGACCGTGCAGATGAATATAATATTGACACTGAAAATGTTGTCATTGCGGGCGAAAGCGCAGGCGGATACTTTATATCCTATATCATCGACTGCATAAATAATCCTCAGAAGCTCAAAGAAATCGGTGTTGAATTTAAGAACGCCGATAAAATCAATATAAAGGTTATGGTTTCACACAGCGGTGCATTTGTTTTTGAAAACCTGATGAACCCTGAAAAGAAGCAGTCTAAATACCCCGATATGAAAATGATGATTACCGCTTTTACCGGCAAAACCATGAAGGAACTCAGAGAGTTTATAAAAACTAAGGAAGGAAAGCTTCTTTCACCGGAATTCGACGGTAAATTCCCGCCCTCTTTCCTTGTCTGGTGCTCAAGAGACCCTCTGAGATATGAAACCTTTGATCTGGCAGAAAAATTCAAGGAGCTCGGTGTAGCTTACAAAACCTTCAAAGGAGACGGTGCCGTAGGCAACCACGCCTGGACAATCGTAACAATGTTTAAGAAGGCAAGAATCTGCCTTGATGAAACCTTTGACTTCGCACTCCCCTATTTCCCCGAATACTTTGAAAAGGGCTCTGACGGTTGGAAATTCATCAAGAAGTGAGCAACCGATGAAAAATTTGAGAATATACGATATGCGTATTTATCCCGGTGATTCCGCGTATCTCATAGACGACGGCGAAACCTCCGTGCTTTATGACAGCGGTTTCGGATTTACGGGAAAACAAATTGCAGAAAAGATAGCCGGTATACTTGGCAAAAGACAATTGGATTATGTTTTTCTGACCCATTCCCATTATGACCACGCTCTCGCAAGTATTGCCGTCTGCGAAAAATACCCGACTGCAAAGGTTGTTGCAGGCAAATATGCCGCTGAGATTTTTGCAAGGCCGGGTGCAAAGGCTCTTATGAAGGAGCTTGACGGTAAGGTTGCCGCCTCATACGGAGTTACGGAATATGACCTTGATACAAATAAGCTCAAGGCAGATATTACCGTGGAAGAGAACGATACTGTCGTTGCCGGCAATTTAAAATTCCGTGTGCTTCACCTTCCCGGCCACACAAAATGCTCGGTCGGATTTTACTGCGAGGAAAAGAGGCTCCTGCTTTCCTGCGAGACCCTCGGCGTATATGACGGAAAGAAAATGATAATCCCTTCAATTCTTACAGGCTACCGCACAGCGATTGAATCTATTGAAAAGGTTTGTGAGCTTAAGCCCGAATATATTCTCGCACCTCACATCGGTCTTCTTTCAAAGGAAAAAACGGCATATTTTCTCTCACACATGAAAGAAGCTACGGAAAATGCCGCAAAATTTATTGCAGACAGAATCAAAGCCGGTATGCCGACAGAAGAAATACATAAGCAGTATATTGATGCATATTGCTCGGATTTTTCCAAAGAAGCCTACCCGGAGGATGCGGCAAACCTCAACACCTCAATAATGATTGAGCTTATCAGAAAAGAATTTTCTTTATAAGGAGTAAAGATAATGAAAAAAACTGTTTTAAGAAGCTACGCTAAGCTTATTGCCCGTTCAGGCGGCGCAGTCAGGAAGAAGGATATTGTAATTATCCACGCTAACCTTGACCAGCCCGAATTTATCACAATGCTTTGTGACGAATGCTATAAGGCAGGGGCAGAAAGAGTTATAGTCGAGTGGAGCCACCAGCCCATACAGAAGCTCGGCATCAGACATATGAGCCCCACCACCCTCGGCAGAGTGGAAAGCTATGAGGAAGCAATGCTTAAATACCGACTTGAAAAGAACCCTGTAATGATTTACATTCTCTCTGAAGACCCCAACGGTCTCAAGGGAATAAATCAGAACAAATATTCAAAGGCAATGCAGTCTCGCTATAAGGTTATAAAGCCCTACAGAGACGAAATGGATAACAAATATAAATGGAGTATCGCCGCAGTACCCGGCAAAGAATGGGCAAAAACCGTATTCCCCGGCGAACGCACAAGCGAAGCTGTTGAAAAGCTCTGGGAAGCTATTCTTTACACCTCAAGAGTTATCGATAAGGACGGAAACCTCCTCGACGCTATAGAAGAATGGGAAAAGCACAACGACAGCTTCAAAAAGCGCTGTGATATTCTTAACGGTGCAAATCTCCGTGAGCTTCACTACAAAGCTTCAAACGGGACTGACATAAAAATAGGTCTTATGGCCGAAGGAAGCTTCCTCGGCGGTGGTGAGCATACACTTTCAGGTGAATACTTCAACCCCAACATGCCTACCGAAGAGATTTTTACAACACCAATGGCAGGCAAGGCCGAGGGTATCGTCTATTCATCAATGCCTCTTTCATACCGTGGTGAAATTATAGATAACTTCTCTATCACATTTAAGGACGGCAAGGCAACCGAGGTCAGCGCAGAAAAGAATGAAAACCTTCTGCGTGAAATGATTTCTATGGATGAAGGTGCCTCAAGGCTCGGCGAATGCGCCTTTGTCCCCTATGATTCGCCTATAAGAAACAGCGGTATTATGTTTTATGAAACACTCTTTGACGAGAACGCCGCCTGCCACTTTGCAATAGGCGACGGATATACCAACACTGTTAAGAATTATTCGTCCTACTCTAAGGAAGAGCTTCATAAAATGGGTGTCAACGATTCTTCAATACACGTTGACTTTATGATTGGCACAGACGACCTTTCAATCACAGGAATTAAAGAAAACGGAGAAAAGTTCCCGATTTTCAGAAACGGAAACTGGGCATTCTGATAAAAGGATATAAAGTAATCCCGTCGGTTCGTTCCGACGGGATTTTTGCATTACATATCAATATATCTTTCTTTGGATTTCTTGACCTCGGTAATAAATCTGTTATCAAGCTCGGTCAGCTTGTAGCCCTGCTTATAAATAAGCACATCCTTATATACCTTATCGTCGTCTGCAAGCTTAACCTCAACAAGACCGTATTTTTTCATAGTCTCCTCGGGAATGGGAGAAACCCACATAAAGGTGTTGGGAACACGGCTGAGAACCTCCATCTGACTTGCTCTTTCAAAAAGGTAAATTCTCTTGTCAACCGCCTCGGAAAGCTCTGCCTTTTTAACGTCAATAAGAGGCATCGAAGGAACATACGGATCAGCGTGACAAACCTCAATGAATTCAGCAAGGTCGTCTGAGGTTATGTTGTCCATACGAGCAAGAGGACTGTTTTCTGAAGTGACGAGCACATATGAAAACTCTGTAATAGTCTCACTGACAAGCTTTTTATCCTTAAACATTATCTTATAATGCTCATCAAAGGTTGATTTATAACGGACAATACCGATGTTATAATCCTCGTGAAGAACATTTATGAGAGTTTTGTTTGAGTTTGTTTCTTTATAAAAGAATTCTGCAGGTGCACCGGTGCTTATCGACTTGGAAAACTCGGTAAATGCCTCGGCTATGTAGCTTGCTCTCGGCACACTGGCGGAAAACTGCTGAACCTTTCGCTTACCGTTGATATAGATATCCTCTACCTGCTCGACCTGAGCAATTATACGGCGTGCATAACGGAGAAATTCCTCACCGTCATCAGTAACGGTAATACCCTTGGAGGTGCGCTTGAAGATAGTTATTCCGTTATGCTCCTCAAGCTCCTTGATAGCACGGCTGAGATT
>JAZSQD010000096.1:0-2222 GCA_045537815.1 Acutalibacteraceae bacterium | reverse complement strand
TAACCTCGGTCATTGCGGTACCTGTCATACCTGTAAGCTTCTTGTAAAGACGGAAATAATTCTGGAAGGTGATGGTTGCGAGAGTTTTGTTTTCTCTTGCAATCTTAACGTTTTCCTTGGCTTCGATAGCCTGATGCAGACCGTCGTTATAGCGTCTGCCTATCATGATACGGCCTGTGAACTCGTCAACGATAAGCACCTCGCCGTCTTTAACGACATAGTCGATGTCTCTTCTCATTATGCCGTGAGCCCTGACGGCTGTGTTGATATGATGTGAAAGAGTAAGATTATCCGGGTCGGCAAGGTTTTCAACGTTGAAGAACTTTTCAGCCTTTACAATACCGCTCTTTGTCAGTGTGGCGCTTCTTGCCTTTTCGTCAACGATGTAGTCTGCTCCCGTTTCCTTTGCAAGCTCCTCAAGGTCTGCTTTTGAGTCGGTTTCGGCAATCTTGTGGCAGCGAAGCCCCTTAACAAAGGTGTTGGCGATTGAGTAAAGCTCAGATGAGCGGCCACCCATACCTGAAATAATAAGGGGAGTTCTTGCTTCATCGATAAGGATTGAGTCTACCTCGTCCACGATTGCAAAGTTGTGACCTCTCTGCACCTTCTGGTCCATATACTGCACCATATTGTCACGCAGATAGTCAAAGCCCATTTCATTGTTTGTGCCGTAGGTGATGTCGGCGGCGTAGGCCTTGCGTCGATCCTCGTTTTCAAGTCCGTTTACGATAAGTCCGACGGAAAGACCGAGGAAGCGGTAAACCTTTCCCATCCATTCACTGTCTCGGCGTGCAAGATAGTCGTTGACGGTAACAATGTGTACACCGTCACCCGAGAGAGCGTTGAGGTAGGCGGGAAGAGTGGCAACAAGGGTTTTACCTTCACCCGTTTTCATTTCTGCAATTCTGCCCTGATGGAGCACCGTACCGCCCATAATCTGAACGGGGAAGTGCTTCATGCCGAGAACTCGCCAGGATGCCTCGCGGCAGACTGCAAATGCCTCGGGAAGAATATCGTCGAGGGTTTCGCCCTCGGAAAGTCTTTTTTTGAATTCGTCTGTTTTAGCCCTGAGCTCCTCGTCTGAAAGCTTTGCGAAGCCTTCTTCATATGAGAGGACCTTGTCGACGGTCGGTCTTATTCTTTTGATTTCCTTCGATGAATAGTCACCGAAAAGCTTTGAAAATAAGCCCATTTATATCACCTCATTTAAAGTATTATC
The DNA here is from genome assembly GCA_045537815.1 of Acutalibacteraceae bacterium. Lineage (GTDB taxonomy): Bacteria > Bacillota > Clostridia > Oscillospirales > Acutalibacteraceae > UBA6857. The sequence continues at coordinate 1,003 of JAZSQD010000096.1, read as the reverse complement.
AAGAGTATAATCAGTTAATTATAACACAGAAAGGCATCTTTTTCAACTGTTTGAAGCAATTTAATGAAGTCCCTTGCTTTTTTGTGTGAATGAATGTATAATACCTGTAATATCCTAAATCAACTTTAAAAGGAGAGATTTCCATGGAACCTATCAAGGTTGACTTCACCGGCAAGGACGGTAAGGGAAAGGGAAGCGGCAAGGATGCATACCTTACTCCGTCAGGCTCGGTCAAAAAAATTATAATCAGCATTATCGGCACTGTTATCGGTGCGGCGGTTGCATATTATTTTATGCTGCCTCCCCTTAATTTCAAAAGCACGGATACCTATACCTTTTTAGGCTTGGTGGCAGCTATTTTTATCGGTCTGCTTTTTGTTACCTCCGGTGCATACAAAAAGCCCGAATATGTGCCTTACGTAAAAAGAAAATCAATAATCCCTATCGGCTTTGTTGCTTTGCTTATTATTGTTGTTGCAATAGGTGCAATTTCCTCTGCGACTCTCTTCAGAGCAAAAACCTACAGCAAGATTATTGATGTTGACGAAAGTAAAACCTTCGTTTCCGATATCAAGGAGGCTGACTTCAAGAGTGTTCCCGTTCTTGATACCGATGCGGCAACGGTTCTTGCAAACCGTACTCTCGGTGACCTTGCAGAAATCGGTAAGGTTTCACAGTTTGAGCTTTCAAACGAATTTACACAGATTAACTATAAAAACACTCCCGTTAAGGTTACAACCCTTGCTTACGGCGACGTTTTCAAGTGGCTCAAAAATACAGGCACAGGTCTTCCAGGAAGTCCAGTTTTGCAACGATATCGCTACCAGCCAGAATCTCAGTAACCTTTGCTTCGTCATTGCCGGTTGCTGCTTCATACATTGCGAAGTATTCCTCGGGAACACCAATGTAGCGCAGGTTAGCCAGCTTCTGATAACTGGGGATATAGTACTGCTCGCCATTGATCTTGCCGTAGCCCAGCATGAAGTCGGGAACATCGGAAGCC
>JAZSQD010000128.1:0-3354 GCA_045537815.1 Acutalibacteraceae bacterium | reverse complement strand
GGCCAAGCGGTCTTAGGAAGACAAAGGGCTATGACAACTCCTTGGCTCACAGAACGACATGGCTACGACCCGACTTTTATCAACTCCATAATAAATCTGACTTTATTATACCCGTTCACAGGCATAAAGACAACCTACGGTCCGTAGAGAATAAATATCCACCCTCACAAGGGTGGATATTTATTGTGTAAGCTTATTTTGCTAAAAGAGAGGTGAAGAAATTGAGAATTGCTGTGAGGAACTTAATAAGCGCTACAAAACCCGATGAGGTATCTGTCGTGTCAAAGCTTACATCCTTATTTTCTTCTGTGAGCGGGATGAGCTTGCCTACCTGAACAGGCTCCGTAAAATTAAATATAAGCTCGTAGGTATCTTCGTAGTTTATGAAGCGGGGATATTTCTCAAGATCGTTTACCGTAGCGTAACCGTCATACATAAGAATATCACACATCATAAATTCAACGCTCCACGGGTAATCGTGGTGAGGAAGATTTTTGATATACCATGTGTGGTCGGCAAAGGCTGCTGTAGAAGCGTCCACCTTTTCATCTGCGGAAATATATTCACCGTAGCCGAGCTCTTTGCGCTGTGCAATATAATCAGCATCAAGAGTAGTGTTGATTTTTGAGGTGGTTGCACCGCCGAAGGTCTGCTTGGTAAGAGAAACAACTCCGTCACCGAGAAGGTCAGCGTTTTCAATAACAGGATATATCTGCTCGCCGTATTTAGCAATGACATATACCTTTACGCCGCTTTCCTGCATTTCTTCAAGGATGCCTCTTGCGTTTTTCTTATATTCGTTGTAGTTGTCAAGCTTTTCAATGAGCTTGTCGTATTTACCGTCTTCATTATCACTCTCAAGAACGAATGCCTTGGCATCTTCATAAGCCTCCGGGCTTACCATACCCCACCAACCGGGGCATGTACCGAAAACTTCACGGATAATTCTGGGCATAAGGTTAAGGCTGATTTTATCGTATATGCTTTCGACCCAGTTAAGACCTAATTCCAAAGTACCGGTATAAGTAAGAAGATTTACGCTTTCCTTGATAAGCTCCATAACGGGAGTGGTGTCAAGAAATCCGCTGACAAAGCGATTTAACGCATCGGGGTCAAGGTCAACCTTGTTTGAGTAAACCTCATCGGCAATTTCGGCACCGTTAGCGATGCTGTTATATAAAACAACGCTTTCTATTTCCTGCTTTGCCTCTTCGGGATACATATTAAGATATGCATTAACAATAACGTTGCCCTCACAGCGGCAGATAATATTTATCTTGTCGTGGCCTGTCATTTCCTTAGCGGCGTCAATAACCTTCTTTAAATCCTTTGCATTCTCGCAGGGATCAAGACGCATATCATACTGGAACTGCATATACTGAGGCCAGTTCTTGGCGTTGTATTTATGACCCGCTCTGATGTTCTTTTCCTCATAGCTCTTGATGATGTTGTCAACGTCCCAAGCAGGGTTGATACCGGATGTATTGCCTTCACCCTTTTCACCGTCGTTATTGAGCCTATAGCCATCATAAATAGGTGCGATTTCTTCAAACAGAACATCACAGTAATTATCCCATTCGTCTGTTAAAAGAGCTGTACCTAAAGCGGTAACAATATTTACAGTTGCTTCAACAAGGGAGCCGGTTCCGCCCGAAAGATTGGTTTCTGCCATATTTTCGTCGTTAAGCTCTGCAAATCTATCCTTATAGATATTGGTTCTGCCCTTGACATAAATTATAGGTGTAACACCGCAGTTGCATTTTCCCTCATCAGCAGCCAAGGTTACGGGAACAGAAGCCATAACAATAATAACTGCAAGAATAACCGATAAAAGCTTTTTCATTTCAATTCCTCCTGTTTTGAAAAATAATCTTCATTTAGTATTTTAACAGAATGTGAACTAAATGTCAATTATATTATTTAAATCTTGCAATTTCATTGATATTTAGTTTTCCTCATGCCGCCAAAACAAAAAACAGCCGAGTGCCCTTACGAACACTCGGCTGAACCCGGATTAATTTTATTAAAGATTTACGGTAGCTGTTGTTGCACTGATAGTTTCAACCATCAATATATTCTTTTTTGCATAATACTTACCGGTTACTCTGTATTGATAACCGTAGTTGACAGAAACAACCTTACTGATATCTATAACATTATCATCATTATAAATATTGTCAAATTCATAGCAGGATTCCCAGGAATCACTGCTTGTTCTTCTTCTTTCAACGGTCAGGTTTTTAAAGCCGCACTTGACAGTGTCTGTTGAACACCTCATAGTTCCCGTTATCGTTAATTTGCTTCCTTCAGCAGAAAGGTAAAGACCTTTTGTATAAATCAAGCCGGTTGCTCTTGTGTTATCACCTGCGGAATCGACATCAACAGATGTAACCTCAGGAATTTGGTTTAAATCCTCAGCAGCTACAACTTCAAGGGAAAGGGCGGTAAAGAGCATAATAAAGCAAATAAGAACCGATGTTATTTTTTTCATAATCTATATCCAATCAATTTATACTTTCAATAACCTTAACCAGCTCAGAATAAGACGCATCTGTAATGATAGAATAATTGTAATTGTCTTTCATATATTCAACCACCAGCTCTCCGCTTTCATAACTGACAATATAAAAATAAACACCGTTAATTTTCAATGTTTCTATATCGGTGATATGCGGCAAAGAACTGCTACTGTAGGAAGACTCGGTTTCTGATATGCAGAAATCATATACCTTATCACCGCAATAAATCTCAACGGATACACTGTTCCCTCCGCTCTCGCCATACTCGGGTATGCCGATTTTATAAACATTTGAAATTTCAAATTCCTGCGGGAACAATATATCTTTAAAGCCGTGATATTCAAGGTCGGTGAGCAATACATCTGCAGATATAACCTCTTCTCCGCTTTCACCGAAAAATACAACCTTGGCAGTTTCTTTAGCGAAGGTAATAAAACCGTTTTCTAAGGTAATGTTGTGCTTATCGCCCGTAACAAAAAGGCAGGAGAAGGCAACAACTGAAAGCAACGCTGCCACAAAGAGCACCCTGAAGGTTACTTTCTTGGTTTTATTGGATTTTTCGGACTTGGAAGGCGTTTTTTCAGGATAGGCTTTTGCGATAATTTTTTCAACAGCGAGGTTAATTTCTTCTTCTGAAGGGTCAGGTACATCCTGTGAAACCGTTTCAAAAAAATCGGTTAACTCATTTGCCGAATTATCGATATCTATCTTTTCAGTTTTCTTATTCCGATTGTTAAAGTTTAAAAATTCTTCTGACTCAAGAATGTTTTTGTTTTCGGCATCGCTGCCGAAAACCGAGTTTTCGTCCTCCAAGGTAAACCACCCTTCCTTTTGG
>JAZSQD010000121.1:0-8051 GCA_045537815.1 Acutalibacteraceae bacterium | reverse complement strand
GACGAAAAAAACTCGTTTTTTTACGTCTCCTTTTTTAGGGGCTGAGAAAAATGCGCAGAATGAACAAACCGAGCCAAAATAAAGCGAAAAGCTTTATTTTGGGTTACCCGACGGCGTACAAAGGTACTCCGAGGGCGAGGTTTGTTTATAGCATAAAACACAAAAACAATGTTTTTGTCTGTTTTTCATCATTTTTTATGTTTTAAAGGGTTCCTTTGGTCAGTTAAAAACCGAAGAAACCCTTTATTTCTCTTGTTTTATGCGGTCTGCACTTTTTTTACAGCCCCTTTAATTGATTTATTACTGATGAATATGTACATCGAGCTGATTGAAGGGTATTGATATGCCGTTGGAATCAAAAGCAAGCTTCACCTTTTCCTGCATCATGAAATAGGTATCCCAATAATTGGAGGTATTGCACCACACCCTGACAAGAAGCTGCACATAGCTTGACTCGTGAGAATTCACAAAAACCTTTGGCTCAGGGTCTTTGAGAATAAGCTCCTCGTTTGCGGCTAAATCAAGAATTACCTGCTTGGCTTTTGCAATGTCGTCGCTGTAGCTTATGCCGAAATTAAGATTTACAAGGCGCTTGTTTTCTGCTGAGTAGTTTATAATATGATTTGATGTAATATGGGCGTTGGGTATGATAATTCTTTTATTGTCAACTGTTGTGATTACCGTGTTCATAAATCCGATATCGGAAACACTGCCCGAAACGCCGTTGACCTCAACAAAATCTCCTGTTTTAAAGGGATGATTGATAAGAATCTGTAATCCGCTCGCAAATTGAGAAACACTGGCTTGCAGACCGAGACCTGCAGCGAGTCCTGCACCTCCGATTGCGGCGATGAATCCGCTGAGGTCAAAGAACATTGATGCAATGGTCATAACGACGAAAAGCTTTATTGATACGGTTACAATTCTTCTTATGAAGTTATATACCGAAGGGTCGACACGCTTTTTCTGTAACGCCTTGACTATAAGCTTGCCCGCAAATTTGGCAACAGTGAAGCCGATTACAAAGAAAACAGCTGCAACTATTATGGTAGGGATTCTGTCAATAAGCTTACCTATAAGGTCCAGATCCTGCCACCACTGTGAGATTGCATCTCCTGCTTTAGAGGGGTCGTCTGCAATTTCGTTGAGTATATTCTGTTGGGTTGTTGTTTCTGCCGTAAGAATGTTATGAATGAATTTCATTTGTAACCTCCTGGTTTGATAAATTTATTATTTTCACTCTAATAATAGCATTGTTTTCTATTCTTTTCAATATTAATAATTGATTTCTATTGACTTGTATGCTTACAGCGTGTATAATTTGAAAATGAAAATCAGTTTCAATTTGAGGTGTCTTATGTCAAATTCAACATATAATACAAAACAAAAAAGAAGCATCATGCAGCTTCTTGAAGATAACAAAGACAGACAGTTCAGCTGTGACGAGATAACAGATGCTCTCAAAAGCAACGGAACTCCCGTGGGAAAAACAACAGTATACCGATTTCTTGACAGTCTGGAAAGAAAGGGACAGGTGCGCAAATATACTGATTCATACAGTAAAATTTCTTCTTTTCAATATATCGATGAGCAGCTCAACTGTCAGGAGCATATGCATCTGAAATGCGTCTGCTGCGGCGGTCTCGTTCATCTCGGCTGTGAATTTATGTCAGAGGTGGGCAAGCATATCCTTGAGCATCATAAATTCAGAGTAGATAACTCAAAAACAGTGATTCTCGGTGTTTGTGAAAGCTGTAACGGAGAGGTGTAATATGTCGGTAATCAGTTGTAAGAATGTTTATCTCAGCTATGAAAACACAAGTGTAATAAATGACCTTAATTTTGAGCTTGGTGAGGGTGATTATCTTTGCATAGTCGGTGAAAACGGAAGCGGCAAAAGCACCCTTATCAAGGCAATACTCGGGCTTAAACAGACTGCTTCAGGCCATCTGCATATAGTCGGCGGAATAAACGGAAATGAAATAGGATATCTGCCTCAGCAGACAACCGCACAAAAGGATTTTCCCGCAAGTGTTAATGAGGTTGTGCTTTCGGGCTGTATTGCAGGTAAAAAAAGCATATTCTTTTCAAAAGAGCATAAGACAACTGCCGCTGAAAATATGAAAAAGCTCGATGTTTATCATCTCAGAAATAAATGCTACCGTGAGCTTTCCGGCGGTCAGCAGCAGAGAGTTCTTCTTGCCAGGGCTCTTTGTGCGGGCAAAAAAATGCTTTTGCTTGACGAACCCGTTACAGGTCTTGACCCTATTGTAACAAATGATTTCTATAATCTTATAAATAAACTCAACAAGCAGATGGGCGTAACCGTGGTTATGGTTTCCCACGACCTTCTGTCTGCCGTTGAGTATGCGACTCACATTCTCCATCTTAAAAAGGACGGAAGCTTTTTCGGAACGGTGGAGCAGTACCGTGAAAGTGATATATTCAAAATTTATCAGAGGAGGGAAGAGCTATGAGCGATGTACTGACTCTGATAGTGTCTCAGCCCTTCCTTCAGAAGGCACTTATTGTTGGAACGCTTATTTCACTGTGTGCTGCTCTTCTCGGTGTAAGCCTTGTGCTTAAAAGGTTTTCGATGATAGGCGACGGACTTTCTCATGTGGGTTTCGGTGCAATGGCTATTGCTTCGGCGGCTAATATTGCTCCGTTATATTTCTCTTTGCCGATAGTTGTGGTTGCTGCCTTTCTTCTTTTGAGTATGAGTGAAAAAGGCAAAATCAAAGGTGATGCGGCTATAGCTCTCATTTCAACGGGTGCACTCGCTGTCGGTGTTACGGTTACCTCTATGACAACGGGCATGAATGTGGATATTTATAACTATATGTTCGGCAGTATACTCACAATGAGCGACGGCGATGTTGTTATCAGCTCGGTGCTTTCTGTTGTAATTATCAGCCTGTTTGCGATTTTATACAATGAAATATTTGCTGTAACCTTTGACGAAAGCTTCGCAAGGGCAACAGGGTCAAGGGTGTCCCTTTACAATATGATAATTGCGGCTCTGACCGCGGTTACAATAGTAATCGGAATGAGGATGATGGGTGCTCTTCTTATTTCGTCGCTTATCATTTTTCCGACAGTGATTTCCATGCGGCTTTGCAAGAGCTACAGAGGAGTGGTAATCTGTTCGGTCTGTGTCTCTGTTTTCTGCTTTGTAACAGGTTTAATGCTCTCTGTCCGTCATGAGGCACCTACAGGTGCAAGTGTTGTGATTGTGAATATTGTTATGCTCGCTCTGTTTTCCTTTGTCAGAGCTATTGATAAAATTAATCCCAAAAGCCAAATCTTTTCCTTGAGAAAATTATTAAAGCTTACAGTTGTTGCTCTTTTCAGCGGAGTACTTGTTTTTCTTTTCGTATTCGGGAAATCAGGTACATATACCAAAAACAAGCTTACGGTTGTCGCAACAAGCTTTGCACCCTATGATTTTGTAAGACAGATAGCAGGGGATAATGCAGAGATTATTATGCTACTCGCTCCGGGTGAAGAAAGCCATACCTATGAGCCTACTCCCGGTGACATAATAACAATTGAGCAGTGTGATTTGTTTATATACGGCGGCGGTGAATCGGAAAGCTGGGTTGAAACCGTTCTTGACGGCACTAAAAGACAAATGCATACAGTAAAGATGATGGACTGTGTCGAGTTGCACCGTGAGGATATTGCTGAGGGTATGGAGCATGAACATGACCACGATGAAGAGGCTTCACACGAAGAAGAGTATGACGAGCATGTGTGGACTTCACCTGTTAATGCGATGAAAATAACTCAGGTGATCAGTAATGCTTTGTGTGATATTGACAGTGAAAATAAAGAGCTTTATACCCAAAACACGGAGCGTTATCTTGAAAAGCTCCGTGAGCTTGACAGAAGCTTTTCCGATATTTTAAAAACAAAAACTAGAAACGGTATAGTAATCGGTGACAGATTTCCTCTCAGATATCTTACTGAAGAGTATTCAATCGGTTATTATGCCGCTTTCCCGGGTTGCTCTGCCGCGGTTGAAGCAAACCCTGTGACTATAGCTTTTTTGTGTGACAAAATCGTGGATGAAAGCATTCCTACGGTATTTAAGGTTGACCTCAGTTCAGGTAATGTAGCCATTTCAATAAGTGAACAAACAGGCGCAAAGGTTGAAACGTTGTATTCCTGTCACGTTATTTCCTCCGATGATTTTAATAACGGAGAAACATATATCAGTCTTATGGAAAGAAACCTGTCGGCAATTAATGGCGCACTTGAATAAGCTTGAAATATGTCGGATTTATTCCGACAGATTTTGGTTGTTTTACAGTGTTAAAATTCATACTTTGATGTTGATTTAATGACAGTGATGATGTATAATGAAATGAATTTAATTTTAAAAAGGAACAGAACACAATGGCAGTAAATTTAGTATACAGAGCATTACCTACCATAGCACTCAGGGGAATAGTTGTTTTCCCGGGTACAAATTTTCATTTTGATGTAGGCAGAAAGAAATCAATTGCGGCAGTAAAGGCTGCGATGAACGATAATCAGAAGATATTTCTTGTTGCACAGAAGGATATAAATATCGAAAATCCCGACGAAAAAGAGCTTTATAAAATGGGCGTTGTTGCAAATATACGTCAGGTTATAAAAGCTCCCGACGGCGACTTTATGAGAGTTGTTGTGGAGGGTGTCTGCAGAGCTGAGGTGACAGATTTTCTTCAGAGTGCGCCTTATTTTATCTGTGATGTAAAAGAAAAGAAATCTGCCAGAATCAAGGCAGAAAAGGCTGACGAGTCCAAGGCACTCATCCGCAAGATAAAGGATGAATTTGACCGTTTTCTTCAACTTTCTTCAATAGATTTTGAAGATGCGGCAAAGATATTTTTCAGCGAAGATAGTGATATCGTCTGTGATGCGGTTTCAGGCACAGCTCTTTCAAAATATGAAGACAGACAGATGCTTCTTGAGATGACCGATACCTTCAGACGGCTTGAAAAATTATATCTGCTTCTTGTTAAGGAAAATGAGATTCTTGAAATCGAAAACAGCCTGGAGGCTAAGGTCAACGCTCAGATAGACAAGGGACAGAAGGAATATTACCTTAAAGAAAAGCTCAGAGTAATTGCAGATGAGCTTGGCGACGGTGAAGATATTCCCGGCGAGGTGCAGTCTTATAAGCAAAAAATTGCCTCTCTTGAGCTTGATGAAGCTATCAGAAAAAAGCTTACCGATGAATGTAACAAGCTTTCAAAAATGCACGGCAATTCCGCCGATGCCACAATAACAAGAGCTTATCTTGATACGGCTCTTGCCTTGCCCTTCGGCAAATATACACAGGATAAGTTTGATCTTTCGTCAGCAAGAAAGATTCTTGACAGAGACCATTACGGTCTTAAAAAGGTCAAGGAAAGATTTGTTGAGATGCTTGCTGTCAGAGCGATAACCGATAATGTTAAAGGTCAGATAATCTGTCTCGTCGGCCCTCCCGGTATCGGCAAGACTTCTATCGTCCGCTCAGTAGCCGAGGCAATGGGCAGAAAGTATGTGCGCCTTTCTCTCGGCGGTGTGAGTGACGAGGCTGAAATCAGAGGACACAGAAAAACCTATGTGGGAGCAATGTCAGGCAGAATTGCGGCTGCTCTTAATCAGGCAGGTACCTTCAATCCGATTATACTTCTTGATGAAATCGATAAGCTCGGCAAGGACTATAAGGGTGACCCTGCATCTGCACTTCTTGAGGTGCTTGACCCCGAGCTGAATAATACCTTCAGAGACAATTATCTTGAGTTCCCTCTTGATCTGAGCAAGGTGCTTTTTATAACCACTGCAAATGATGCTTCAACCATTCCCGGACCTCTTTATGACAGAATGGAGGTTATCGAGCTTACCAGCTATTCACCGGAAGAAAAATTTATGATTGCAAAAAATCATCTTGTCAAAAAGCAAATTAAGGCTCACGGTCTCGACGGCAGAAAGCTTCGCTTCAGCGACAATTCAATCCGTTTTCTTATCGAGAGTTATACAAGAGAAGCAGGTGTGAGAAGACTTGAGCAGAAAATAGCAGCCCTTGTCAGAAAGTGTGTTGTTAAGCTTAATGAAGAAAAGCAGGGTAGAGTTACTGTTACCAATGAGCTTGTCAAATTGCTTCTCGGCCCTGAAAAATACAGAAGCGAGGGACTTCTTACAGAAAATGCCGTGGGAATTGTAAACGGACTTGCCTGGACAAGTGTCGGCGGAGAGATTCTTCAGATTGAAGCGGTTACTATGGATGGTGACGGTAAGCTTGAGCTTACAGGCTCCCTGGGTGATGTTATGAAAGAATCTGCAAGAGCGGCCTACAGCTATCTGAGGAGTCGTGCTGATTTTTACGGAATTAATCCCGATATGTTCACCAAGAAAAATATTCACATACATGTGCCTCAGGGCGCCGTGCCTAAGGACGGACCTTCTGCAGGTGTTGCGATTTCAACAGTTCTTCTTTCTGTTCTTTCAGAGCGTCGTGTTGATTGCAGGGTTGCTATGACGGGAGAGATAACTCTTACGGGCAGAGTGCTTGCCATAGGCGGACTCAGAGAAAAATCGATGGCTGCTTATAAAGCCGGTATCAAGAAAGTTATTATTCCTGAAGAAAATGTAAGTGACCTGTGGGAAATCGACAGCGTTGTTAAAGAGAGCGTAGAGTTTATACCTGTCAGAGCTGTTGACGAGGTTTTTGTTACAGCTCTGGAAAAAAAGAACGATCAGGCTCTTTGCGAAAGCTCAGTAAGGTTTTCGCCTCACGATATAATTATCAGAGAAAGGGTTAAAAAGGATGAAATTCGATAATTGTAGTTTTGAAACCTCTTGCGGCGTTTCCAAACAGCTTATAGCTTCAGATGTGCCCGAGGTTGCTTTTTCGGGCAGATCCAATGTAGGAAAAAGCTCCCTTCTCAACCGTCTGCTTAACAGGAAGTCTCTTGCAAGAGTCAGCTCTATGCCGGGAAAAACAGTAACAATTAACTTTTTCAGAGTTGGTAACTGCAGATTTGTTGATTTGCCCGGTTACGGTTATGCAAAGGTTTCTCATGATGAAAAGCTACGTTGGGCAGAGCTTATGGAGGCATATTTTTCTTCGGGCAGAGATATAAGGGTTGTAGTGCAGCTGATAGATATGCGTCACGCACCGAGTGAGCGTGATTTCGATATGATTGAATATATGACCTCTAATGATATTCCCTTTGTTGTTGCACTTACAAAAGCGGATAAGCTCAATAAAACCGAAAGAATGAAACAGCTTGAGGAAATCTGCGCTTCTCTTTCTCCCTACGGTAATATCAGTGTTGTTCCTTTTTCTTCAACTAAAGGTGAGGGCGTTGAGGAATTGAGAAATCTTATCAGTAAATATGTTGAGAGGTGATTAATATGACCCAAAAATCATATACAATCAGAAAATATGAGCAAAAGGATAAAGAAAATGTTGTGAAGGTTCTCTATGAAACATCCTCTATGCCTATAGAAACTCACGAGCAGAGACTGTTTTTAAGGTTGATGTTTAATGACTATTATACCGCTGAGGAAGGGGATAATTGTTTTGTTGTTGTTGACGAAGAAGACAGAGCGGTCGGATATATAATCTGCGCCGAAAACTTTGATGAATATGAAAGAGTTTTCAAAGAAAAATACTTGCCTCAGATTAATAAGCTGGGCAAAAAATATACCGCCATTGTAAAAGGTGAGCTTTTTGTTCATAAAATATTTAAAAAGAAATATCCCGCTCACCTTCATATTGATATCCTTCCCGGCTGTCAGGGTGCAGGAGCTGGATCAAAGCTGGTAACTGCGTTGGGTGAGCATCTTTCTTCAAAAGGCGTACACGGACTTATGCTTTCCTGCGGTGCCGGAAATAAAAAAGCAATTAGATTTTATTACAAAAATAATTTTAAAAAGCTTATAAACTTTTTCGGAAACTATGTGCATTTCGGTGCATTTTCCATACCGATAACCGTTGTCTGGATAGTGGGACTCACAAACGCCATAAATCTTATCGACGGTCTTGACGGTCTTGCTGTAGGTGTTTC
>JAZSQD010000120.1:0-6293 GCA_045537815.1 Acutalibacteraceae bacterium | reverse complement strand
ACCATTGACCAGTAGGGAATGTCTGCAAGTGTATTTGTCATACCCCATGCCACATACATCAAAGCAATGTAAGCCATAAGTGATTTTCCGCTCAGGTCAAACACATTCCAGAAAAGTAAAACAAGAACTATAGCATTAAGGACGGAGCCTGTAAGAATCCACGGACGGTATTTACCCATTTTAGTGCGTGTGTTATCGACGATTGTACCCATCATCGGGTCATTGATACCGTCCCAAAGTCTTGCAATGGGAGTAAGAATAAGAAGGAAGTTAGGGCTGAGATGAAGCACGTCGGTAAGATACTTTGAAAGATAGGAATAGAACATTCCGTAGCTTAAGTCAAGACCGATGGCACCTACACCGTAGCCAAGCTTGCTTTTAAGAAATTTGATGGCTTTCATTAAGAATTCTCCTTTCGAATCACATCAGTTTTTTGATTATATCCTTTATTTCAGCTTTAATCACGTTTATATTATCAGACTGACAACACACACAGTAAAGAAATCCGTCTTTTTTAAACGACTTGAAATTAACACCGTAAGCATAAAAGCTGTCACTCATAAGATACTCGGGAAAGCTGTAATAATCAAGACCTCCCGATATTCCGTCGCCTTTATACTTAAGGATTGCTTCCTTAAGCACCCAGAACTTTGTAAAATGCTCGTCCTTATTGTTACTTGCAGATAAAATCATACCCTCGTCAGAGCTGAAAAATCTCGACGCAACTCTCGGATTAAAGGGTCTTATATCCTGAACATCACAACCGACAGGAGCATCTGACACCGAACATATTACCCTTTTAAGGCAATGACTGAAATTAAAATGAAGCTCACTGCCTACGAGATAAGGCTTTCCGCTTTCTCCCGCAGTAACTGTAAATTCATTGACCGAAAAATATTCACTGAGCATATATTTAAGAAGCACCCTGGCACAGACGGATTCATCCTTTAAGGGCTTTTCGCCGACCGATATATGTGAAGCTATACATTTTTCAAACATCGCGAGTGTTTCCTCATCAACAGAGGAAAAATCACAACACACGGCAACAGTTTTCATCTCAGTCACCGTTCTGTATTTTATAAGCAATGAGAGTGTTTTTCATAAGAACTGCTATTGTCATCGGTCCGCAGCCACCCGGAACGGGAGTAATATAAGATGCTTTTTCTTTGACATTTTCAAAATCCACATCACCGCAAAGCTTGCCGTTTTCATCTCTGTTAATGCCTACATCAACAACAACTGCACCCTCACTTACCATATCCGCAGTAACGAATTTAGGTCTGCCCACAGCGGCAACGATAACATCTGCATTTTTAGTAAAGGAGGCAAGATTTCGTGTCTTTGAGTGGCAGACAGTAACAGTTGCGCTCTTTTCGAGAAGAAGAGATGCCATTGGCTTGCCGACAATATTGCTTCTGCCTATAATAACACAGTTTTTGCCGCATACATCAATTCTGTAATAATCAAGAAGGAGCATAACACCCTTTGGCGTACAAGCTGAAAAATCATAATCGCCGAGCCACATTTTGCCAACGTTTTCAGCCCTGAAGCAGTCCACATCCTTTTCACCGGAAATGGCATCAATAACCTTGCTTTCATCAATATGCTCGGGCAAAGGAAGCTGACAAAGTATTCCGTTTACACCCCTGTCTTCGTTGAGCTTTGCAATAAGCTGCAGAAGCTCTTCTTCCTTGGTTTCCTCAGGCAATGCATACTCAAGAGATCTTATACCTGTTGCTTCACAGGCCTTCTTTTTGTTATTGACATATACTCTTGAGGCAGGGTCATTACCCACTATGATAACCGCAAGAGTAACTGTTTTACCCTGTTCAGAAAGTTCTGCCACCTCTTGCCTTACCTGATTTTTTATATAAGCGGAAACCTCCTTGCCGTCTATAAGCTTATACATATGAGTTATTCCTCCTGACTGTTTATTTTATCTTTTCCGTCAGCTGAAGCAAAGTAAGCATCTTCCTTCTTCTGCCTTTTAAGAGCCTTCTTTTCCTGCTTTTTCTTTTCCTTGAGAAGCTCTTTTTCGGTTTTTGGCGGAAAATAATCCACACCCTCTATAGGCTTAGGATTACGGATATATTTAATCATTAAAGCAGTAAGCAAACTGCCGCAGATTACAACAATAATAAGTGAAAGCAGCTGAGAAACTCTCAGATTGGTATTTCCGATATAAAGACTGTCAGAACGGAGGCCTTCAACAATCATTCTTTCAAGTCCGTACCAGACACCGTAGGTCAGGAAAAGCTGGCCGCTGAACTTGCGGAATTTTTTCAGAATAATATAAAGCACAAAGAATCCGAGAATACACCATACCGATTCATAAAAGAAAGTAGGATGAACATAAAGATTGTTCTTCTCTACATATTCGGCGACATTTTCTACATTCTCAAGACCGTACATAGGTCTTATGTCGGGATGGGATATATATTCGATAACCTTATCACTCATCATACCCCAATTTTTATATGTAAATCCGCCGAAAGCTTCCTGATTGGCATAATTGCCCCATCTGCCGATACCCTGACCGATCAGAAGGCTCATACCCACCATATCGAGAAGATTGTAAAAATTAAGCTTTTCAACCTTGCACACCACAAAGGCGCACAGAATACCGCCTATTATACCGCCGTAAATTGCAAGACCGCCCTCCCAAATCTGAGGAATCTTTGCAAGGTTATGGGAATAGTAATCCCACTCAAAGGCAACATAATAAAGTCTGGCACCGATAATAGCACCTATTGTGCCGAAAATAAGCACGTCAACCATTTTATCAAGATTGATTTTCCACACGTGAGCGATTCGGCCGCCGAAAAGAACTGCAAGGCCGAAGCCGAAGGCAATAATCGCACCGTACCATTTAACGGTAGTGAACCCCAAATCGAGCTCACTGCTGACCAAAAACTCCTTTGCAATACCTGCAAAACGTACTAAAACACTATCCACTTTATCTCTCCTTTACCATGTCATCTGTGTCAGGGCTATCATAAAAGGCATAGTCAGCACCGATATAAAGCTGACAAGAGCAACTGTTTTAGAAGCTACCGACACATCTCTGCCAAATTTTGAAGCAAACATAAATGTGTTATTTGCAGACGGCACACAGGCGGTAATTATACTCGCAGTGAGAAGAACACCCGATATGCCGCACAGATAGTAGGTGCCTATGCAAATAAGAGGTAATACTATCAGCTTTAAAAAAGCAGTAAAATAAATCTTTTTATCAAAAAGCATACTCTTTAAGTCTGTATGAGCAAGATAACTGCCGAATATCAGCATTGCAAGAGGACTGTTAAGACCTGAGAGCATATTTATCGGCTGACTTATGACTATCGGCACCTTAATCTGCAAAAGAAAAATAGGCAATCCGACGGCAACAGAAATAATCCCCGGATTAGTAAGAAGACTCTTGAATCTGAATTTCTGTTTTTCCTTACTCATAACGGCGGCACCATGGATAAAGTTAATTATATTATAAACCACAACACCGTTTGCGCAATAAAAAACACCTTCATCTCCGAGCACGGCCTGAGCGAGAGGCAACGCCATAAAGCCCACGTTACCGTAAACAGATGCAAATTTGTATATTGCATTATTTTCGTCAGATTTCTTTCTGTAAAAAGGAATGTTGAGAACAATAGCGATAATATGTGTCGCCGTCATTACGGCAAAAGAAATAAAAAACTTCTTTACCGTATCCTCATTCATCTCGATTTTGATAAACGAATTTATCAGCGTAGCGGGCACAATGATATATAAAAGAAAATTGACTGTGGCCCTTGCCGTTTTTTCAGTGTAGAGCTTGGTCTTATCGCAGATAAAGCCGACTGCAACAATAACAAACAGAATTGAAACCTGAGTTGCCGCAGAAATAAGATAGTCTGTAAACAAAATTACACTTCCTTAGCTTTTTTATTAAGTGTAAATATAAGTGAAACAGCAAACATTGCAAAAGCAATATCAACAAAGCTGAAGGGATGATGCTCATTGAGAGCTGAGAAGCCCATTACAATTCCGTAGGCAAATCTCGCAACATTAACAGTAACGGCAATGAGTGCTGCAAAAAGACCGAAGGCGGCGATTCTCCACTCAAAGCCTGTTGAATTTACACCTGAAACAACCTGAGCAAGTGCCATAAAGAAAAGCACAAGGCATGATATCATCACAAGCTCTAAAAGAAGGTCAGAAACCTCAATGAAGCTTATCTGTCTTATAAAGCGGTGAATAAGGCGTACACTTGCCCAACCGACAGGAGCAAGAGCAAGAAGCTTTGACTTGTTGGCTTTAATTGTACCTCTTAAAATATCAAAGGCAAAAATCACAAAATAAATTGCAGAGAAAAACGCAAAAACACTTTGTGCAAAATATGTAAAAACACCTGATGACATAAAGCCACGGAAGCCTGTGTTGCTCACATCATTGGCAAGACAGTCAAAAAAGCCGAAAAATGACGAAATCCAATCACCTGCAAGAGCAACAGCAAAAACCATTGTAAAAATTCCTGAAAGCCTGTCATTTATTCCCATCGGCTGATGAAAACGGGTATGCTTACTCAGATAAGAAACTACGCAGAAAGCCGTACCGCAACCGAAAATGATAAAATAAAGTAACGCCATAAGCCACCCGGCACCTGTATTAAAGCCTGTATCGGCCTCAATAAATCTGAATACCTGCAAGCATCTTAAAACGGCACAGGCAAGGGAGGAAAAGAAAAATACCGTCAACAGTATATCTGTATTGAGCTTTTCGATACTGTTTTTAATTTTCATTCGATTAATCCTCCCTGTATATTCTCTGGTCTGAGGGGATATAAACATCAGACGAATAATAGTTTTCGATACGCTCATCCATCGCAACGTATTTTTTGGGAAGTGCGATATTTTTATATGCGGGTCTGATAATCTTTCCGCCGGTGAGAAGCTCTTCAAGACGGTGAGCTGCCCAACCCGCAACTCTGGCAGTAGCAAATAACGGTGTGAAAAGGTCCTGAGGAATACCGAGCATATTATAAATTAATCCCGAATATAAATCAACATTGGCACACATAACCTTGTTTTTACCCTTGACTTTTCTGAAAACCTCGGGAGTAAGCCTCTCGATAGCATTTATAAGCTCAAAATCATCCTCATAGCCGTTTTTATATGCAAAATCCTTAGCCTTTCTTTTGAGGATCACGGCTCTAGGGTCTGAAAGTGTATAGACGGCATGTCCCATACCGTAAATAAGCCCTGAGCCGTCCCCTGCTTCCTTTCTGATGATTTTTTCAAGATATTCAAAAATCTGTCTTTCATCCTTGGTATCGGCAACATTGGCTTTAATTTCTTCAATCATCTTTGTAACCTTGATATTTGCGCCACCGTGACGTGAGCCTTTAAGTGAGCCGATTGATGCCGCAAAAGCAGAGTAAGTATCCGTTCCGCTTGAAGTAAGCACTCTGTTGGTAAAGGTTGAGTTGTTACCGCCGCCGTGCTCAGCGTGAAGAATAAGGCAGATATCAAGAAGCTTCGCCTCTTCATCGGTATATTTCTTATCGGATCTTATGGAACGAAGAATTGTTTCTGCAGTTGAAAGCTCCTTTTTTTCAGGATGGAAATACATGCTTTTACCGTAGTATTTCATTCTCTTGACCTGATATGCATAGCACACCATTACGGGAATCTGGGCAATTATCTGAACTGACTGTCTGAGAACATTCTCAACTGAAATATCATCGGGATTTTCATCAAAAGAGTAGGAAACAAGCACACATCTTGCAAGCTTATTCATTATATCAACCGATGCATTTGTCATAAGAACGTCTTCGATATATGTTTTGGGAAGAACACGGCAATCGCTCAGAGTTTCTTGAAAAAGCTTAAGCTGACTTGCAGCCGGAAGAGAGCCGAAAAGAAGAAGATACACAACCTCTTCATATCCGAAACGGTTTTCCTTTTCACAGGCCTCAACAATATCATTGATGTTTATTCCGCGGTATTTAAGCACACCTGCTTTAGGAACTCTTTCACCGTCTTCAACATAGTAGCCGTCAACGGAGCATATGTTGGTAAGACCGGCCATAACACCTGTTCCGTCGGGGTTTCTCAATCCTCTTTTAACGCCGTACTTCCAGAAGGCGTCAAGGTCAATTTTACTTTTGCGCTGAATTTTCTCGCTCATTACTGAGAGCAATTCAGGAGATATAGGGTTTATTTTGTCGTACATAATCTACCTCCTAATATATACTTAACTACAGTTATACCATTATAGTGTATTTCTATATATTTTATAACATAGACTTTATATTG
>JAZSQD010000114.1:0-5794 GCA_045537815.1 Acutalibacteraceae bacterium | reverse complement strand
CATATACATAGGAGGATGTGCCCAGTACCAGGAATCGTATGTACCGTTGTCGGCATTGAGCATATCGTAGCCTGCATCCTGAAGGTATTTTGCAGCCTTTTCCGATTCGGGCATAGCACGGCCTACTTCTGTATATTCCTCGCCGGGCATTGCACCCTCGCAGAAGCCCTTCATCTTTGACTCAACTGAGTATCTGAGAGAAACGGGGTAATCCTTACCGCAGGCTTCCTTGATAGCCTTTACAACCTCAACTGCAAAGCGGTATCTGTTTTCAAATGAGCCGCCGTATTCATCGGTACGCTTGTTAAAGAACTCGATAGCAAACTGGTCAAGAAGATAACCCTCGTGAACTGCGTGAACCTCGACACCGTCAACGCCAGCATCACGGCAGAGCTTAGCCGTCTTTGCAAAAGCTTCGATGATTTCGTGAATCTGCTCCTTGGTCATTTCGGGGCAGATAATATCGTGAGCCCAACGCGAAGGCTGGGGAGAGGGAGAAGCAAGCTCGTGAGAGGTGTCGAGAATGGGCTTTACAAGTGCGCGGGTGAATTTGTTTTTGTGTAAGGGAGCAACGAGCTCTGTGATAGCCCATGAGCGTCCCATACCTGCGGTAAGCTGAACGAAAAGCTTTGCACCTGTTTTATGGATTTCATCCATAAATTCCTTGAGCTCTTCAAACATCTTGGGGTTCTGCCAGAGCCATTTACCCCAGAAGGTATCACGAAGGGGTGCAATACCGGGGATGATGAGACCTACTTCATTGTTTGCTCTTTCAAGGAAAAGCTTTGCCGCCTCCTTGTCAAAATGACAGCCGCCGAGCTCAAACCAACCGAAAAGCGATGTGCCGCCCATGGGACACATAACGATACGGTTTTTGATTTCAACGTTACCGATTTTCCACGGAGTAAACAGAGCCTCGTGGTTTTTGTCGATTGTGTTCATATTAACATCCTTTCATTAAATATATTAAAGGGTATACAACATTATAATTATAAAATAGCTGCGGATAAAAGTCAACACAAATAATAATAAAACAAGCGTTACAGTCTGATTTCTGCAACGCTCGTTTCAGTTTAAAAATAAAAATACCGTCTGAGCCGCTCTTTGAGGCTCATATCATATTTTTTCGGTTTTGTCTGATTTTTCTTTGAAGGGATGAAAACCTCGTCGGAATATGCGTTTTTGTCGCCGGGGGTAACACCCCTTATGTCTGAAAAATCAGCGTCTCTGTTTGTTTCAACAAGGGTTGTTATTCCCATTTCCGAAAGTCTTGTAAGAAAATCTCTTTCGATGTCATCCTCTTTATAACGGTTTGAAAAGGTAAAGGTGAGGCTGTCACCTATGCAGGCAACGCCGCAACGGGCACCGTTTACAAGCCCGGGACCTGTATAAAAGGAGAAATTTTTAACATATTCCTTCATGCCTTCGGGCAATTCGACAGGGCCGAGATTTGAAATAAGGACAGAGGTTGAATATTCTGCACCGAAAAGAAAGCCGATGCCGATTATCAGATTTTTAATCACCAGCGGAACGGGTCTTATTGCCTGAGTTCCTATTTTAACCGTACGGGTTATGTAAGCACTGTGAGCCTTCTTGTTATTTATGTGTCTGAGCTGAGAGCTGACGCTTTCAAGTATTTCAGGGAAGGTATATTCTTTCTTCCGTCCGTCGATTTTAACCGTTACACAAAGAACAAAGTTTCTCAGTGTATCGCTCGGGAAGAATTTTCTCAGGTTGACGGGAATCTGAACACTGACGGGCTTACGGATTTTTCCGCTTTGAAGCTGCTTGCGGTAGTGGATATCGAGCATAATTGCGGCAAGATGCTCCGTTACCGTTACACCGAGGCTTTTGCTCAGCTTATGGAAGCTGTCAAAGGACATTGTAACCGCTGTGTAGCCCGACATGTGAGGCGGCAGGGCGGTGCCTTTTTTATGGTATACCCTTGATTCTGTCAGATTTGCTTTTGAATCCTTGGCGCAGTAACGCAGATATGCGTCTTCAGCCTCATGCTTGCTGATTCGGTCGTTTGTGTCTAGGACGAAGCGGTTTGTCTTAATGTCAAGCCCCTCTGAGCGCAGATATTCACCTGCAAGAGTGAGAAGAAAAACCGTACCGCCGTGACCGTCGCAGACAGCGTGATAAAAATCAACACTGATACAGTTTAGGTGATAATAAACTCTTATAAGATAGCCGTTATTTTCTCTGAAATTGATACGGTAGCAGAAATTCTTTATATCGTGGCTTACGGGACACGTCTCTTTGTTGATTTCGCAGTAATTCCAGAAAAAGCCGTTACGCATCCGCACCCTGAGGGTAGGGATTCTTTCAAGAGTGCTGTCGAGGGCATCCTTTAATATATCGGGCTTGATTTCACGGTCGAGCTTAAGTGATAAACGGAAGACGTTTGACCATCTGCCCGAATTCTGCCCGGGAAAAACCTTGCCTGCGTTGTCAAGAGGTAACCAACCAAAGGGTGTTTCGGTCATAAAGAATGCTCCTTTCGATTTTTTTAGATTATATCACTAATATTTCTGTTTAGCAATATTCTTTTGTTCCTTTTTTATTAAATATAAATGCGTGAATCAAGCTTGAAAAATATGAACAAAGTATGAACCGTCAAATTTTGCTGTATTGTGTTGACTGTTTTGAAATGTTGTGATATATTTTATACGTATAAATGCGATTTTTTATAAATCGGGAGGAAATATTAATGGAAACGACAAAATTCAAAAAAGGCTTATCTCTGCTTTTGGCATTAGTTATGTTACTGACTATGATGCCTGCAATCGGTCTCATACCCGAGGCAGAGGCGGCTTATCCCACAATGAAGTCCTTCAACGCAGCATCAGGTGATGATTTTCACAGGTATTATAAGCAGGTTTACACAGTAACCTTCCTTGATGAAATCGACACCGCCGCCAGAGACAATGCCCTCGAAAAATGGGATGTGTCAGCAGACGGTGACGGAAGCGTGTGGGGCTGGATGTATCTTAACGAGGAGGCTACTGCTGCAGCAGGCGATAATAGATATGATGTTTATGTTGCCGCCGAAGGCGGAGTTGCCGCTCACGAGAATACAACCCATATGTTCTACGTATTCTCAAGCCTTAAAGAAGTGAAGGGTATGGAGAATTTCCACACCGGAAACGTAAAGAGCTTCTTATATTGGTTCGGAAACTGCTTTGAGCTTGAAAATATTGATTTGAGTAAGCTTGATACTTCATCTGCAACCACCTTCAAGCAGATGTTCTACGGCTGCTATATGCTCAGAGAAATTGATGCAAGCTCCTGGAATACTTCAAATGTAACCTCTCTTGAATCGATGTTTTACAGATGCTATGCTCTTGAAAGGGCAAATCTCAGCGGCTGGGATACGGGTAAGGTTACCAGTATGAAGGGTCTCTTTGAAATGACACCTCCCAGCGGTGTGTCTCCCGATTACTCTCTTAAGAGTGTTGACCTTTCAGGTTGGAATACAAGCAACGTTACCACTATGGAAAATATGTTTAAAAACTGTGAGGCTCTCACAGAGCTTGACCTTAGCAGCTTTGATACCTCAAAGGTAACAACTATGAGGTTTATGTTCTATTACTGTAAGCAGCTCAAAAACATATATGTAGGTGAAGGCTGGACAACCGAAGCTATCAAAAATATCAATGACGGTGTTTTCAACTGCTGCTATGCACTTATCGGTCAGACTGATGATCAGGTGAAAAATGAAGAGATTTATATTGATAAGCATCCCAGTGCATACTATCCTCCCAGTGTAGAATATGCAAAGTTCAGAGAAGACGACGGCTATCTTGACAATATAGCCAATAAGCCTCAGAAACCCAAATATACCGTTACATATAAATTTACAGGTGATATTATTCCTGATGGCGTAAGCGTTATTGACCCTGCAATTTATGAGGAGGGCACAACCGTAACGGTTGCCGATGACGCTTCTGCTGAGCACTATATCTTCTCAGGCTGGTCAACAGAGGATGCAACCGTTGATGCTGACGGCAATTTCATAATCAATAACGATGTTGAGTTTGTCGGCTCATGGATCAAGCTTTACAGAGTAGAGTATAAGTACGATGAAAATTACGAGCTTCCCGAAGAGGCTCCTCAGATTCCCGACACCGAGCTTTGGTTCGCACCGGGTGAGGATGTGCCTGTTTACGGTATACCCTATGTTTACGAATATGTATTTGTAGGTTGGAACACCGAGGATGCAGATGTTGTGGGCGATTCATTTGTAATGCCCGAAAATGATGTTGTATTCTACGGCTTCTACAAGATTCCGGTTGAAAGTGTTGAAATTATGGGCGGAGACATTACTGTTGATATAGATGAAACAACAAGAATTAATGTTTACGTAAAGCCCGAGGATGCAACAATTCCTGAAATTACATACAAATCAGATGACGAAAGTATTGCGAAGGTTGACAAATACGGTAACATTACTCCTGTAGGCGAGGGTACAACAACAATTACCGTAACATCAGTTGATGACCCGACCAAGAGCGATAAAGTAACCGTAACGGTTAAAATTCCCGTAACAGATATTACTGTTGATAAAACAGAAATCAACCTCAATAAGGGTGATAAGGATAAAATCACCGTAACAGAGGTTAAGCCCGTTGAGGCAACAAATAAGGAAGTTACCTACACATCAAGCGACGAAACCGTGGTAAAGGTTGACGAAAACGGCAACATTGAAGCCGTAGGCGAAGGCAAGGCTACAATCACCGTTACCTCGAAGGATAACAAGGATGTTAAGGAAGAAATTACCGTAACGGTAAGGATTCCCGTAACTGAGCTTACCGTAACAGATGACTTCACTCTCAACGTAGGTGAAGAAAAGAATGTTGATGCAAAGGTCAACGAGGATGCAACAAATAAAGAGCTTATCTATGAATCAAGCAATCCCGGTGTAGTTAAGATTGACAGTGACGGCAATGTTGTTGCAGTCGGTGAAGGTACCGCTACAATCACCGTCACCTCAAGGGAGGATTCCTCATTTACCGAAACTGTGACAGTAACGGTAAAGATTCCCGTAGTTGATATTGAGGTTGAAAGAGAGGATATCACTATCACAGAGGGAGACAGTGACAAAATCACCGTAACGGTTATTCCCAACAATGCAACCGATAAAGGCGTTACCTTCGAATCAAGTGACGAATCTGTAGTAAAGGTTGACGAAGAGGGTAACATTGAAGCCGTAGGCGAAGGTGAAGCTACAATCACCGTTACCTCAAAGGATGATGAATCTGTCACCGAAACAGTCACGGTAACCGTAATCAAAAAGACCTACAAGGTTACCTATGAATTTATAGGTGATGTTATTCCCGAAAATGTTGAAGCTCCCTCAATGAAGGAGTACAAGGACGGCAGCACAGTAAAGGTTGAAGTCGATGCGGCTGCTGACGGATATATTTTCTCAGGCTGGTCAACAGAGGATGCAACCGTAGCAAACGGTGAATTTAAAATCATCAACGATGTACATTTCGTAGGCTCATGGCAAAAGATAAATTATTACGATGTTACATACAAATACGAAGGCACAGTACCCGAAAACGCTCCTGCAGTACCTGAAAAGGAAACCTACGAGGAGGGCAGTGAGGTAACAGTTGAAAATGCACCCTCACTTGACGGCTACACCTTCTCAGGCTGGTCAACAGAGGATGCCGATGTAGACGGTAACAAATTCACAATCAATAACGATGTTGAGTTCATTGGTAAGTGGGAAAAGAAAATTATCCCTGTTGAAAAGGTTGAAGTTGAAAAGGACGAGTTCACTCTC
>JAZSQD010000001.1:0-2914 GCA_045537815.1 Acutalibacteraceae bacterium | reverse complement strand
AGATTAAATTCTTCGGCGACGATGCCTTTCAGGGACGGCAAGATTAAATATCGAGACAAAAATACGGTTTATGTTCATAGGTCGCCGTGGGTGTCGAACACTACGGAAAACATCTTTTCTGTCAAAATCGACACCTCAGGGACAGATTGGGCCGTGAAGCTTCGTAAACAAAGGAACAAAGAAACAAAGTTTTCTATAAAGGTCAAGAAATATATACTTATAAACTCTTTTAATAAAATATTTGTTTATTTGTTTACCAAGGGCTGAAAACAGGCATAAACTCTCGGTTTTTCACGTCAACAAACGGTAAACAAAGAAGAAACAAAGGAACAAACCGCTCTTTGTATCAGAAAACACCGTAGTATTCTTCGGTCTGAGGTCTTACCCAGCAACGCTGCTTTCCGTATTCACCGACGTTTTTTGCACTTACGCTTCTTTCCCAATCCGTATTGGTATCCATAATAATGCCTATTTCCTTCGATTGCTTCATGGTCGGCTTATCCCTGTACCCGAGAGCCCTATCCCATAGTTCGAGAACACATACACAATCCTTATCCTCAATATATTCCTCAATAGCACCCACTCTCCAGTCGTCCTCGAGGGCATTGTTCTGCCGCTCGGTCACTGTGCCGATAAGCTCCTTTTTAGGCGTTGTGAGCACCTTTCCCGAGGCGTAAAGTGAATAAGCCTCAGCCCAACATTGCTCGATAAAATGCTTTATATATGCCATATTTTCAAATATTGCGCCTCTTCTCACATTGCACCACACAGGGTAATATCTTCTGTTGCCTGTTTTATCCTTAAAAGGCTGACGGAGGTTTGTAGTGCCGATAAAAATGCATTGACGGGGGATGTCAGAGGGGTAAATAGAATAAGGCTTGCGGTAGTTGTCGCTTCTTCTGTCAAAATACTGCTTGGCTTCCTCCTGCTTTTCCGCACTGTTGAGGGCAAGAAGCTCACTGATTTCACATATCCACTTGCCCTGAATCTGCTCAATACCTACAGTGCCTCTGATGTCGCTTATTCTGCCGTACCATTCATCCTGAAGGGCGAGCCATTGAGTGATAGTCGTTTTGCCGTTGCCCTGGGCACCCTGAAGCACAATAATATCATCCACCTTGCACCCGGGTTCGAAGGCTCTCGCAATTCCGCAGTGAAAAATCAGCCTCGAGCACTCACGGGCATAATCAGAGTCCTCAGCTTCCATAATTTCCGTCAGGAACCTCTCAATTCTGCTTTCGCCGTCCCATTCAATGCTTCTGATTCTGTCACGAATCGGGTGATACTGATTAAGATTCCATAAGATTTTCAGCGCGTGATTAAGGTCACCCTCGCTTTTGATGTCATAGTTGTTTTCGATGATGTGAAGCGTTCTGCTGAAGCATTCGTCGTCCCAGGGCTTACCGTTCCATTCGGGTCTGCCTGTCAGCAGATTGTACCTTACGGTGCTGAATTCCTCATCTGAGTTTAGGATTGTAAGGTAGTTGCCCACGGTTTTTAGAAGCTTTCCGTTTTTGTCCGTTCTGAAATCCTCACCGATGAGCTGCTTTCTTTTCTGACTGAGACGGTCACTCTCAATCATGGCTGAAAGTTCATTGACCTTCTTTGAAAATTCTGCGGTGACACCCAGCTCTTCGGCTTTTTGTCTGAGCTTTTCCATTATAAGAGATGACCGCTCTGTGTTTTCCATGGTCAGCACTTCCACAAGAAGCACAAAGTCAAAAAGCTCTTCCTTTTTGCAAATCTGATTGAAATTTTTCATTTTTTACTCTCCTTAAATTTTTAGTAGGGGAAATACCCCTCTACTAATAGGCCGAAAAAGCCGTTTTGTTGCAGGTTTCGTGCAACAAATCGGTCAAAAATCAAAAAATATTTTTTAAAATTCTTTTTAATGCCGTAAGAGAATTAAAATCATAGAATTATCGTCTTGAATTTTGTGCAACATTGTTATATAATTATAAGTTGATAAGGCTGACCGAGGTGCTGTGTAACGGGCAGGTGACGGATTGAGTAGTCAGTAGTCAGTAGCCAGTAATCAGGGGAACGCCCGACGGGCATTTTATGGCGTAAGCCGATTCATGCCCTTTAACAAAAAGTGTCGACCTTACCTGCCCTCCTTGAAAGGGAGGGTGTCGGTGTAGCCGACGGGAGGGTTAAATCACCCGACCGACAAATACCGCCCAAAATCAAAAATGACATCGAAGGATTTGGACCAGGGATTAGCAGTAAGTAATAAGGGGAATTCCCGTCGGGGATTTCAGGCTTTGAAAGTTATAAACAGGAGAAAAAATATGTCAAAAAAAGTTATAGTAATCGGCGCAGGTGCGGCGGGGCTCATGGCTTCGGGTGTCGCCGGCGAAAAAGGGGCTGAGGTGCTCCTCATAGAGCGTAACGACAGACCTGCAAGAAAGGTTATGATTACGGGCAAGGGACGCTGCAACGTGACCAATAACTGCACAATGATAAACGAATTAATTGCAAGCGTGCCCACCAACGGCAGATTTCTTTACAGCGCATTTTCACGCTTTATGCCCATTGATACCATGGAATTTTTTGAGGATATGGGTGTTCCGCTCAAGGTTGAAAGGGGAAACAGAGTATTCCCCGAGAGCGATAAGGCGGTCGATATAGTTGATGCTCTCAACGCCTTCAGTCAGGATTCGGGCGCAAAGAGAATAAAGGGCAGAGTGACGCAGCTTATTATTTCCGACGGTGCCGTTAAGGGTGTTGTTCTCGAGGACGGCACCGAATACGAAGCCGACAGTGTTATTATCGCAACAGGCGGTGTTTCTTACCCGCTTACAGGCTCAACAGGTGACGGCTATACACTCGCCAGGCAGGCAGGTCACACCGTAACAGACCTTAAGCCTTCCCTTGTGCCGCTTGTTTGTCATGAGGGCTTTTGCAGTGATTT
>JAZSQD010000134.1:0-4697 GCA_045537815.1 Acutalibacteraceae bacterium | reverse complement strand
GTAAAGGATAAAAAATCTGACGGTAAGCCCCAGATTATAAAGTCTGACAAGGACAAAAACAAAAAAGAACAATAATCTTTTAACTGTCGCAAAAGTAGATTGCGGCAGTTTTTTATACGTAAATTCTTGTATTTGTTTTATGTTTGTGATACAATCAAGAAAATAATGTTAAATGAGTATTTAACAGAAAAAAGGAGAAAATAAAATGAAAAAGGCTTTATCATTGCTTCTCAGTCTTGTAATGCTTGTGACTTTGTGCTCTGTAGGGATATCAGGAGCCTATGAAATCACAAACAAAACCAAGTATCCGGTTATTGTGGTTCCCGGATTTATGTCAAGTGAGCTTTATAAGATTGACGAAGAAACAGGTGAAAAGGTAACCGTGTGGAGCTGGGGCGCAGCTGCAGATCTTGTAGGCGGTGCATCGTCAGGCAATCTCGGCGGAATTGTATCCGACTTTGCAACTTATCTTCTTGCAGGTGACGTTGATCCTATAGCAAAGCGTCTTGGTGAGGGCTTCAACAGAATTTTTGTTGATATCAAGTCAAATCCTGACGGCACTCCCTATAATAAAGAGGTTTACCTTGCAGTGAGCTCACCCGAAGAAACTAATTTTAAATACCTCAGGGAAAACTATCCCGACGGCAGACATCAGCAGGAGTCGGAGATTATGTCCCACGTATGCGATGAGGTCGGTGCAGAAAACACCTTTGCATTTGGTTATGATTTCAGACTTGGTGCAGTTGATGCGGCAGAATGTCTGAAAGACTACATTGATGCAGTTCTCGAGTATACCGGCAGTGAAAAGGTAAATATATTTGCAGTTTCACACGGCGGTCAGGTTACGGGCACATATCTTACACTTTACGGTGATGAGGGTAAGGTAAACAATGCAGTTCTTACCTTCCCTGCGCTTGGCGGTGCAGGTATCGCTTATGATGCCTTCAATTACAAGCACGAGGGCTTTAACTTCGGAGATGTAGGTCTTCTCGTATTCATTCAGCACGCTATGATGCTTGAAGAGGATTTGCATTATATTGTTGAGGCGGGGCTTTTAGGCTTCCTTGATGAGCTTGCAAGTGCTCTCGTACCTTATTGCTTTGAAACAATCGGATATTGGGGCAGCCTTTGGGATTTCATACCTCTCGAGCACTATGAAGACCTCAAATCAGAGCTTCTTGACGAAGAGCTTAATGCGGGATTAATCGAAAAGAGTGACTTTATGCACTATGAGGTTATGGCTGAGGACGGTGAATACCATTATGCAAAGGGCTTCGAAAAGGCCCGTCAGGCAGGAATAAATATTTACATTATGGCAGGCTATGACATTCAGGTTGTAACAGGTATGGAAATTTCCTCCGATGCTATTATACCTACCGATTCGGCTACAGGTGCCTACTGTGCTCCCTTTGGCGAAAGATTTGCAGACGGCTATACTCAGCAGGTTGATACCGGCCTTTATCAGGTGTCGCCCACAATGACTATTGACGCTTCCGTCGGTTATCTTCCCATGCATACCTGGTATGTTCAGGATTATCATCACGGTATGACCTATAAGGATGAATATACAAGAGACCTTCTCTACACTCTTCTTCTCAATGATGTGAGCTATGATGTAACTTCATTTGAAAGATTCCCTCAGTTCCACGCCACAACCAATCCCGCACACGCTGTTCACGCTCAGTTTGATGTGAGCGGCGAGGGCTATTTATCCTCACAGGACAGTGCCCTTGTTATCACAAACATCTGTGCCGAAAGCAGTCTGGTTGTAACTTCAATCACCGTTAAGGGAACAGAAGCCTTTGATTTCGCTCTTGCCCCTGTTATTCTTGCTCCGGGTGAAAGCAAAGAGGTCAAATTCACGGGTGCTGTTCCTGCCGTTAGCCTTCAGAATATTGAAATCGGCATAGCTTATGCAATCGGCAATATTACTCCCATCGGTTATCGCAGCTTTGACTTTACCGTTATGAACGGAGATGCCGTGAAATATGACAGCGAAAATCCTTTTACTTCAGCTCAGTATTCCAACGGACTTGAGGAAACAATCGGCGGAGAAACTGTTGAAATTCTTGAAAAATTCGGTGTAAAGACAATCGTTTCGGTTGTTTTTGAAACCGTTATGAAAATTTATGATTTTATTTCAAAAATCATAGGAATGTTTGTAAAATAAAATTGCAAAACTTTGTTGTTGTGAGCCTGAATAAAAATATATTATCCGAGCGATAATATATCTGACGGTGCGTTCACCGTTTCGGGAGGTGACAACAATGGAAAATTCAGGCGTTAAGTGTTCTGTAAGCGAATGTGAGTATCACGTAGGTTGTGACAAGTGCAGACTTGACAAGATTGAGGTTACTCACGAAAAGATAAGCCCTGATGCGATTGCAGTTCCTCATTTCTGCAAGAGCTATAAGCAGAAGGTGTAAATATGAAAGATAACTACTTTTACTGTAAGGTAGTTATCTTTTTTTATTGAATAAAAACCTTTGTGATTCAAATACTTTATTGCAGATACAGTAAGAAAGGGAGAATATTGTGAGCTTTAAAATATCTGAACTTGAAACATTGATGAAAAAGGTTGTTGAAAGAAACAAGGGCGAAAATGAATTTCATCAGGCGGTCAGAGAGGTTCTTGAAACGGTTGAGCCGTTGCTTGAAAGAAATCCTGTATATCTGAAAAAGAATATTCCCGATATGATGGTTGAGCCTGAAAGAATAATAAAATTCCGTGTGCCATGGATGGATGACAAGGGTGAAACACATGTAAACAGGGGCTTCCGTGTCCAGTTCAGCAGTGTTATCGGGCCTTATAAGGGCGGCTTGCGTTTTCATCCGTCGGTTTATGAGGGTATCGTTAAATTTTTAGGCTTTGAGCAGATATTTAAAAATGCACTCACAGGGCTTCCTATCGGCGGAGCTAAGGGCGGCAGCGATTTTAACCCCAAGGGAAAGAGCGATACCGAGGTTATGCGCTTTTGTCAGAGCTTTATGACTGAGCTTTCAAAGCATATAGGCTACAATACTGACATTCCTGCAGGAGATATAGGTGTAGGCGCAAGAGAAATCGGCTATATGTTTGGTCAGTATAAAAGGATAAGAAACGGATTTACCGGGGTTCTTACAGGTAAAGGGCTCAATTACGGCGGTTCTCTTGTCAGAAAAGAAGCAACAGGCTACGGTCTGTGCTATTTCACTGACGAAATGCTGAAACAGACAGGTCAATCCTTCAAGGATAAAAGGGTTGTCATTTCAGGTTCAGGTAATGTTGCCCTTTATGCGGCAGAGAAGGCGGCTCAGATGGGTGCAAAAGTAGTTACTCTTTCAGATTCGGACGGATATATTTTTGACGAAAGAGGTATAGAGCTTGATACCGCCAAAAAAGTAAAGGAAATCCGCCGGGGCAGAATTTATGAATACTGCGATATTCATAAAGAAGCCTTATATGTTCCCGATTGCAGCAGAATCTGGGAAACAGAATGTGATATTGCTCTTCCGTGTGCGACTCAGAATGAGCTTTGCTATGAGGATGCGGTGAAGCTTTGTAATAACGGATGTGTCGCTGTGGCAGAGGGAGCAAATATGCCGTCCCTTCCCGATGCGGTGGAATATTTTATCAGTAAGGGTGTTCTTTTCGGCCCTGCAAAGGCGGCAAACGCAGGCGGTGTTGCAACATCAGCGCTTGAGATGACACAAAATTCCATGCGATATTCTTGGAACTTTGAAAAGGTTGATGCTATGCTCAGAGATATTATGACAAATATTTACCGTATATCCTATGATACCGCAACGGAATACGGCAAAAAGGATAATCTTGTTGCAGGGGCAAACATTGCAGGCTTCAGAAAAGTTGCGGACGCTATGCTTTCTCAGGGGGTAGTATAAATACTCTTTAAATAAAAGCTAAAAAAAGTTTATGAAATTTTAAAATATAAAACAGAAAGTTAAAATATAATATCAAGTGGGATATATTTGCTTGAATATATTATTCCCGTTTTTAAAAGGAGGACGTAACTATGAATTTTACAGATTATGCAGAAAAAGCACTGCAAAAATTACCGAACACAAAATCCGCATATCTTTATAAGCAGGAAGTTATTGCAAGAATGACAGCAAGAGCCAACGAGCTTGTCAGAAGCGGTCTTAGTGACAATAACGTTATCAACGAGCTTGTAATCAGCGAATTCAAGGATATAGAAAAGGAATATTACCTTAACCGTCAGAGCATAAATAAAAGAGTTGCAAAGAAAAAGAAGGCTTCTCTTTCGGTTCTCGGTATATTCGGCTATACCATTCTTCTTGTGACTGTTTATCTTGCAGTCAGCTTCCTTTCCGGCATATGGGCAAAGACCTGGCTTATTCTTGTTGCGGGTATCCTTATTCCCGTTGCTGCAGGCTGTGTTGTTGCTGCCTCAAAATCCGGCGGTAAAGGAATGGTGAGAAGCTTTGCTTCCCGTCTGCTTATTTCCTGTGCAATTTTCCTTGTTGCAACCGTTTCCTTCCTGCTTATTGTTATTTTTGCCGGTGTGGGCAAAAGCTGGCTTATTTTCCTGGGCGCAGTTGTGCTTTGTCTTATCACCGACTCTGCTATGGCATTTGCCTGCAAGCAAAAGAGTGCGATAATTACACTTGTGCTTGATATTCCGGCTATAGGTGCACTTCTTTATGTTATTTTCGGTGTGCTCGGTGTTATTCCCTGG
>JAZSQD010000092.1:0-10024 GCA_045537815.1 Acutalibacteraceae bacterium | reverse complement strand
GGAGGATGAAGCGAGGCGAGGATGGCGCAGCGGTCAAAATTGCCCGGCGCTCCAAGCCGAAAGGCAATTTTGGGAACCACAAGAGGCAAGTGGCACGAAGTGACGGAAGGGTCCAACCACCTCCACCGCAAAATACACCTGCCCGTCAGGTTGTCAGGTAGGGCACACAGGCCCTACCCTACGATATCTTTTTATTTTAAGAAGCTGACTCGTCTTACACCATTAAACGCCCAACGGGCGTTCCCCTGACTACTGACTACTGGCTACTGACTACTTTTCCTCAGACCTTGCTTATTACTACTAATCCCTAGTCCCTAATCCCTAAAAAAATCCGCCCGAAGGCGGATTTTTTTATTTATTCTTTTTCTTTGCAGCCGCTCTCTGAATCGCCTTGACAGTCTCAACAATGGGCACTGTTGTGATTGCAAGACCGATTGCGGTGCCGTATTCCTTAAGGCTTATTGCGGTAAATTCAAAGGCGTTTGCAAGGAAGGGAACGTAGATGACGGCAGTTGTGAGAAGGAAGGTTGCCACCATAGCGCCGAAGAGCCACTTGTTGTGGTTTCCGAGAGTGAATACGCTCTTTCTCTGTGAGCGCATGTTGAAGGAGTGGAAAACCTCTGACATGCTCATTGTGAGGAATGCCATTGTCATACCGTTTGCGTGGATAAGCTCGTAAGCATTGTCGTAAATACCGTGACCCGAAACAGCAAGAGACTGAAGAGCCTCAGCCATTTTTTCAACACCGATAAAGGTCATGGGTGAAGCGGAAATTGCATCCATAAGCTCGGCAGAAATCACACCGCCTGCAAAAAGCTCGTTGACACTCATAAGATTGCCCAGGAAGTATGCAATAAGGGTAAGTGCACTTACCATAACACCCTGCCATACCGCATCCACACCGAGTCCGCCTGCAAATATACCGTCCTTTGATGAACGGGGCTTACGCTTCATTATATCCCTTTCGCCCTTTTCCATACCGAGAGCAAGTGCAGGGAAGGTGTCGGTGATAAGGTTTATCCAGAGAAGGTGTGTGGGCTTGAGAATTGTAAAGCCGAGCATTGTGGCAATAAAGATTGAAAGAACCTCTGAAAGGTTTGAGGAGAGAAGGAACTGAATAGCCTTTCTGATGTTATCATAAATACGTCTGCCCTGAGCAACCGCAGCAACAATTGTTGCAAAATTATCGTCGGCAAGAACCATATCTGCAACATTCTTTGTAACATCGGTGCCTGTGATACCCATTCCTACACCGATATCTGCGCTCTTGATTGAGGGAGCGTCGTTAACGCCGTCGCCTGTCATTGCGGTAACCATGCCGTTAGCCTTCCACGCATTTACGATACGCACCTTATGTTCCGGCTGAACACGGGCGTAAACATGATAAAGCTTTACCTTTTCAAGGAAGTCCTCATCGCTGATATCGTCAAGCTCTGCACCTGTAATAGCCTCGGAAGCATCCATAATGATACCCAGCTCTTTCGCAATGGCAACAGCAGTATCCTTATGGTCTCCGGTAATCATAATGGGAGTAATTCCTGCACTGCGGCACTCCTCAATAGCCACCTTAACCTCGGGACGCACCGGGTCAATCATACCGGAAAGTCCGACGAAAACAAGTTCTGTTTCAAGAGCCTCACTTGTAAGCTCAGTGGGCACTGCAGAAAGAGTCTTGGTTGCAAGAGCAAGAACACGAAGAGCCTTGTCAGCCATTTCCTTGTTCTTTTTCATAAATTCAGCCTTGACTTCTTCGGTCATATCAACGGTCTTGCCGTCAACAATAGCCTTTGTGCAGCGGCTGAGAACTACGTCGGGAGCGCCCTTTGTGAACTGAAGGATACCTTCTGCACTCTCGTGAACAGTTGTCATCATCTTTCTGTTTGAGTCAAAGGGAACCTCGGCCTTTCTGGGATATTTAACCTTGAGGTCGTTTTTGTTAAGTTGCTTTGAAAGAGCAAAGGCTACAAGAGCCGCCTCGGTAGGCTCACCGATAACATTTTCACCCTCAACCTCTGCATCGGTGCAAAGAGCCATACCCGTTGCAAAGAAATCCTCGTCGGAGCAGTGAGCTTCAACAACTGTCATCTTATTCTGAGTGAGAGTACCTGTCTTATCGGAGCAGATTATCTGAGCGCAGCCGAGAGTTTCAACAGCTGTAAGCTTTCTGATAATAGCATTCTGCTTTGACATCTTTGTAACACCCATTGAAAGAAGAACGGTAACAACCGCCGCAAGTCCTTCGGGAATAGCTGCAACGGCAAGAGAGATAGCAACCATAAAGGTATCAAGAACAAACTCAGCAGAAAATCCGCCGCCTCTTCTTATAAGAGAGAAGGCGAAAATAAATATACAGATACCGAGCACAAGGAAGGAAAGAATTTTTGAAAGCTGACCGAGCTTGATCTGAAGAGGAGTCTGTCCTTCTTCAGCAGTAGCAATAGCATCGGCAATTTTACCCATTTCCGTTTCCATACCCGTTGCAACAACAACAGCTACTCCTCTTCCGTAGGTAACGTTTGAGCCCATATAGACCATATTCTTGCGGTCGCCGAGGGGAACATCTCCGTTATCGCCTGTCTCGAGGGCGCCTGTCTTTTTGTTTACAGGGACAGATTCACCTGTCAGTGAAGCTTCCTCAATCTGAAGGCCTGCACTTTCAATGATACGTGCATCGGCAGGCACCGAGTCACCTGCTTCAAGATGGATAATATCACCTGCAACAAGATCTTCGCTCTTTACGCTCTGAAGCTTGCCGTCACGCACTACCTTTGAGGTTGCCGCAGCCATTTCCTGCAGAGCCTCAATGGCGGCCTCGGCCTTGCTTTCCTGAAATACGCCGAGGACTGCGTTAATGATAACTACAGCGAGGATAATGATGACATCTGTGGGAAATTCGGGCTCGCCTGATCTTGATTCGATATAGGCAGTAACGCCTGAGATCGCCGCCGCGATGATAAGAATAATTATCATCGGGTCCTTGAGCTGATCAATAAATCTTGCTATTAAAGTTTTCTTTTTTGCCTCTGCGAGCTTGTTTTTACCGTTTTCTTGAAGTCTTTTTTCCGCCTCGGCAGAGGTAAGACCCGAAGGAGATGAAGATATATGCTCAAAAACTTCATCAACCGAATGTAAATAGTGCTTCATAGTTTTGTTCCTTTCATTTTATTGTATTTTTGCCATTTATATACCGCTTTATTAAAAAGACCTTTAACAGAAAATGAGTCTGTTAAAGGTCTTGCTACCTGTTATAAAAGGCTTGCAAACCAGCCATAAAGGCGACTGTTGATTTGCAAATTTCAGCTACTCCCCTTTGGAGTGCGTATTCACTTTACATTTTTATATTATCACCTTTTCCTTTTTTTGTCAACAGCAATTTTCTTGCCCTTTTATGCAGAAATCTTTTTTGTCATATGTAAAACTAAAAGAGTGAGTACCACACCGGGTTAAAGCACGACAAATACGTTCAGCACAAACTCTATTCATTTGTGATATTTCTAATTTTTGAATTCAAAAAGCTTCATTCCGTCAAGATAAAAGGCTTCACGAGTCATAACGCCTGCGTAAACCTTAACGGTTATATATGCTTCAATGCCGTAGCTGGCAAGGAATTCATAACTGTGGTATTCTCCCCAATCCGCCTGACAGGTTTTTTCATTCAGATACCCCGCTATGCTTTTGAATGTAACGCCCTCTGCCAGAATAAGGTCATCCTCTGAATATCCTCTGCCGTATAAAAACTGTTTTTTTACTGTATCAACGTGCTTATCTTTATCGTAACCGTAAAGGTCATAAACACAGAAGCCTTTATCACTGAGCATAAATCCTATTTTGTCTCCAACACCGGAAAAATCCTCATAATGCTCTCTTATATTGATATACAGGTGATTATCACGGTATTCCGGATCAAAAATATCAATCTGAAGTGAGGAAATCTGAATTTTATATTCCCTGCCGTATTTTTCGCACCTTGAAAATACTATGCTTTCATAAACGGGTGGGCTGATTATAAGCACAAGCTGAAAAATTATTACCAAAGCCAAAACAAGGCTTAACTTTTTATTTTTCATCTGTCTGAGCCTCCTTTGCGCAATTTACAGAAAGCGGCTGTGTTCTCTGCTTTTTGCTTTTTGCTATTTTAAGATTTACGAACAGCAGTATTCCGCCGCAAACAAGAAGCACTATACCGTTAGTCAGCATACCGAGTCCCGAGCCTGCAATCCAGAAAACAATCTGATGGGTGAAGCCTATAAAACCCGTATTCATTACGGTAAGCTTTTTATCTGTGGCTCCCTGAGCTATCAGAAGGCTGAAGAAGATAATGGCAAAAATCTGCATTACTACAAAAGCTATATCCGCCCACTGCGAATACCGTTCATACAACGCCACCATCTCTTCAGGATTCTCTGCACGGTGAGGTATTTCTTCAAAAATCATGACAATAAGGAACAGAAAATGTATAACAAGATAATTCGCCGACATCAGCAATTGTATTTTTGATGCGAATTTACCCTTGACCATAACCAATGCAGAGCAGACCATAATAAGCTGAACGGTTATAAGAGTAATTTGTCCTGCACCTGTATCAGTTCCGAAATCAATAAGGGTTACATAAGAGGAAAGGCAGATGCAAACCGCAGTTCCGAAAAAGCCTAAAAACCTGAAAGGCGATGTGATTGACTTTTCTTTTTGTCCCAGAATAAAATATGAAAGCAGAATTGCCGAAACAAACAGCACGGCACTACCCATATCAAAATCTCCCAGAAGCACAAAGAAATAAGTGAAGAACGGAAAAGCTATTGCGGTCATCCATTGAACAATGCTTATTCCGTGGCTTTCCCTGTCTGTTTTTTTAAGAATATAAGCTAAGTAAATACCTACAGCAAAAATCAGAAGTGAGCAAAAACCCCAACCGATATATTTCACCGCTCCGAGGGGGTAATACACAACACCCTCTGCAAAAGAGTAAATCTGAAAAAGTCCGGTAACATAAAAGGCAGCCAATGCACACACAGATTTCATAAGAAAAACAACAGGCAGCAGTGCAAGAGCCATTATAAGATAGTAGTTCTGATCGTAAACATAAACATCAAAAACACTCTGCACCATAAAACAGCTTGCAATAATGCCTATGCCCCAGAAAACGGCACCGCCCTCGCACCAAGCTTTTTTGTCCTTCTTTTTTGTCAGCACAAAGACACCTGCCGACTGACCGATAAAAAGGGGTAAAAAAGCAAGTCCCTTTTTAAAAATATCGGGCATTTTCTCCCAACCGGTAACAAAAATCAGTATAAGCCCCGCCGTTACAAGAATGCTGCCGAGAACGGAAAACACCGTTATAAGACTGCCCGTATAGGAAGGCTTTTCAAGCTCCAGCTCTGTATTTCTTTTTTTACCGTAAAGCAGCTCTTCAATTGAAACGCCGAAAATCTCACGCAGCTTTCCCAGCATATGCACATCGGGCTGAGTTCTGTCGTTTTCCCAGCTTGAAATTGCCTGCCTTGTGACGAAAAGCTTTTCTGCGAGCTCTTCCTGAGTCATTCCTCTTTCCTGCCTGAGCTGTTTTATGTTTTTTGATATTTTAGACATGACTTTTTCCTCCCGTGCAAGTTTTACACCGCAAAAGCACTGTTCTTACATCTAAATTTTATGTCCTTCGGCTCAAAAAGTCACGCAACAATGTGTTGCTTCCCTGTTTATTTTTCCATAATATCGAGAAGCATATCAATTTCACGGCTTGTTTCATAAAGAAAGGCTCTGCATTCCTCATCCTCACTGAGCAGTCTGCCGACCCTTTTAACCCGCATAAGAAAGCCTCTGTCAAAGCGGATATCGCCATAATTTCTTATAAGAGGGCACACGTTATAGCCTCTGATATCGGGTATAGCCTTTATTCTGCCTTCTTTTGTTATATAAGGAAAGAAAGGGAAAATCATACAGGAAAGAGGCCTGTCTCTGCGCTCACAGCTTCCGCCGCAAACCGCAAGTCTTACCCCCTCCTTTTCAGCCACGGCGAGGCCCGTCTTTTCAAAAGGAAAAAGGAGCATACCGGTGCCTTGGTCTCCCTTACAGCAGGCTCCTTCGCACATTTTTCCGCAATCCTTATAAAGAGGCGTTTTATCTCCTATAATATTTTTTGCTTTTTTATACAATCTGTCATAGTTCATTTTTGTTCACCCTGCACCATTATACAATAAAATTCATTCTGATAACAGTTTCTTATTGAAAAATTTTTATCTTTGTGTTATATTTAGTAGCGGAGTTTATTCGGAGGTTTTATATATTATGAAAATAGGCTTTGATAATGAAAAGTATATAAGAACCCAGTCACAGAGAATCAGAGAAAGAGTTTCTCAGTTCGGAGGCAAGCTTTATCTTGAATTCGGAGGCAAGCTTTTTGACGACCATCACGCCGCCAGAGTCCTGCCCGGCTTTGAGCCCGACAGCAAGCTCAAGATGCTTCTCGAGCTTAAGGATGAGGCTGAAATAGTCATCGCCGTCAGCGCCAGGGCTATCGAAGAAAGAAAGCACCGCCGTGACCTTAACATTTCCTACGACAAAGAAGTTCTCAGGCTTATCGACCTTTTCAGAAGCGTGGGTCTTTTTGTAGGCTCTGTTGTTCTGACTCAATATGACGGTCAGGGTACTGCCGATAATTTCAGGAAGAATCTCAAGGAGCTCGGCATAAAGGTTTTCACCCACTACAAAATTCCCGGCTACCCTGCTAATGTTCCTCTCATCGTTTCCGACGAGGGATACGGCAAAAATGAATATATCGAAACCGAGAAAAACATTGTTGTTGTCACCGCCCCCGGCCCGGGAAGCGGAAAAATGGCAGCCTGTCTTTCTCAGCTTTATCACGAAAATCTCAAGGGCATCAAGGCAGGCTATGCAAAGTTCGAAACCTTCCCCGTATGGAATCTTCCTCTCACACATCCGGTCAATCTCGCCTATGAGGCCGCAACCGCAGACCTTGACGATATGAATATGATTGACCCCTTCCATCTCGAAGCGTATAACACCGTCACCGTCAACTACAACCGTGACGTTGAGATTTTCCCCGTGCTTCAGGCAATATTCAAAAACATTTACGGCGAATCTCCCTATAAATCACCCACCGATATGGGCGTAAATATGGTAGGTAACTGCATAGTTGACGACAAAGCAGTCTGCGATGCCGCCTTTCAGGAAATCATCAGACGCTATTACAGCTGTCTTTGCGACAACCATAAGGGAGGCAACACCGCCAAGGAAACGGAAAAAATCTATCTTCTTATGAATAAATACGGCATAAGCATCAGAGACAGAGCCGTTGCCGTCGAAGCAAACAGAGTGGCAAAGAAAACAGATGCTCCCGCTGCAACAATCGAGCTGCCTGACGGAAGACTCGTAACCGGCAAAACCAAGGAGCTTTTAGGAGCTTCCTCAGCCGCAATTCTAAACGCCCTCAAGGCTCTCGCAGGTCTTGACGACGAGCTTCTGCTTCTTCCCGCTTCCATTATCGAGCCGGTGCAAAATCTCAAAACCGCTTATCTCGGAAGCAAGAACCCCCGACTTCACGTTGACGAAGTGCTTGTTGCTCTTTCTGTCAGCGCCGCAACCGACGAGGACGCCGCAAGAGCACTTGCCTGTGTACCTCTTCTGAGAAACTGCGAGGCACATATCTCCGTTATTCCCTCAAGCGTTGATGCCGCTTACTTCAGAAAGCTCGGCATCCACCTGACCTATGAGCCTGAATACGAAAACGACAATCTTTTCCACGTTTCACACTAAGTCAGCGGGCATAAAAATTAAGAGAGGTAACCGTCAAAGTTACCTCTCGTTTTTTTATTCACCCATAAGTGCCATTATCCAGCTGAGGTTAACATAGTGATAACCCTTGGGAATTTCAAACATTGAATCGTCAACCCTATCGGTAAAGCCCGAAATAACCATAGCGGTAACAGTGCCGTCTGTGTTAAAATCCTCTCTGCCGACAAAATTGCCCGATGCATCAAAATAGTAGTTGCTCTGTATACCTGCATCCACGAAGCTTTCGCATCTTACATTCTTGCCGTTGAATACAGACTGTGAAACCGTAACCTTATTAGGAACAGAGAGATTGAATTCCTTGGTGAGCTCAGACATATCCATATCTCCACCCATCATATCCTCTGTAACGTCCGTATACATTTTGATAGAATCAAACAGCATATATGTGGTATCCTCACCGGCATTATAAAGCATAGTAGCCTCTATACTGTCCATAGTTGTCGTCATGCTCATATTTCCGTTTTTGACGGCCATTGTGAAAGTAGCCTCGTCAGCAGTGCCCGGGTCGGTGACAACAGTCATTTTGTATGTGCCCTTCGCAAAGGTATCAATGCATTTGGTTACAAGGTATTCCGATTTGTCGGCTCCCTGCTCTGAGCTTCCCTGATTTCCGTTCTGGGTGTTGCCCTGATTATTATTCTGATTGTTATCGGTGCTGCCGCTGTTCTGATTGCCGTTATCCTTTGTGGTTCCGGTGTCGTTATTACCGTCTGACGTCTTGGTTGTTGTGGTGTTTTCCTCTTTGTTATCGGGAGCCGCACTGTTGCTTCCCTTATCAGACTCAATAAAGGTCTTTCCGTCATAGATTTTCATAAA
Organism: Acutalibacteraceae bacterium; assembly: GCA_045537815.1. Classification (GTDB taxonomy): domain Bacteria; phylum Bacillota; class Clostridia; order Oscillospirales; family Acutalibacteraceae; genus UBA6857. The sequence goes on along the minus strand of JAZSQD010000092.1, from coordinate 1,399 downwards.
ATCCTCATAATGAGGGTTAACCCAGTTTGTGCCGTCATCAAAGGTGCAGGAAACGGGAATAGCCTTTATATAAGCGACTCTCTCTCCTATTTCGTCAGCCACAGGGATAAGCACCTCACTGCCGAAGATGTTGCCTGCAGGCACCTTGAGAGCCATGTAGGAATATCTTGTGATGTATTCATCCTTGCCGTCTGAAGTTTTTGAAACGGAAATGGGCTTATCTTCACTATCCCACAAGCCAAAGGCAATAACCGCATAGGTTACGGTTTTTTCACTTGCATTCATAATCGAAGCTCTGACTGCCGCCTTGCCCAGTGTGTTTCCGTCTGCGTCCTTTTTCAAAAACTCGTTTGAAATCATAACAAGAGTCTGCTTGCTCAGTTCGTCCTCAAGAGCGTTTACCTCCTGCTGATTGCGGGTCTCGGTAGTTTCTGTGGTGCTGTCGGGGTTTTCCTCCTTCTTGCCGCAGCCAAAGAAAACTGCACCTATCATAAATACAAGAGCAAGAAGAACCGCTATACTTTTTTTCATTCATGTCACCATCCTCAAATCTTAATCTGCGGCAAGCTGCCGCGCTTGTTATCAGACCGCCATGGAAAGAAGCCAGCTGATATTGAGATATCCGTAACCTGAAGGAATCTCAAATAAGCTATCGCTCACGTCTGTTGTAATCTGTGAGAATATCATAACGTCTGTGCTGCCGTCGGGTCCGTTTTTATCCCTTCTTACAAGCATATCGTTTGAATCAAAGTAATAAAGGAATTCTGAGCCGTCATCGGCAGTATAGCTTTCGCAAAAAACAGGGTTTCCGTTAAGCTCAGTCTGTGTAACAGTGATTTCCTTGTCAAGATTCTCAACCTGGAAGCCCTGGGATATCTGAGACATATCCATTTCCTCACCCATCAGATCCTTGGGAACCTCACAGTATTTCTTGATGAAATCCATAAGCATATATGTAGTATCGGTGTCAGCCTTATAAATAAGCTGAGCTTCCATATCATCAACGCTCATGCTCACGTAAAAGTTGCCGTTTTTGACTGCCATTGTGATAGGCTCTTCCTGAACACCGTTTTCAATCATTGTAACATTGAGAAGATATGTACCGCCACCGATGATATCCTGATATTTCTGAATTCTGTAGGGCGCAAGACCGTTTTGCTGACTGTCAGGGTTATCACCCTGCTGACCGCCGTTTGCATCGGGGTTATCATCCTGCTGACCGTTAGAGTCGGGAGTCTGGTTGCTTCCCTGCTGATTATCCATATACTGGTTTGGGTCAACTACAAAGTCCACATGCTGACCTGTGAACTGAGTGGGGATATCCTCCTACTTATAATGCTCGTCAAGATTAACTCTTGTGCCGGTCAAATCAACCATCTATCCATCAAAATCCACACCC
>JAZSQD010000157.1:0-12007 GCA_045537815.1 Acutalibacteraceae bacterium | reverse complement strand
CCGGTGGAGGATGAAGCGAGATATATAGGGTTCCCGAAAAGTCCTTAAGACTTTTTGGGAAGAGGAGGAGCAACGAAATGAACGAGTTTTCGTATTTGTGCGAAAATGAGTGATATGCAGTTTGTGACGACGAGGCGTAGCGGTCAAAATTGCCCGGCGCTCCAAGCCGAATGGCAATTTTGGGAACCGCAAGAGGCAAGTGGCACGCAGTGACGGAAGGGTTCAACCACCTCTACCATAAAATACACCTACCCGTCAGGTTGTCACGGACGACCGATGGTCGCCCCTACTGTGTCAAATCAAATATATCTGTCGGTCAGTTTTGCGGACACGGCAGTGTACTTGCGGTATCAACCTGATTGGGCGGGTAAAACCTTGCCTCCTGATATATGTCCGTCGCAATTCTGCATTTTGCATTTTGCATTCTGCATTCAAAAACGCCCATCGGGCGTTCCCTGACTACCGGCTACTGACTACTCGGACGGCCAATGGCCGCCCCTACTCCCTAGTCCCTAATCCCTGACACCCGACTTCGTCGCAATTCTGCATTCTGTACTCTGCATCATGCCGGATGTTTGCGTTGCAAAGGAGAAAATATTTGGTAAAAACCTATTGACAACCACTCTTTATTGTGTTAATATGTTACCACGCTAAAGCGATGAAACAAATCGCACTCAGAAAAGAAAGGTAGATTATTATGAAAAAAATTCTCGCAGTTCTTCTTGCAGCTCTCATGCTCTTCTCATTTGCAGCATGCGGCGGCGAAAAGACAAACACAGACGCTGACACAAACACAGATGCAGAAACAGCAGCTTCCGACCTTGCATATATCAAGGAAAAGGGTAAGCTTGTTATCGGTTATACAGAGTTCCCTCCCCTCAACTATCACGAGGGTGAAGAATTCCTTGGCTTTGAGACAGAATTCGCAAAGGCAGTTTGTGCAGAGCTCGGCGTTGAAGCTGAATTCCAGCTTATCAAGTGGTCAGCTAAAGAAACAGAGCTTAACGGCAAAACCATTGACTGTATCTGGAACGGTATGACTATAGACGCCGACAGAGAAAAGGCTTTCTCAATCTCAACTCCCTACATGGCTAACAAGCAGGTTCTTGTTGTAAGAGCAGAGGATGCTGACAAGTACTTAAAAGCAGAAGACATGAAGGATCTTGCAATCGTTGCAGAGCAGGGCTCAGCAGGTGAAAATGTTATCACAACAGATGCTCTCTTTGCAGAAGCAAGCTACACACCGGTTCTTGATATGGCAACAGCTCTTAAGGAGGTTGCAGCTCTTACTGCAAACGCCTGCGTAGTTGACTATGTTACATGCATCGGTATGATCGGCGAGGGTACAGATTATGAAAACCTCGTAGTTGTTGATGAATTTTCATTTGCAGACGAGCAGTACGGTATCGCATTCCGTAAGGGCAGTGATGTTACCGCAGAGGTTAATGCAGCTATCACAAAGCTTGTTGAAAACGGCAAGCTTGCTGAAATCGCAGCTACATATAAGCTCTCAGATCAGATTATTGCAAAATAATTTAAATTTAAAATAAGCCGAAATGCCGTCTTTTCCGGGCGGCATTTCAGTTGTGTATAAGGTTAGGAAAAAGATATGGATTTCAGTGTTGTAAACAAAATGCTGTTTGAGGGTGCCGTCGGTCAGGAAGGCGGATTCCTTCATAATATAGAGCTTTTCGTTGTAACCCTTTTATTTGCTTTGCCTTTAGGTCTGATTATTGCCTTCGGATCTATGTCGAAGTTCAAGCCTCTGAAGCTTCTGACAAAGTCAGTTGTATGGGTTATACGCGGAACACCTCTTATGCTTCAGCTTTTTGTGGTTTTTTACGGTCCCGGACTCATATTCGGCAAGCCCTTGTTTGTCGGTATGGAAGGAAGAATGAATGCGGCTATAATTGCCTTTGTAATCAACTATGCCTGCTATTTTTCCGAAATTTATCGCGGAGGTATCGAAAGCATACCCAAGGGGCAGTATGAAGCAGGTCAGGTGCTCGGTATGACAAAGACACAGACCTTTTTCAGAGTTGTTCTTTTGCAGGTTATCAAAAATATTGTTGCACCTATGAGTAATGAGTTTATGACTCTTATCAAGGATACCTCTCTTGCAAGAGTTATTGCGGTTGTTGATATTATTATGGTTGCAGAAAGCTTTTCGGCTAAGGGTATTATATGGCCTCTGTTTTATACAGGTCTTTACTTCCTTATCTTCTGCGGCGGTCTTACAATTATATTCAACAAAATCGAAAAGAAGCTCGACTATTTCAAATCATAAGGGGGAAGGAATATGGCAATTCTTGAAGTTAAGAATCTTAAAAAGAGCTTCGGAAAAAACGAAGTTCTCAAGGGCATATCTCTTTCTCTTGAGGAAGGTCAGGTTATGTCGGTTATCGGCTCCTCGGGCAGCGGTAAAACTACACTTCTCAGGTGTATCAACTTCCTCGAAACTGCCGACAGCGGACTTATTACCGTTGACGGTGACGTGATTTTTGACGGTGAGGACAAAGCAAAGCATAAGGCAAAGGAAACAAGAGAAAAGCAGCTGAAAATCGGTCTTGTTTTTCAGCAGTTTAATCTTTTTCCCCAGTATAATGTGCTTGACAATGTAACTCTTGCCGTCAAGCTCAAGGCAAAGGAAAGACCTGACTATAAGCAGAATAAAAAGCAGATTCTCAAGGAAATTGACGAGAAGGCACTGAAGCTTCTTGCCGATATGGGACTCAGTGATAAAATCGACCACTACCCCTGTCAGCTTTCGGGCGGTCAGCAGCAGAGAGTTTCAATAGCAAGAGCTATGGCTCTTGAGCCGAAGATTCTCTTTTTTGACGAGCCTACATCGGCACTTGACCCTGAGCTTACGGGCGAGATTCTGAGAGTTATCCGTGAGCTTGCGGCAAAGAAGATGACAATGGTAATTGTTACTCACGAAATGACCTTTGCCAAGGAGGTTTCCGATTATATCGTGTTTATGGATGACGGTGTTATTGCCGAGGAGGGCAAGGCAGAGGAAGTTATCAATAATCCCAAGACCGAAAGACTCCGTGCATTTTTGAGTAAAATCAGTGATTGATAAGTAGTCAGTAGTCAGTAGACAGTAGTTAGGGATGCCCTTCGGGCATTTTGTGAAATATGAAACAAAAAGCAGACACTTGAAAATGTCTGCTTTTTCTTATATAATACGGGTACTGATATTTGTGTGGTGATGAAATGAAGAAAAACATTGCTTTTAATTCCAAATTGTTTTTGTTTATGTTTTTAACGGTGGCGACAAGCCTTATTACGGCTGTTGTTGCTAAGGAAGCAGGGACAGGCTTTACTCTTCTGATGGTATTGCTTACGATAGCTTTCGTTGTCGGGTTAGTTATTGTTCCTAAGCTCTATGTTGCCGATACGGAAGGACTTTCAATTTATTATCTGCCCTTTGTGAAGGAATATTTTAAATGGGAGGAAATAAAAAGGATAAGAAAAAAGAAAAGCACGTATTACGGACGCGGTAGTTTAATTTTGGATTTTCTCTTTGCTGACTATGAAATTGTTCCTATAAAAGCGAAGGAGTATAAGGGCTCAAAATATCACAGTATTTTTCATTCTTCTGAAATATCCCGCACATTTATGACAAGGCGTATAATAAAAAAATACTGGGACGGAGAAATAGAGGGCGATTCATTTACCTGGTTTAAAAAGCACTTATCAAAAGAAGGTGTGCAAAAAATCAATTATAATCTTGCTGAGGTAAAGGAAAAAGAAAAGCGGGCAAGGCAGAGTCTGAAGCAGATTATAATGCAATATGAAAGAAAGGCAGAATTACACAACAAAACCATTGATGCATCCTGCACTTATTTTATAGACGATGATGATTTTAGCAACAGACCGAAAGAAAATTATTCTTATGTTGCAGAAATCTTTGTTGAAAAAGAAAATGACGAAGAAAGAAGCTTTTACATAAAGCAGGAAATTCTGTTTGTCAGCTACGGCAAAAAGCAGATTAAGATTATCGAAAGCAAGGGTGCATTTGATGAAATTTCAAAGCTGATAAACGAGGCAATTGAGCAATAAAAATACAACCGTTGATTTTACTCAACGGTTGTTTCTTTTTATGAATTGGCTTCGCCATGAATTGATTTCATCATGAATTGCTTCGCATGAATTGGCTTCGCCATTAAATGTCCGAAGGACATTCCCTGACTACTGACTACTGGCTACTGACTACTTTAAACGAGATCTCATCGCCTTAGCCTCAGCCAGCACACACTCAGGTGAAGGTCCGCCCTTGACTGTGCGCTTGCTTACACATTCGTCAAGGTCGATTGCCTTGTATACATCCTCGTCGAAAAGGTCGCATACTGCCTTATATTCCTCAATGGGGAGAGTCTCGAGGGTGAGGCCCTTGTCGATGCAGGTTGCAACAAGCATACCCGTTGCCTTGTATGCATCACGGAAGGGAAGTCCCTTGTAAACAAGATAGTCGGCTGCATCGGTGGTGTTGATGGAGCTCTTTGTGGCAGCATTTCGCATATTGTCGCGAAGCACCGTTGCAGTGTCGAGCATAGGTGCGAAGGTGTCAAGGCACATAAGCACGGTATCAAGAGCATCAAATACGGCTTCCTTATCCTCCTGCATATCCTTGTTGTAGGCAAGAGGGATACCCTTCATAACGGTCAGAAGTGTCTGCAGGTCACCGAATACTCTGCCTGCCTTGCCGCGTACAAGCTCAGCAATATCGGGATTCTTTTTCTGAGGCATAATGCTTGAGCCTGTTGAAAAAGCATCGTCAAGCTCAATGAATTTGAACTCCCATGAGCACCAGGCGATAATCTCCTCGGCAAAGCGTGAAAGATGTACCATCACGATAGAGAGCACCGAAAGAAGCTCGAGGGCATAGTCTCTGTCGGAAACGCCGTCAAGAGAGTTGTCCGTAACACCTGTAAGACCTAAAAGCTCAGCAACATACTCTCTGTCAAGAGGATAGGTGGTGCCTGCAAGAGCGCCTGAGCCGAGAGGGGAGACTGCCATTCTCTTTTTGCAATCGTAAAGTCTGTCGAGGTCGCGAAGAAGCATATTGCCGTAAGCCAGAAGATGATGACCGAAGGTTACGGGCTGAGCACGCTGAAGGTGGGTATAGCCGGGCATAACCGCATCGTAGTTTTCCTCTGCCTTGTTGACGATAACCTCAATAAGAGCCTTGATTGACTCTTCAAGCTCGTCTGCGCGGTCAAGAAGATAAAGACGAAGGTCGAGAGCAACCTGATCGTTACGGCTTCTTGCAGTGTGAAGTCTCTTTCCGCTGTCACCGATGCGCTTTGTAAGCTCACCCTCAACAAAGGTGTGGATATCCTCGGCGGTCATATCAATTTCCAAAGCGCCGCTTTCGAGGTCAGCGGCAATCTCTTTGAGGGAAGCAACAATTTTGTCGCTTTCGCTCTTGTCGATGATACCCTGCTTGCCGAGCATTGTTGCGTGGGCAACGGAGCCTCTTATATCCTGCTGAGCCATACGGCAGTCAAAGGGTATTGATGAATTGAAATCGTTGGTTTTTTTATCGAGTGATTTTTTAAATCGTCCTGTCCAGAGTGGCATGGTTTTTCCTCCTTGGGGTGGTTTTTGTTTGGTAGGGGCGCCCATTGGGCGTCCGTGTTATTCAGATGTTTGAAAATCGATGTAATCTTCGTCTTCAAGCCATTTTCGAGGGTTATCATCTATATATTGCCATTTGTTTATATATTCTTCTTCGTCTCTGATTATTCTGTCGTGGTATAATTTCTGCCAGATTGAAAATCCGATTTGTTTTGAAACATTGCCTTTAAGTTGGTTTATGATTATCGGGATTTTTGCAGACGGATTATCTGATTTTTCATGTATGGTCAGAATCAGATGTACATGGTGGGCATTATAACATATTTATCAACCGTAACAGTTGAATATATGTTTGGAATTTTTACAATGAGTTTGTCAACAATTTTACCGTAGTCAGACAATTCATAAATCTGCGGACGGCCAATGGCCGCCCCTACGCTATCTTCCCATAATAGCGGATATCTGTTTTTTGTGCATATGGTTATAAAATAGGCATTAGGCGATGAATAATCATAATTTTTTAATCGGTAATCTTTTCTTTTGTGTTGCATCGTAGGGGCGCCCATCGGGCGTCCGTGCACCCCTTCCGGAAAAATGTTTTGTATATATAATTATCCTAAAAAACTGCTCTTTTGTCAATAGCAATTTGTCAGTGTACACCATGTTTCGCGGGTAAAATCCGGCGTTTTCTCTCACGGTAGCGCGTGACTACTTGCTACTAACTACTGACTACTTAAAAAAATGGGTGTCTTACGACACCCGATTTTTTTACTTAATGTCCCAATCCTTTGAGAGCATAGCCTTAACCTTGAGGGGAAGACCGAAGAGGTTGATGAAGCCTGCTGAATCAGCCTGATTGTAGCAGTCGTCCTCGTCGAAGGTTGCCATATCTTCACTGTAAAGTGAGTAGGGAGATGTCATACCTGCGCCCATGATGTTACCCTTATAGAGCTTGAGCTTAACCTCACCTGTAACTGTTTCCTGAGTCTTGTCAACAAATGCTGCAAGAGCCTCACGGCAGGGAGTGAACCACTGACCGTAGTAAACGAGCTCAGCATACTTAACAGCAAGCTGCTCCTTAAGGTGAGCGGTGTCTCTGTCGAGGCAGAGCTGCTCGAGCATTTCGTGAGCCTTGTAAAGAATTGTTCCGCCCGGTGTTTCGTAAACGCCGCGGCTCTTCATACCAACGAGACGGTTTTCAACCATGTCTGAAATACCGATACCGTTTGCGCCGCCTATTTCGTTAAGAGCCTTAACCATTGCAGGGCCGTCAAGAACTTCACCGTTGAGAGTGGTGGGTACACCCTTTACGAAGCCGATTGTGATATATGTGGGAGCATCGGGAGCCTTCTCGGGTGTTACGCCCATTTCAAGGATCTCATCGTACTTGGGTTCGTTTGCGGGATCCTCAAGGTCGAGACCCTCGTGTGAAAGGTGCCAGATGTTCTTATCCTTTGAGTAGTTTGTCTCTCTTGTAATCTTAAGAGGAATGTTCTTCTTGATAGCGTATTCGATTTCGTCCTCACGGCTCTTGAATTCCCATGTTCTCCAAGGAGCGATGATTTCCATTTCGGGAGCGAAGGCCTTGATAGCAAGCTCGAAGCGTACCTGGTCGTTACCCTTACCTGTGCAGCCGTGGCAGATAGCGTCTGCGCCCTCAGCCTTTGCGATTTCAACGATTCTCTTAGCGATGAGGGGACGTGCGAAGGATGTACCGAGAAGGTACATGCCCTCATATACTGCGCCTGCCTTAAGGGTGGGGTAGATGTAATCCTCAACGAATTCCTTATTGAGATCCTCGATGTAAAGCTTTGATGCGCCTGTCTTGATAGCTTTTTCCTCAAGACCGTCAAGCTCTGTGCCCTGACCTACGTCGCCTGAAACTGCGATAACCTCACAGCCTTCGTAGTTTTCCTTGAGCCAAGGGATGATGATTGATGTATCAAGACCGCCTGAGTAAGCGAGTACAATTTTTTTAATCTGTTTCATAGTTGTTTTCTCCGTTTCATTTAGAATATGCACCCAATTATACACCCTTTTGAATAAAAGTCAATAGAAAAACCGCATTTTTTGAAAAAATATGCAAAATTGTTGAATATAGATATTGATAAAATGAATATTACTGCGGATTTGTGCATAAAACACATTAAAAACTGCATAAAAATGGCGTTTTAAAGCGATAAAGTGTATTTTTATGAATCGGAGGACTAGGGATTAGGGACTAGGGATTAGGGAATAGGGATTAGTAGTAAGGGACGAGGCTGAGGAAATAGTAGTCAGTAGCCGGTAGTCAGTAGTCAGGGGAACGTCCGATGGGCGTTTTATGGCGTAAGACGAGTAAGGCACTTCAAATAAAACCGATAAATACCGATGAAACAAAACCGTAAGGGAGGGTCTGCATACCCTGTATTTCCTGCCTCTCCTGAATGGTGGCATCCGTAAGGATGACGGAAGGAGTAAAAGAAAGGGGGATTGACCCCTCAGTCTTTTTGCTAACGCAAAAATCCGGCTTTTCCTCCGTAAACGGGCACCCTTTTGTCTGCTTCGCAGACATTTCCCCTAATAGGGGAATTTCCTTTCAAGGGAGCCTTACAAGCCTGCCTCTCCTGAAAGGAGAGGTTCGTGTCATAGCGGCATGAGCGTTACCACGGCAGAAGCCTCATTGAAACATCAAGGTGAAAAAGCATATAAAAAGGCTCCCTCAAAGGGAGCCTTTACTGATTACTGACTATTCTTATTCTGCGCAATAGAACTCATAGCAAGCTCTGTATGTGCTGTAAACGTCAAACTTTGAAACGGTTTCGTAGGGTGCGTGCATTGAAAGCACGGGAACACCAAGGTCAACAACGTCAACGCCGAGGTTTGCGATATACTTTGCAACGGTTCCTCCGCCGCCCTCGTCAACCTTGCCCAGCTCGCCTATCTGCCATGAAACATCGGCATTGTCAAGAATGCGGCGGACTGTGCCCATAAATTCTGCAGAAGCGTCGGATGTGCCTGACTTGCCTCTTGAGCCTGTATACTTGGTGATAACAGCGCCGTAATTTACTGCACAGCAGTTGTATTTATCGTGAACTGTGGGGAAGTTGGGGTCAAAGCCTGCATTAACGTCGGCTGAAAGACACTGTGACATTCTGAGAACGTCTCTGCCCTTGAGACCTTCCGTTTCAGCAAGGTCGTGGATGAAATATTCAAGGAAAGCGGAATTGAGACCTGTGTTGCCGTCAGAGCCTACCTCTTCCTTATCGGCAAGAACGGTAACGGTTGTTCTTTCGGGTAAAGCGCAGTCAATAACTGCTTCAACTGCAGGGTATGCACATACTCTGTCGTCGTGGCCGTAAGCACCGATTAGGCTTCTGTCAAAGCCGATGTCACAAGCGGTATATGCGGGTACTGCTTCAAGCTCTGCAGAAATGAAGTCCTTTTCCTTGATGCCGTATTTTTCGTTGAGGATTTTAAGAACATTGAGCTTTACAAGGTTAGCACCGCCGTCACACTTGAGAGGACGTGAGCCGATGAGGATGTTGAGCTCTTCGCCTTTGATACCGTCGGAAAGAGTACGCTTAGCCTGCTCTGCGCCAAGGTGGGGAAGAATATCGTTGATGATGAATTTAGGCTCGTCTGCCTTTTCACCGATGCTGATTTTAACTGTTTCGCCGTCAGCCTTGATAACAATACCGTGAAGAGCAAGGGGAATGGTTACCCACTGATACTTTTTGATACCGCCGTAGTAGTGAGTCTTGAAATATGCAAGCTCACTGTCTTCATAAAGAGGTGTGGGCTTGAGGTCGAGACGGGGTGAGTCGATGTGAGCGGCAACAATTCTTGCGCCCTCGCTTACACCCTTCTTGCCCATAACCGCCATAATGAGTGACTTGTTTCTGATATTGACATAAACCTTGTCACCTGCAGCGTACTTCTTTTTGCTGTCAAATTCGGTGAAGCCGTTGGCTTTTGCCTTTTCAATCATAAAGTCAACGCATTCTCTTTCTGTTTTGCCTTCGTCAAGGAACCTTTTATAGCCCTCGCAGAAAGCGTCTGCCTTTGCAATTTCTTCGTCGGAATAAGCCTTTGAGAAATGCTTTTTTTCAAAGCCAAGCTCTTCCATAAGGATTTCTGCTTCGTTTCTTTCTTTTTCCATGGTTATCTATCCTTTCGGTTTATTTATAAATTTAAGTTTGTATAGCTGATATTTCGACAAACTTATCTGATACAGGGAATTATAATACTGAAAGTGCTGACACAGGTCACACCTCAAGCACCCGGCTGAGTCTGTCAAGCTCATCTGTCAGATTATACGGCGTATAGTTTCTGACAATGTGGTGAGCCTGAGAAAAGTAATATTCATCGGGCTTCTGTGCATTGATTCTGCTCATTGCCTGTTCCTTTGTTATTCCGTCTCTTCTGAGTATTCTTTCAAGGCGGATATCCTCGGGTGCGGTGACAACCGCAATGAAGGAGCAAAGGCTTTTGCAATCGCTTTCAAGAAGTGCGGCGGCATCAATGACCGCAGCCTTATACCCTTCATTTTCTGCTCTTTTTATATCGGCAACAAAACGGGCTGTTATATGGGGATGGGTGATTGCGTTGAGCTTATCGGTCGCCTGAGGTGTGGCAAAGGCACGTGAGGCAACCTTCTTTCTGTCGATGTTGCCGTCGGGGAGAATAATATCCTCGCCGAAAGCGGCTGCAAGCTCCGTTACTGCAGGCTCACCCGGCAAAAGAATATCTCTTGCGATTTTGTCACCGTCGATTATGAAGCAGCCCTTTTCCTTCAGAAAAGAGGCAACGGTGCTTTTACCTGCGCCTGTTTTACCCGTTAGTCCTATGACCTTCATGCTTTCACCTCACAGCTCAATCTGATTAAAGGCGGCGGCACGGATAAGTCTGTTGAAAACTGCAAGACCTACTCCGTCGCTTTCGGGGAAACGGGCAAAAACCTTGTCTGCGCCTGTTTCGTCCAGTCTTCTGAGAGCGTCAAAAATATTTTTAGCCTGACTGAGAGCGTCATCCTTTTTGCCGTAGGAAACAGCCCTGACAGGCATATCCTTTTCCTCACCCTCAAAGCAGAGCACCGCTGAAAGGGGAGTGGAGTTTTCTTTAACATAAGCTATGAAGCTTTCCTTGTCTGCCTTTATGAGAATAATATCGGCGTCGGGGGAATAATGCTTGTATTTCATACCGGGGGAAGCAGCAGTCTGTCCTTCGGCAAGCTTATTGTAAACCGCGTCGTCGATTTCAATTTCGCCGAGAACCTCAGTGAGCATTTCGGGGGTTATTCCGCCGGGTCTTAAGAGCCTCGGGGGTGAAACTGCAAGGGAAATTACCGTGGATTCCACGCCTACATTCGATTCGCCACCGTCAACTATGGCATCAATTTTGCCAAAAAGGTCGTCGATAACGTGCTTTGCACAGGTGGGGCTGGGCTTACCCGAGGTATTGGCTGAGGGGGCCGCAAGAGGCACACCTGCTTCACTTATGATTTTTCTTGCGATTTCATCTGAGGGCATTCTCACCGCCACCGTGTCAAGACCTCCGCTCACTTCATCGGGTATAAGCTCCGACTTGGGAAGAATGACCGTAAGAGGTCCGGGCCAGAATTTATCTGCAAGTGCTTTTGCACCTTCGGGGATTTCCTTTACGAGAGGAGCCCACTGTGAAAATTCGCTGATGTGGACAATGAGAGGGTTATCCGAGGGACGCCCCTTTGCTTTGTAGATTTTTTGTGTAACACTGCCGTCAAGTGCATTGCCACCCAGACCGTAAACCGTCTCAGTGGGTATTGCAACGATTCCGCCTTCTTTAAGAAGCTTTGCCGCTTCACTTATCAGGGGACTGTCAACTGAGTTTACTTTATAAATTTTAGTTTCCATTATATATCACTGCTTTATTATTCGTTACTGCTTCTGAGCTTTTCTGCGGTGAAGAAGGTGATGAGTGAATCTATTATTTCATCAAGGTCACCGTTTAAAATCTGCTCGAGTCTGTAAACCGTAAGACCGATTCTGTGGTCGGAAAGTCTGCCCTGAGGGTAGTTGTATGTTCTGATTCTTTCGCTTCTGTCGCCCGTACCCACCTGACTTTTTCTTTCGTCGGCGATGGAAGACATCTGCTTGAGCATTTCCGCTTCAAGAATTTTTGAGCGGAGAATCCGCATAGCCTTATCCTTGTTTTTATGCTGGCTTCTTTCGTCCTGGCACTCGACTATTGTACCTGTGGGAATATGGGTGATACGGATGGCCGATTCGGTTTTATTAACGTGCTGACCGCCCGCACCGCTTGCACGGTAGGTATCAATCTGCAAATCAGCGGGGTTGATTTCAACGTCAACCTCCTGAGCCTCGGGGAGAACGGCGACGGTAGCAGTCGAGGTGTGTATTCTGCCCTGAGTTTCGGTTTCGGGTACTCTCTGCACACGGTG
>JAZSQD010000057.1:0-2614 GCA_045537815.1 Acutalibacteraceae bacterium | reverse complement strand
AGTGCCATATACTTGTCAACCGAGAAGATATCAGTCTCTCTTACTGCTTGGTAAAACTCCTTTTCACGCTCTATATGCTTGGCGTTGAGCTTTCTTGCACCGTCAATGCAAAGAATCATCTTGACATTAGGAGCATACTCGTGCATAATTCTTGTTACCCTGCAATAGAAGTCAGCTACCTCCTGATAGCTTGCTCTCTTGTTAAACGAAAACCAATTACCTGTAGCCTCGTGGTTTGCTCTTAGAAACAGTCTGCCAAAGGTTCTTAAGTCCTTTGCAATTGCGATAATTCTTTCATCATCGAGGAAAGGGTCCATTGTGAGTGTAAGGGTAACGTCCTGACCATGTCTTCTCACATCTCTCATGTAGCAAAACGGCTCATCCTCAAGATTTCCGCCAATACCGCCCTTATATGTAAAATAATCGTCATAGGGATAATCCCACTGGAAAGAAACCTTTGTGTCCTTCATAACCTCGGAAATTCTTCCCGGCCACTGCTCATCATAGGGATAATAGCAGTACATCAGGCTGATAGAACGGTGTGGTCTGCCCATTTTATTGAGAATATAATCCTGATTTACATATTCTCCTCTTTCCGAGCCATCGCCCAGGTCAACTGCACACTTTGCGGGTCCCATTTTTATTGAATAAGCTTTAAGCTGTGACATTAACGTTCCTCCGGAGAATTATTTTGTTGACTTTGATTTTCCTGCTTCCTTGACAGCCTGCTTTGTCTGTCGGATATCGTTAAGATTTCTTATCAGGGTTCTTTCCGTCATATCAAGCATTTCGGACATATTCTGGGCAAGGGCGTTTTTAATTTCCCTATCCATCTTATATGCCTGAGAAGTAATTTCATTTGCAAGCTCTCTTGCCTGCTTTGTAATAGCGTCGTTTGCTACTAAAATCTTAGCTCTTTCCTCTGCCTTTGCAACGATTTCTTCAGCCTTTCTGTTAGCATCGGCAATAATCTTTGCTCTGTCGGCAAGAGTTTCCTTAGCTCTCTTGATTTCCGGAGGCATATTGTAACGCATATTGTCGATAAACTCACGCATTTTATCTACTTCAATCGTTACCTTTTTGCTGTTGAACATTACAGGACTTGCATTATCAAGCATATCGTCCATAAAGTCGAGAATTTCATCAATAGTCATTTTTTCATCTTCTCCTTTATCTAGTTTCTCTTGAGTCGTTCTTTTATAACATCATGCACCTGTTGTGGTACGAATGTACTGATATCTCCGCCGAATCTGGCGATTTCCTTCACGAGGCTTGAGCTGAGATAGAGATTTTCCTCGCTGGTTGTGAGGAACACAGTTTCAGCACCCCCGTAGAGCTTCTTGTTTGCAAGTGCCATAGAAAACTCATACTCAAAGTCTGTTACGGCGCGAAGTCCCTTTACTATAGCGGTAGCTTTTCTGTCCTTTAGGTAATCTGCCAAAAGTCCGTCCCAGCAGTCTACCACGACATTGTCCATACCGTTCACCACAGAATTTATCATTGCAATTCTTTCTTCGACTGAAAACGATGGGCTTTTCTGTGTATTAAAGGAAACAAGTACAATTACTTTTTCAAAAAGCGATGCTGCTCTTTCTATTATATCGAGATGTCCGAGTGTAATCGGGTCAAAGCTTCCCGGACAAACGGCTATTTTTCTCATTACATCACTCCTCGTCATCAGGTGTTTTATAGACTGTAAGTGCAATCTTTCCGTACCTGTAGGTCTTTTTCTTCAGGAGGCTGCCGTAGCATTCTGCAAGGCAAAGCTCCTTTTCATGCTCGCAGACAACGATACCCCTGTCGCTCATTATTTTTTCAAGATAAGGCATTGTCTTTTCGATAATTCCGTTTCTGTAGGGTGGGTCAACAAAAGCGATATCTATATCCTTTTTCGCCATTTTAAGATACTCAATTGAATCCATATTGATTATTCTCGCTCTGTCGGTAAACTTACAGGAAAGCACATTCTCCCTGACAACCGATAATGCTTCACGGTTGTTCTCCACAAAGACACAGTGTGAAGCACCCCTGCTTATTGCTTCTATGCCTAGCTGACCGCTTCCTGCGTACAAATCCAGAACATTTGCTCCCGGTACATCAAACTGTATTATAGAAAAAATAGATTCCTTAACCATATCGGTTGTGGGGCGGGTAATTTCATCGCCCTCAAGAGCAAGCAGCTTTTTACCCCTTGCTTCTCCTGTTATAACTCTCATACAAACTCAGTGCTGTAATTTTCATCACAGCTCTCCTTTCAAAAACTGCATTTTCGCATACCTATACTTTATTATTATAATACATTTATATGGCTTTGTCTATACTAATTCTGACAAAAAATCGCCTTTCATATAAAAAACACGCACAAAAACGCACCATTTCTTATTTTAAAACGGTGCGTTCGGGTTAAAGGTATTCTTTGAGGTATTTGCCGGTATAAGAATTTTCGCAGGCTATAATCTGTTCGGGAGTACCCGTTGCAACGATACATCCTCCCTTATCTCCCCCCTCGGGGCCAATATCTATGATATGGTCAGCGGTCTTGATAACATCCAGATTATGCTCTATTACAAGAACAGTATTTCCACTGTCACACAGCTTCTGCAGCACCTCTACT
>JAZSQD010000084.1:0-15220 GCA_045537815.1 Acutalibacteraceae bacterium | reverse complement strand
GCATATATACCGACCACAGATACCTATATTGAAAAGGATTCGGCTATTAATGATGAAATAGATAAGCTCAGGCATTCTGCTACATCGGCGTTATCTGAAAGGCGTGATGTAATTATCGTTGCGAGTGTGTCATGCATTTATACTCTCGGCAATCCGATCGATTACAGAAATATGGTCATTTCATTAAGAACGGGCATGGAGAAAAACAGAGATGAGCTTATTTCAAAGCTTGTTGAAATCCAGTATGACAGAAATGATGTTAACTTTATCAGAAACAAATTCAGAGTGCGCGGAGACGTTGTTGAGATATACCCGGTTTATACAAGCGATACTGCAATCAGAGTTGAGTTTTTCGGTGACGAAATTGACCGCATAAGTGAAATCAATCCTTTGACGGGCGAAATAAAAAATGTAGTGAATCATGTTGCCATATATCCCGCCTCACATTACGTTATTGCTCCCGATAAGCTCGACGAGGCACTTAAAAATATTCACTCGGAAATGGAAGGAAGAGTAATAGAATTTACAAAGCAAGGTAAATTACTTGAGGCTGAGAGAATAAAGCAAAGAACACTTTATGACCTCGAAATGCTTAAGGAAACTGGATTTTGCAAGGGTATAGAGAATTATTCACGGATTATGTCGGGCAGACCTGCGGGAGAAGCACCTTTTACATTGCTTAATTATTTTCCTGATGACTTTTTGCTTTTTGTTGATGAGTCGCACGTAATGCTTCCTCAGCTACGAGCTATGTACGGGGGAGACAGATCGCGAAAAGAAAGTCTTATCGAATTCGGCTTCAGGCTTCCCTCTGCTTATGATAACAGACCGCTGAAATTTGACGAATTTTATGAAAGAGTAGGTCAGAAAATTTTTGTCAGCGCTACACCTGCCGCATTCGAAAAAGAAAAGAGCTCCCAAATTGTTGAACAGATTATCAGACCGACAGGTCTTCTTGACCCTGAAATTACCGTTAAGCCCACCGAAGGGCAGATTGACGACATCATCAGTCAGATAAATTTGCGTGTAGACAGGGGAGAAAGAGTGCTCATCACCACGCTCACTAAAAAGATGGCTGAATCATTGACCGATTACCTCAACAACCTCGGCATTAAAGTTCGGTATATGCATTACGACGTTGACACTATCGAGAGAATGGAAATTATTCGTGATTTAAGACTCGGTGAGTTTGACGTTCTCGTAGGTATAAATCTCCTCAGAGAAGGTCTTGATATACCCGAGGTTTCACTAGTTGCAATTCTTGATGCTGATAAAGAGGGCTTTCTCCGTTCCGAAACATCGCTTGTACAGACAATAGGCAGAGCTGCGAGAAATGCTAACGGTGAAGTTATTATGTATGCGGATTGTGTAACACCTTCCATGGAATATGCAATTACGGAAACTAACCGCAGACGCAAAATACAGAATAATTACAATATAAAACACGGTATAGTTCCCGAAACTATTAAAAAGGATGTCAGAGATGTTCTTGAAATATCCTCTAAATCCGCAGATACAGATAAAGCATTTAAGCGTATGTCGAGATCTGATAAAGAAAAGCTTATCCGTCAGCTCACTGCTGAAATGCGTGATGCAGCCAAGATACTTGAATTTGAACACGCCGCATATCTGCGCGATAAAATTGAAAAACTAAAATCAACGATGTAATTACAGAAAGGGTAAAAAATGTCTCAGAAATTTTTAACCGTCAAAGGCGCCCGCGAACATAATCTTAAAAATATAGACCTTACAATCCCGAGAGATAAGCTTGTAGTGTTTACGGGACTTTCCGGCTCAGGAAAATCCTCTCTTGCTTTTGACACAATATATGCAGAAGGGCAAAGAAGGTATGTAGAATCACTTTCTTCGTATGCCCGTCAATTTCTCGGTCAGATGGAAAAGCCTGATGTCGATTACATTGACGGTCTTTCACCTGCTATTTCTATCGATCAGAAAACAACATCAAAAAATCCACGCTCAACTGTCGGCACAATAACAGAAATTTATGACTATTTCCGTCTGTTATATGCCAGAATCGGCATCCCTCACTGTACTGTCTGCGGAAGAGAAATCAAGCAGCAGACTATCGACCAGATTGTTGACAGAGTTTTGCAATATGATGAAGGTACAAAGCTTCAGATACTTTCTCCCATTGTCAGAGGCAGAAAGGGAGAATATATCAAAGAGCTCGAATCGGCAAGAAAGTCGGGTTTTGTAAGAGTAAGAATAGATTCTGTGACCTATGATTTATCAGAAAAAATCAGTATTGACAAAAATAAAAAGCATAATATCGAGATTATTGTAGACCGCATCGTTGTTAAAGACGGTGTCAAAGCCAGACTGACCGACTCGATCGAAACTGCTACAAAGCTTTCGGACGGTCTTTTACTTGTGGATGTTATCGACGGTCAGGAACAGCTATTTTCATTGAATTACGCATGTCCCGAGCACGGTGTAAGCTTTGGCGAAATAACTCCGAGAATGTTTTCCTTCAACAGTCCCTTCGGTTCCTGTAAGAAATGTATGGGACTCGGTGTATTTATGGAAATATCACCGTCTATGGTTATTCCCGACAGAAGTCTTTCTATCTCTGAGGGCGCAATCAAAGCCAGCGGCTGGTCCTCAAGAGAGGATTCGAGCATTGCGGGAATGTATTTTACCGCTCTCGGGAAAAAATACGGTTTTGACTTTAAAACACCTATTGAAGATTTTACAGATGAAGCATTAGATGCCTTGCTTTACGGAACTAAGGGCGAAAAGCTTAAAATGGAAAGAACCACATCATACGGCTCGGGCACTTATCTTGCTTCGTTTGAAGGCGTTATAAACAATCTGCAGAGAAGGTATACCGAATCGACATCAGATACTATGCGCCGAGAAATAGAATCTCTTATGTCCGCGAACGACTGTCATGAGTGCGGCGGTGCGAGATTAAGCAAGGAGGCTCTCAGTGTAACTGTGAACGGTAAAAATATACACGAGGTCTGCTCTCTTTCAATAACTGAATGCCTGAGCTTTGTAAGAAATCTCAGTGCAGTACTTTCAGACAGAGAGAAAAAAATCGCTTCGCTGATTATAAGAGAGATAGAAGAACGTCTTTCTTTTCTTGAAAGTGTCGGCCTTAATTATCTAACTCTTACAAGACAGTCAGGTTCACTTTCAGGCGGTGAAAGTCAGAGAATCAGACTTGCAACCCAGATAGGTTCTTCTTTAGTCGGTGTTTTGTATATTCTTGATGAGCCCAGCATAGGTCTTCATCAGAAGGATAACAGCAAACTTATATCAACTCTTAAGCATCTCAGAGATGTTGGTAACACCCTTATTGTCGTCGAGCACGATGAAGATACAATGCTTGAGGCTGATTATATAGTTGATGTTGGTCCCGGTGCAGGTGTTCACGGCGGTGAAATCGTCTGTCAGGGAAGTTTAGATGATATTATAAATTGCGAAAATTCGCTCACGGGTCAGTATCTCAGCGGTAAAAAGGTAATTCCCATTCCTTCCGAGAGAAGAGCAGGAAACGGCAAATTCCTTGAAATTAAAGGCGCAAGGCAGAACAATCTTAAAAATATTGATGTTGATATACCCCTCGGTAAGCTTGTATGTGTAACAGGTGTTTCCGGTTCAGGTAAATCCTCGCTTGTAAATGAGGTTCTTTACAAGCACCTGTCAAATGAACTTAACGGCTCTAAATTAACGCCCGGTAAATTCAGAAAAATGAGCGGAATCGACCATCTTGACAAGGTTATTAACATTGACCAGTCGCCGATCGGCAGAACACCTAGATCAAATCCCGCCACATACACAGGCGTATTTACTGATATAAGAGAGTTATTTGCCTCTACTACCGACTCTAAAGCAAAGGGTTACACGGCAAGCAGATTTTCTTTTAATGTTAAAGGCGGACGCTGTGAAGCCTGTCAGGATGACGGTATAGTAAAAATTGAAATGCACTTTCTTGCCGACATATATGTTCCTTGTGATGTCTGTCACGGAAAGAGATATAACAGTGAGACCTTATCTGTAAAGTTTAAGAGTAAAACCATACACGATGTTCTTGAAATGACAATAGAAGAAGGTATGGTATTTTTTGAAAATCATCCGAAGATATACCGCAAACTCAAAACTCTTTATGATGTAGGTCTCGGATATGTCAAAATCGGTCAGCCTGCCACGACATTATCAGGCGGCGAAGCTCAGAGAGTAAAGCTATCGACGGAGCTTTCAAAAACTGCAACAGGTAAAACTATTTATATACTGGATGAACCCACAACAGGTCTTCATACTGCCGATGTTCACAGGCTCATCAATGTTCTTACAACACTTGTCGATAACGGTAATACTGTGGTTGTAATTGAACATAATCTCGATGTGATCAAATGCGCAGACCATATTATTGATCTCGGCCCAGACGGGGGAGACGGCGGTGGTATGATTGTAGCGACCGGCACACCGGAGGAAATAGCCGGAAATCCGAAATCATACACCGGTGAATATCTTAATAAAATATTGAATAAATAACCAAAAACGGTGCAGATTAATCGTCTGTGCCGTTTATTGTGTAAATATAGTGTAAATGTTGACAAAAATCAATTTTTTCACTTGCCTTTTTTTATCCGATGTGTTAAACTACAAGTTGTGATTTTATGTCCGGTTATTTTAACTGACAGTTGCGAAAAAATAAAACTCAGGAGGAAAACAACAAAAATGAACAACTTTTTACACAAACTGTTCGGCACTACACCCGGCAAAGGTGTTCAGCCGAAGGAAGCCGTTGCTTACGGTGTAGCAGGCTTCGGTCAGAACTTTATCTGTACCATTATCGGTTCATATCTTACCGTATTTATGACAGACGCTCTTCTTTTCGGCGCCGAGGGTGTTAAGGTCGGTGCTATGGAAGGTGCAGTTGCAGTTGCTATTCTTATGCTTGCAACAAGAATTTTTGACGCTTTCAACGACCCCATTATGGGTTCAATCGTTGACAAGACAAGAACAAAATGGGGTAAGTGCAGACCTTATCTCAAGTGGATGGCAATTCCTATCGGTGTAGCAACAATCCTTTGCTTCCTTCCTGTTTATCAGGCAAAGTCAATGTCAACCTTCGTTGTAATATCAATTCTTTATGTTATCTGGTCAGTTACCTATACAGTTGCTGACGTGCCTTATTGGGGTCTTGCTACCTGCCTTACAAATGACACCACAGTAAGAGGTAATATTCTTACAGTCGTTCGTCTCGTTTGTACTGTAGGTGCAGGTATCGTTACTGTCGGTGTTCCTATTATCACAAACGCTGTTACTGCAAAGTTCAAGTATACAGAAGCTCTTCTTGATCAGATTTATATTGACAAGGCTGAGCAGATTGCAAATATTGTTGCAAATCAGGGCAAAACAGCAGAAGAAGCTGCAAGATCATTCATCGGTACTGTTATGAACGAATACGTTGTACAGAACGCTGATACGCTTAAGTGGACTTATTTCATCTGTGCAGTTGTATTTGTTGTTCTTGCAATGCCTATGTTCTTCTACGGTTTCAAAAACACAAAGGAACATATTACTGCAAGCTATGATAACATTCCTTCATTCGGTCATAACCTTAAGCTTCTCTTTAAAAATAAAGAGCTTCTTCTCATCGTTCTTTCAGGTGTTCTCGGCGGTGCAAGAATGGTATATTCATACACAGGCGGTCTTTATTTCGCTAAGTATGTTCTTAAGAACGAAGGTATGTACGGTGTTATTACAATGCTCGTTATTCCCGGCGGTCTTGTTGCATCAGTTCTCGTTCCTTGGCTTACAAAGAGATTTACAAAGAAGTACACATACATCCTTGTACATCTTTTCGGCGGTGTAGTTATGGCTATTATGTATTTTGTAGGCTACGATGCTCCTTGGAAGCTTATTGTAAGTGCAATTGGTCTTGTTCTTCTCGGTATTCCTCAGGGCGTTAATAATATCATGAGCTACGCTATGATCGGTGATACTGTCGACTACCTCGAATGGAAGACGGGCGAAAGAGGCGAAGGTATCTGCTTTGCAATGCAGACCCTTATCAACAAGATCGGTATGGCATTCGGTGCATTCATCGGTGTTATGGCTATGAGCATTGCAGGTATCGATGCTGAAACAGGCTTCGTTAAGTCACCTGATGCACTTTGGAACGTTCTTATCCTTTCAGGTGTTATCAGTATGTTTGCTTGTGCAATCCCGATGTTCTTCTACACTCTCACAGAAAAGAAACAGAGAGAGCTTGTTGCTGAAATCGAAGCACGCAAGGTATCAAAATAAAATCAGAATTTATATATCAGGCGTTCTTGACGGGACGCCTGATTATTTATTATTAAAACTCTGCCAGTCTAATGCACTTTTTTCAAATTGCTTTAAAGTAACAGTTATTTATAAAAAACACAACCTACTTCACAATTCAAAGCAGGTTGTGTAATATTTTTACCAAATTTGCATTTAATAGCCTATTATATGTCCGATAAAGGTTAAACATAATGAAGCAATTAAAACGCTTAAAAATAGCTTCCAGGAGCATTTTAAGTATTTAATATAAGATATATTAATTATGCTCAGTGCTATCATAAGCAATCCGTTTGTCGGAAAAAGAACATTACAAAGTCCGTCACTCAGACAGAATGAAACGATAAGGTTCTGTCTGCCTATGCCCACCATGTCAACAAGTGGTAAAAGTATAGGCATTAAAAGAAAGGCTTTGGCTGAGCCGCTTCCGATAAAAAACTCAAAAACGCAAATAACAACAAAAATTATTGTCAAAGCAAGATAAGGATTAAGGCCGCAAATAAAATTGTAAACATGATAAAGGAGAGTATCGATTATCATACCGCTTTTAAGAATGTAGGTAACACTTATGATAATCATAATTATCGGTGCGCAGGGGAGTATTGTTTTTGCACCCTTGAGAAAAATTTTACCAAGGTCTTTTTTGGTAAAGCCCGACTTACTGCCTGCACGAAGACCGCCAATTGTAAAGAATACAGCCATTGATGCGAGCGGCATGTATCCGATAATATCAGAAACGGTTTCATTATCTATAAAAATATTAGCTACAAGACAGCAAACCGTAACGATAAGAACGGTAAGCAGTGCGTAAGTAAAAGCTTTTGTAGCCTCGGGAAGCTTTTTGTTTTCAAGAGCTTTTTTCATTTCGTCGCTGTCAAGGAATCTGCTTCTGAGCTCTATGTCTGATTTATAACAAGGAGATTTCTGAGGATTTTTTTCAATCTTTTTTGCGTAAGTAATAAAGAAAACCGTAAGCACCGAATAGATAACGAGAAAAACAAAAATTCTGAAAAGAACGCCTGAGAACATTGGCATTTCAGCCATTGAATGAATTATTCCTACATTGAAGGGGTTAAAGGTTGCTGCGGCGTATCCGAATGTTACGGATATCAAGCTGAATCCCAATCCGACAAAAGAGTCCCACCCGAGGGATAATGATATGGCAACCGCCAGCGGGACAAGCGTAATTGACTCTTCAAGAATTCCGGCAAAGGATGAAAGTAGCATACATGCAAAAATCATAATCGCAAGCAATGTATATTTTTTCGCACTGAACTTATCAACTATTGTTGACATTATGTATTTTAATACACCGCTTTTATCAAGAACGAGGAATGTTCCGCCAATTACAATGATTACAAGAATTATGATAACACCCGTCATCGCTTCTCCTGTAGAATTAAAAAAAACCTCAATAGGGGAGATGAAGGTCCTCCAGAAGCTGTAATTTACATCTTCTCTTGCAATTTCAGTATAGGTACCATTAATTATGTTGCCGGCGGCATCTCTCTCATATGAACCGGTAGGAATAGTCTGTGTAAGAATACCCGCAAAAATCATTATAGCAAAAAGCAGTGCACTTATTCCGAGAATAGTTTTTTTATTAATGTTTATCAGTGAATTATTTTCTTTATCCATTTATATACTCCTTTATGCTTAAATTCCAAGCTGAAACATCTGTCTTTTAACATAAAACGTTATATTGTCAAAGCCGCATCTTTTAGCAACAGATAAGCCTTCTTTAATACCGTTGCCAACTGTATAAGCGGCGTGAGAATCTGACCCCAATGTAATATGTTTTCCTCCAAGCTCTTTATATCGTCTGATAATACTTTCATCGGGCATTGTGTTTTTCATCGGGTGCGAAAGACCTGAGGTGTTAATTTCGAGGCATTTATTATTGTTTATAATTGTTTTGAGAAGCTTATCGGTAGCAGCTGAAATCTTTGAATAATCAAAATCGATTCCGTAGGTTCCGATAATACCTCTCATCGGGCATGTGATGTGAGCTATTACATCAACAAGAGGTGACTCGGCTAAATCTGTAAGCTCTTGGAAGTAGTTTGTCATAAATTCATAAACATCGATTTTAGTATAATCAATCTCTTTGATGTCACAGCCCATACCTTTAGGCTTATGAATACTTCCGAGAACCACATCAAAAGAATAAGTATTCAGAATCTTTTCGGTTAACTCCGCATCATAAAGAGGTTGACCGAGTTCAATTCCTGCAAGAACAAGTATCTGACCTTCAAACGCGGTTCTGGCTTTATTTGTCTCAAAATACGAGTGAAAAATTGAACTGTTGAATCTTCGCTCAAAATAACTGTCTATTTCGCAGTGATCGGTGATTGCAACGGCTCTGAGGCCTTTGTCGACTGCTTGCTCGCATATAAACATCGGAGAATGGTTACCGTCGGGAGAATTATCCGAGTGAATATGCATATCAATAATTCTTTCCTTGTCCACAAAAAAGCCTCCTTTTAAAATATATTTTAAGTATTATACATTAATCTGTATCAATATGCAATATATTTATGAAAATAATGTATATTAATACGTTTGAGCACCTTAACAGGTGTTTATAGTTAAGGCACTCAATTAACTAAAAACCATAAAACTCCTTAATAATGTATTCTCTGTAATTTTCAACTGCTTTATTCAGCTGTTTTATGCAGCTGTCCTCCGGGTAACATAACGGAAGTCTGTAGCCGAGATTAGTATTTATTATCTGACTGATGATATATTTGACAGGTATGGGATTTACATCAGAGAATAATGCATCAGTCAAGGGTAATACTTTTTTTTGCATTGAATTCGCTTTATCAATCTTTCCGCTCACTGCCGCTAATGTCATTTGGTGTGTATAACCCGGTAAAACGTTTGAAAGAACCGATACGACACCTTTGCAGCCTAAATAACATGAAATAACAGTTAAATCATCGTTGCCTGAGTAAAAATCTAATTTACCCTCACAAAGAGCAATAGATTTCTGCAGCTTAGAAATATCTGCATCAGCTTCCTTGACTGCAATAATATTATCGTGCTCGCTAAGTATTGAATAGGTTTCAGGCTTTATGTTGACTCCTGTTCTTGTAGGAACATTATAAATCAAAACCGGTCTCTCGGCGCAGTCAGCCAGAGTGTAAAAGTGTTTTATTACGCCTTTTTGCGATGCCTTGTTATAATACGGAGTGACTGATAAATGAGCATCAATGCCGACTTTTTCAGCATCACGCATAAGCTCTTTTGAAAAAGAAGTGCTATTACTGCCTGTTCCCGCGATTACAGGCACTCTGCCTGATACTTGTTCAACAGCCACGGAAAACAGCCTCAGGCGCTCTGACGTTGTCAGGGTAGATCCCTCACCTGTAGTTCCGCAAACAATAATAGCATCTGTGTTATTTGAAATTTGAAATTCTATAAGCTTTGAAAAAAGTTTGTAATCTATTTTCCCGTCCTTTCCGAAGGGTGTTATTATCGCAACACCGCTGCCGATAAAGATAGGCTTCAAAGAATTACCTCCTTAATCCATATAGCCCTCGGCGCAAAGAAGCTCGGCAAGAAGTACAGCACCGCCTGCAGCTCCGCGCAAGGTATTGTGTGAAAGACAGACAAACTTGTAATCATACTGTGAGTCTTCTCTGAGTCTGCCGATTGATACTGCCATGCCGTTTTCATTGTCACGGTTTAATTTTGTCTGAGGCATATTGTCTTCAGTAAAATAATGCAGAAACTTTTTGGGAGCAGAAGGAAGCTCAAGCTCCTGAGCTCTGCCTGAAAAGCTTTCCCAAACATTTATAATTTCATCTTTTGAAGGCTTTTTGCCGTCTTCAAATCTCATAAATACGGCACCCATATGACCGTCAGAAACGGGAACTCTGATACACTGAGCGGTAAAAGCAGGGGAGGTGGCATTTTTAATTACGCCGTTCTCAACCTTACCCCAGATTTTGAGGGGCTCCTGCTCACTCTTTTCTTCCTCTCCGCCGATATAAGGAATAACATTGTCAACCATTTCAGGCCAGCTTTCAAATGTTTTACCTGCACCTGAAATAGCCTGATAAGTACAAACAAGAACCTCCTTCACACCGAATTTATTATCAAGAGGGAATATAGCAGGCACATAGCTCTGCAATGAGCAATTAGATTTTACTGCAACAAAACCGCGTTTTGTACCGAGTCTTTTTCGCTGATCGTCAATCACCTTAATGTGGTCTGCGTTGATTTCAGGAATTACCATCGGGACATCAGGGGTGCCTCTGTGAGCACTGTTATTTGAAACAACAGGACACTCATATTTTGCGTATGCTTCTTCAAGAGCTTTGATTTCATCCTTTTTCATATCAACTGCGCAAAATACAAAATCAACCGATGATGCTATTTCTTCAATATCAGCAGTTGCGTCTTTAATGATTATGCTTTCCATGGAAGCTGGCATTTCTTTTGCAATTCTCCATCTGTTTCCTACCGCTTCTTTATAGGTCTTACCTGCAGAACGTCCGCTTGCGGCGAGGGTAACAACCTCAAACCAGGGATGATTGTCAAGTATAGTAGCGAATCGCTGGCCTACCATACCTGTTGCACCGATAATTCCAACTTTGTATTTTTTCATAAATAAACACCTCAGATTTTGATTATTTTTTCATCTTATTTTGCATAAAACTGTTGATATATTCGGCAATATGCACTATAATGGAAAATAATATTTATATACTATCACTTATTGTAATCGATGTCAATTTATTTTAGTATTTTTTTTGCTTTAAAGCGATAATTTTTTCGATACAATTGAAAGGACATAAAATGAATAAATCTGATTTCTTCTACGATTTGCCCAAAGAACTGATTGCACAGCACCCGACAGAGCCCCGTGATCATTCAAGATTAATGACAGTAGATAAAACCAACGGAAATATTGAGCACAAACATTTCTTTGATATTGTTGATGAGCTCAGAGCAGGGGATTGTCTTATTCTCAACGATACCAGAGTTCTTCCGGCAAGAATGTACGGCGTTAAGGAAGACACCGGGGCAAAGGTCGAGTTTCTGCTTTTAAAAAACAACGGAGACGATGTATGGGAAACTATAACGGGTCCGGGCAAAAGAGCTAAAATCGGAACTAAATTTTCTTTTGGTGACGGTATATTAAAAGCTGAGATAATTGATATTCTTGAAGGCGGCAACAGACTTGCAAAATTCACATATGATGGAAACTTCTTTGAGGTGATTGATAAAATCGGTCAGATGCCACTTCCGCCATATATAACTGAAAAGCTTGAGGATGCTGAAAGGTATCAGACTGTATATTCACGTAATATGGGTTCAGCCGCAGCTCCCACAGCGGGTCTGCATTTCACCGATGAGTTAATGGAAAAAATAAGAAATAAAGGTGTCTCCATCGGTTTTGTAACACTTCACGTCGGACTCGGTACATTCAGACCTGTAAAAGCTGATGATATTTCACAACATATTATGCATTCAGAGCACTATTGGTTACCTGATGAAACAGCAAAACTGATAAACGAGACAAAACAGAACGGCGGCAGGGTTGTTGCCGTCGGCACAACAAGCTGCAGGACGCTAGAATCAGTTGCTACCTTTAACGGTAAAATTGAAGAAGCATCAGGCTGGACAGATATCTTTATTTATCCCGGATATAAATTCAAGTGCATTGATGCGCTTATTACAAATTTTCATCTGCCCGAAAGCACCTTGATTATGCTCGTCAGTGCTTTTTGCGGTTATGAAAATACTATGTCATTTTATAAAACGGCAGTTGAAGAAAAATACAGGTTTTTCTCATTCGGCGATGCCGTATTTCTGAGGTGAGTATTTATGTTAAAGCTTATTAAAACTCAAGGAAATGCAAGAAGGTGTGAATTCAATACCGTTCACGGTACGGTTCAGACCCCTGCCTTTATGAATGTAGCCACTTGCGGAGCTATCAAGGGCGGACTTTCATCCCTTGATCTTAAGGAAATAAATTGTCAGGTAATGCTGTCAAATACATATCATTTACATGTCCGTCCCGGCGATAAGCTTATTGCAGAGCTCGGGGGACTTCATGAATTCACAAAATGGGATAGACCTATTCTCACAGACAGCGGCGGCTTTCAGGTTTTTTCTCTTTCGGGATTACGCAAAATCAGCGAAGAAGGCGTTACCTTTGCTTCTCACGTTGACGGCAGAAGAATATTTATGGGCCCCGAAGAAAGTATGCAGATTCAATCCAATCTCGGCTCTACAATCGCTATGGCTTTTGATGAGTGCGTAGAAAACCCTGCAAAATATGAATATGCAAAAAAATCCTGTGAACGTACTGTGCGGTGGCTTAAAAGATGCAAATGTGAAATGGACCGTCTAAATTCACTGCCCGGTACAATCAACAAAAATCAGATGCTTTTCGGAATAAATCAGGGGTGCACCTTTGATGATCTGAGAATTGAAAACATGAAAGAAATAACCAGGCTTGATCTTGACGGCTTTGCTATCGGCGGACTGGCAGTAGGCGAGCCTAAAGAAGATATGTACAGAATCATTTCAGCGGTTGAGCCTTATATGCCAAAGGATAAACCGCGTTATCTTATGGGCGTCGGCACACCGGGTAATATTATTGAGGGAGTAAGCAGAGGTGTCGATTTATTTGACTGTGTCATGCCCAGCAGAAATGCCAGACACGGCCATCTTAATACATGGTCGGGTATAATCAACATAAATAACGCCAAATATGAAAAAGACACATCTCCGATTGACGCTGAATGTGATTGTCCTACTTGCAGAAGCTTTTCAAGGGCATATATAAGGCACTTATTTAAGTGTAAAGAAATCCTCGCTATGAGACTTTGTGTATTACACAATCTTTATTTCTATAATAATCTTATGGAAAAAATCAGAACTTCACTTGATGAAGATACATTCAATGAATTTAAAGAGAAATATGTTGATCTGCTTGATAAAAGAATATAATAGGAATAAATATAGTGAATTCTCTTGATAAATTATTTTTGTTATGATATAATCCTATGTAAAGTTTGTAAACGGAGGTGTTAAAATGTTTGGTGAAGGCGGAAGCATGTCATTTATTATCATAATGGTTCTCATGTTTGGTTTAATGTATTTTACTTCCATTCGTCCTCAGAAGAAGAGACAGCAGCAGGAGCAGGAAATGCGTAATGCTGTTGAAGTCGGTGATGAAATAACTACAATCGGCGGTATCTGCGGCAGAGTTGTTACTGTTAAGGAAGAAAATCTTATCATAGAAACCGGCGCAGACAGAAACAAGATGACAATTACCCGTTGGGCTGTTCAACAAAACAACAGCGCTAACGAAAGACTTGCAGCTCAGAGAGCGGCAGCTAAGGAAGCAGCTGAAAAAGCTAAGGTCGAAAAGGCTGAGTCCAAGAAAAAAGGTAAATCAAAGAATGATCCCGATTGGGAAAAGAATAATTGATTTCAACTCCTCATATCATTTAACAGATGATATGAGGAGTGCTTTTTTATGAATAAAGTTTATACTAAAAACAGCCGTGTTAAAGCTGATAATATCACAAATAGGATTATAATACACCTGCTGATAAACACATCTTTTAATTTATTGGTATGTGCAGTACTTTGTCTTGTTATGTTTATGGCGGGCAGTAATATTGATTCAAATTACTTTATGATATTGACCTTGTTGTGCTTCTCGGTGTTTGTCAGCGGGTATTATAGCGGCAGAAAATTCAGAAAAAACGGTATTGTCATCGGAATAATATATAACTTACCGTTTATTCTTATTCTAGTGATTACAGCACTTGCGATTAACACTTTTTTATTTGATTCAAGGCTGATAATAACCCTCGTTTCTCTTTTGCTGTTTTCGGCATTGGGCGGAATTGTATCGGTTAACACACGTAAAAAGCAAAAAAGATAAAAGGGGAGTTAAGGTTGAAAGTTAATGCAGTTTTTTTATCTGAAAATAAGTTCAAAAAAAATCTGAATGATACTAATTCTCTGTATTTTGTGACCGGAATTCTTACTGTTTCAGTATTTTTATCGATACTGTTTTATGTTTTTTTCAGCGAACAAATTGACTCGGTAATCGGTGATGAATTTATAAAATATTTTAATATGTTAAAATCAAAAAGCAAACCGGTTTCATTTGCCGATTTGCTTTTACCTTATTTATTTTTTCACATGGTTGTTATTTTATCGTCGACAAGTATAATCGGTGATGTTGTTATAACTATATTATCCTGTTTAAGAATATCAGGTTTAACAATTCTGGTTTTACATATTTATTCAACTTACAGACTGATAGGCATTGAATATGCTTTCCTGATATTGTTTCCGGGCAAACTGTTTTATATTCTTTCTGTTATTTTAATTATGAAAACGGGTTATCATACTGTAAATTCAATCAAAAGAAAAGATAAAGACAGAGCATACGGAATAAATGAAAACATTGCACGTTATGTGTTTTCGGTTATTATCATGCTTTTATCTGTTGTTATTGACTATGTAACCGTTTCATCCTTTGCCGATTTATTCAGTTTTTGATTTTTCCTTTGAAAGGGGATTATTTTCAACGGCCTGACGTACCTTCCTGTCTTCAACATGAGTGTAAATTTCTGTCGTAGACAGGTTTTCATGACCTAAGACCTCCTTAATTACCAGCAAATCAGCCTGACCGTGCTGATACATAAGAGTTGCGGCTGTGTGCCTGAGTTTATGTACCGAATAATGCTGACCGTTGAGACCGATTTTCTCAAGGTAATGATAAACCATAAGCTGAACAGCCTGTCTTCCGATACGCTTGTTCAATCTGCTTAAAAACAATGCATCTTTATCAGATACTGCAACTCTGTCGTGGGGACGAACCTGAAGATATGATGTGATAGAATCAATGCACGCTTTGTTAAGATAGACAACTCTTTCT
>JAZSQD010000116.1:0-12156 GCA_045537815.1 Acutalibacteraceae bacterium | reverse complement strand
AACCATGTATCAAGTGTATCCGGGTCCTGCTCGATATTCTTACTGCCGCACTTACAGCATTCTGTGGGCTCACCCTTGCTTACTGTGATTTCACCGCAGTCAGCACAGTACCATGCGGGAATTCTGTGACCCCACCAGAGCTGACGTGAAATACACCAGTCACGGATGTTTTCCATCCAGTTAAAGTAGATTTTATCGAAACGCTCGGGGATAAACTTAACCTCGCCGTCACGTACAACCTTGATTGCAGGCTTTGCAAGGGGCTCCATCTTAACAAACCACTGCTTTGAAACCTTGGGCTCAACTGCAGTATGACAACGGTAGCAGGTGCCTACCTCGTGCTTTGTGGGCTCAATCTTGACAAGTGCGCCTGCCTCTGTAAGGTCGGCAACGATAGCCTTGCGGCATTCCATAAGGTTCATACCTGCATACTTGCCTGCTTTTTCGTTCATATAGCCGTCGTCGGTCATAACGTCAAGCACGGGAAGATTGCAGCGAAGACCAACCTCAAAGTCGTTGGGGTCGTGAGCAGGTGTGATTTTAACCGCACCTGTACCCTTATCCATCTTTGCATAGGTATCTGCAACGATGGGGATTTCTCTGCCGATAACAGGCATAATTACGGTCTTGCCGATTACATCCTTATATCTTTCGTCGTCAGGGTGAACTGCGATACCTGTATCACCGGGGATTGTTTCGGGACGGGTTGTAGCGACAATGATGCTGCCGCTTCCGTCTGCGAAGGGATATGCGAAGTGCCAGAAGTTGCCGTCCTTTTCTTCGTATTCAACCTCAGCGTCGGAAATTGATGTCTTACAGTGAGTGCACCAGTTGATGATTCTTTCACCGCGGTAAATAAGTCCCTTTTCATAAAGCTCAACGAAAACCTCTTTAACGGCCTTTGAGCAGCCCTCGTCAAGGGTAAATCTCTCTCTTTCCCAGTCGCAGGATGAGCCGAGCTTCTTAAGCTGTTCAATAATTCTGCCGCCGTACTGAGCCTTCCACTCCCAGGCTCTTTCAAGGAAGCCTTCTCTGCCGATGTCTTCCTTTGTAATACCTTCAGCCTTCATCGCTTCAACAATCTTAGCCTCTGTAGCAATTGAAGCGTGGTCTGTACCGGGAAGCCAGAGGGTGTCATAGCCCTGCATTCTTCTGTAACGGATAAGAATATCCTGAAGGGTGTTGTCAAGGGCGTGACCCTTATGAAGCTGACCTGTGATGTTTGGGGGCGGGATTACGATTGTGTAGGGCTTCTTTTCGGTGTCTACCTCAGCGTGGAAGTAGTTGCCGTCAAGCCATGATTTGTAAATACGGTCTTCAACGTCTTTGGGATCGTACTTTGTTGCAAGTTCTTTTGCCATAGTTTTCACTCCGTTCTTGAAAATTCGGAATTCGGAATTCGGACCCCTCAGTCACTTCGTGACAGCTCCCCTTTCAAGGGAGCCGAGAGAATGACAATCCGGAAAATCTGTTCCGCTTACCGAAATAATTATATAAAAAATAAAACCCGTCCTGAAATTTCAGGACGAGGCTTTTGCTCGTGGTACCACCTGAATTCGGAGAGCAGCTCTCCGCACTCAATATCCTTAACGCAGACATACGTCGGGGTCTAATCGAATAATCTTTCTTCCCGAGGCTCAAAAGCTACCTTCACACATTTTCGCTTAAAGACTTGCACCGACCGTCTTCTCTCTGCAAAGGAAGGATGTGTTACTCCTCTTTATCACTGCCAAATCAAATATCCGTTAGATTTTAGCATAAGTCAGGTGGATTGTCAAGTTTTTCTGCCATCATATCGGCAATATTTATAAATGATTTTCCTCTTCTTTTCAGCATATCAATGTGTTTTCTTGTGTTGCCCGTTACACCGTTATAATAAACCAATGCTATGTCGCATTCATCTATCATCCACTTGTTTCTGTAAGACATAGCGAAACGCTCGGGAACACGCTCAAAGCCGTCGGGCAAAACCGTAGGCAGGTTAAAATAATTATCCTTATTCAGAGGGATATAATCAAGAACAACATATACCTTTATTTCAGGGTATTCTTCTCTTAGCTTAGGGTGGCGCGTATAAATCCGAATCCGTTTTTTACGAGCGGATTTTCGCCAATACTTCGTTAAAATACTCGTAAATCCGTAAGGATTTACTGCGTTTTGTGTCTTGTCTCGACAAAAATTCGCTACGTAAAAAATCTTCGACCCAAAAGTGCGAATTTTTGTGAGATTTTTGGATGTTGAGGTTGATGACAGGCTTGGCGCCTTTCAAGACCGAAACGCCGAAAAGCCGCGAAAGTTCACGCTTTTGGGCGGGTTCGGATTATACGCGCCACCCTAGCGAAGGACATCTGAACCAAACGGTCAAACTGACCTTTATCACCAACGTAAAAAATCATATCGGAATCAAAGCATTCTATAACATCCCTGATTTCTTCTTCGAGCAATTCGCCGAGCCCTTCAGGCACTTTACTGTGCCCGAAAAAAGAACAAATCATATTATCACCAACTATACCAAAAATAATTGCAGGTAATATTTTAACCCGTTTCGGATTAAAAGTCAATAACCTGTTTCAGGTTAAACTAATATCTGTTTAGAGGTGATATTATGTATAACAGAATACGGGATTTAAGAGAAGATAAAGATATGAATCAAACAGAAATCGCTAATTATTTGGGTATGAGCCAGACAGGATATTCCAAATACGAAACAGGAGAGCACGACATACCTACAGCAATTCTTATCAAGCTCGCTGATTTCTATGATGTTTCCGTTGATTATCTCCTAGGAAGAACAAACGAACCAAAAACAAGCAGATAAAAAAACTGCAGCACTTCGAAGATAATCGGAGTGCTGTTTTCTTGACAGTAATTTCCCGCAGTGATATAATGTGTAGGATTACAAATATAAACATGAAAAACATTCTTGTTACAGGCGCAACGGGCGGTATGGGCAGTGCAATAACCAAAAGTCTTATTGCTAAGGGCTACCGTGTTTTCGGTATAGATTACAAAGAGGCTGAAAAAATCGACGGACTCAATTTCTTCAACTGTGACGTTACCGATACAGAATCCATTATTGCAGTTATGGAGAAAATCCGCGAGATCGCACCCGTGCTTGATGCGATAGTACATACTGCAGGCATTTACGATATGGATTCTCTTATCGAAATGAGCGAGGAAAGATTTATCCGCATCTTTGACATCAACTTTTTCGGTGTTTTCCGTGTGAATAAGATTTTTGCACCTATGCTTCAGAAGGGTAGCCGTATCGTTATCACCTCAAGTGAGCTTGCTCCTCTCGACCCTCTCCCCTTCAACGGTATTTACGGCATTACCAAGTCCGTACTTGAAAAATATGCCTTCTCGCTCCGTATGGAAACCAACCTTTTAGGCATACCCGTAAGCATTATTCGTCCCGGTGCGGTAAACACAGGACTTCTCAACGCTTCAACCCAGGCTATCAGCCGCTTTGTTGAAAACACCAGGATATATAAATGCAATGCAGAAAAATTCGGAAAAATCGTTGACAGCGTAGAGTCAAAAAATGTTCCTGCCGAAAGAATTGCAGATTTAGTGCTTGACGCTCTCGAAAGCAGACACCCGAAATACATTTATAATATCAACCGCAATCCGCTTCTGAGAATTCTCAATGCTCTTCCGGACAAAATGCAGGTTAAATTCTCGGCATTATTCTCAAGGGCTGATGAAGCCTCAATAATATGAAAAAAGTACACCTCAGACGAGGTGTACTTGATTTTTTATTCCATTTCCGCGAGAAGCTTTTCTATTGCAGCAAGCTTAACGCAGATGCAAAGAAGCTTTGTTGCTGTCATAAGCTCGTCAACGGGAGGATATGAGGGAGCAATTCTGATGTTTCTGTCCTTGGGGTCATGACCGTAAGGGAAGGTTGCACCGACGGTTGTAAGTGTAACGCCGCCTTCCTTACAAAGCTGATATACACGCTTTGCGGTGCCTTCCATAACGTCAAGGGAGATAAAGTAGCCGCCCTTGGGTTTTGTCCAGGTTGCTACACCGTATTTACCGAGACTGTTTTCAAACTCGTTGATAACTGCCTTGAACTTGGGAGCAAGGATGTTTCTGTGAAGCTTCATATGATTCTTGATGCCTGCAACATCCTTATAGAACTTGACGTGTCTGAACTGATTGAGCTTATCGTAACCGATTGTCTGAATTGACATACGGCTCTTAATCATTTCGATATTTCTGTCAGATGCGGCGAGAACGGCAACACCTGCACCGGGGAAGCTGATTTTTGAGGTTGACGTAAACTCAATTACCATATCCTCGTGACCATACTTCTTAAGCACATCAAAAATGTTGTCGAGCTTTTCGCCGTGTTCCTCAAGGTCGTGGATGATATAAGCGTTATCCCAGATAATTCTGAAGTCGTCAGCCGCAGGAGTCATGGCTGCGATTCTGTCAACAACCTCGGGGGTATAGGTGATACCTGTGGGGTTAGAATACTTGGGAACGCAGAACATACCCTTAACGGCGGGATCCTTAACAAGCTCCTCTACTGCATCCATATCGGGGCCTGTAGCGGTCATATCAACGGGAATAAGCTTAATGCCGTAATATTCGCAAATTGCAAAGTGTCTGTCATAGCCGGGTGAAGGGCAAAGAAATTTTATATCCTGCTGATCCTTCCAGGGCTTCCCGCCTGAGCCGGTGAGCATACACTGGGTAATATAGTCAAACATCATATTGAGGCTTGAGTTACCGCAGACGATGACATTATTCACAGACACCTTAAGAAGCTTGGCAAAAATCTCTTTGCATTCGATGATACCTGTAAGAAGACCGTAGTTTCTGTATTCAAGGCTGTGGTTGCTTGCATCGTCTTCCCAGTCTCTTGATGTTACGGCATCGAGAAGTGCGTTGGAAACTGCAAGCTGATCTGAGCCGGGCTTTCCTCTTGACATATCAAGCTTGAGGCCCTGAGCCTTGTAGTCCTCATACTGACTTTCCAGTTCTTCTTTTAAAAAGAGGAGCTTTTCTTTTGAGTAATCTTTAAGTGCTGACATAATTTGTCCTCCTTTAGTTATTGCATTAGAAATCTGCTGAGCCTGTTGTTCTGGGGAAGGGAAGCACATCTCTGATGTTTGAAATACCTGTAAGGTACATTACGAGTCTTTCAAAGCCGAGGCCGAAGCCTGCGTGCTTGGTGCCGCCGTATTTACGAAGATCAAGATACCACCAATAGTCCTCTTCGCTCAGACCGAGCTCCTTGATTCTTTCAAGAAGAACGTCGTATCTTTCCTCTCTCTGACTTCCGCCGACGATTTCGCCGATGCCCATAACAAGAAGGTCACAGGCAGCAACAGTCTTTCCGTCATCATTCAGGCGCATATAGAAGGCCTTGATTTCCTTGGGATAATCTGTAACGAAAACAGGCTTTTTGAAAATCTGCTCTGTAAGGAAGCGCTCATCCTCTGTCTGAAGGTCACAGCCCCAATAAGCCTTGAATTCAAACTTATCGTTGTTTTCTTCAAGAATCTTGACTGCATCGGTATAGGTAACTCTTGCAAAGTCTGAAGAAGCAACGGCGTTGAGTCTTTCGATAAGTCCCTTGTCAACAAACTGATTGAGAAATTCGATATCCTGCTTACAGTGCTCAAGAACATAGTTGATAACGAACTTTATCATACTTTCAGCAAGCTCCATATCGTCGCTGAGGTCTGCAAAAGCAATTTCAGGCTCAATCATCCAGAATTCTGCCGCGTGACGCTGAGTATAGCTCTTTTCAGCTCTGAAGGTGGGGCCGAAGGTATAAATCTTGCCGAATGCCTGAGCCATAATTTCACCCTGAAGCTGACCTGAAACGGTAAGGAATGCGCTCTTGCCGAAGAAATCCTCGCTGTAATCAATTGCACCGTCCTCTGTTCTGGGGGGATTTTCCATATCAAGAGTGGTAACTCTGAACATTTCACCTGCGCCCTCACAGTCTGAGCAGGAAATGAGGGGTGTGTGTGCATAGATGAAGCCGCGGCTTTCAAAGAAGCGGTGAATTGCCTGAGCGGCAACGGAGCGCACTCTGAAGGATGCGGAATAGATATTTGTGCGGGGTCTCAAGTGAGCGATTGTGCGCAGATACTCAAGTGAGTGTCTCTTTTTCTGTAAGGGATATTCGGGTGCCGATGCACCTTCAAGAGTAACCTTTGTTGCATTTATTTCAAAGGGCTGCTTAGCCTCGGGTGTGAGAATAAGGTCACCCTCAACGATAACTGCCGCACCTACATTATACTTTGCAACCTCGGCAAAGTTATCGATTTTTTCCTTTTCAAAAACAACCTGTACACCCTTGAAGCAGCTGCCGTCGTTAAGCTCCATAAATCCTAACACCTTTGAGTCACGGTTTGTTCTGATCCAGCCCGCAACGGTAACCTTACCTTCTGTGTACTGTCCGGCATTTTCGTAAAGCTTTGCAATTTCTGTACGAATCATATGTTTAACCTCCCGGTATGTTAATTTTACACTGATAAAATATTATAACAGTATGAAAAGCAAAAATCAAGTAAATCAAGGGAAAAAAGCCTTTTATTTTAACACGTTAAAAGGGCCGTCGTAACCGACAGCCCGTATGCTTATTCATAAGTGAAATAGATATCAAGATCCTTGACTCTGTATTTTATGCTGTTCTGTTCCAGAGCTGAGGTGATACCCTTGAGCATCTCATTATCCTTAGCGGTGATTCTCATATCAAGCTTGAGGTTATCAAAATTACCGAAAAGATTACCGGGAACAAAGCCCGTGCACCACCAATACTGGCCGTAAGGTCTTGAGAATTTGTTCACCCAGTTTTCGCCGTTAAAGGTTTTCTTTTTCTGAAGAAAATCCATTTTCATCATAAGAAGCTCATCGTCGGCAGCACAGTTGTAATGTGCAAGCTTTCTGTCCTGAGGCTTGGTATAAACCCCTACCTCAGCACCGTAAAAGAGAAGACCGTACTGACCCTTCCACAGCTGAATACGCCAGTCCTTATTCTTATAGACAAAGTCAAGTCTTACCGTATCAAAATCAATAAATGTAAAGGGAGCGCAAACGTCAAATATCGCATTGTAGCCGACAAGTCTCTGCCAGGGGTCAGAAGCAGTGTAGAAGCACTTTTCCTGAGGGTCGTAAAGGTATCCGAAAATACCCTTCTTTTCCATATCCTGCGAATAATTGTTGTCTGAAGCCTCTCTGCTCTTATAATACACCACAGCAGCGGAGCTCTTATTCGTATAGATTGTTCTTCCCGATACCTTGGCATAAGCGACAATGGCATAGGTATAGGTGGAGGTCTGAGAAATACCTGTTACGGTGAAGGAGGTAGAGGTGGTAGAGCCGAGATTCTGCCACTCACCTGCAGTTGAATTATAATAATAAACCAGGTATCCCTCATTTGCAGACGAGCCCTTCCAATTGAGAGCAATCGCATTATTGTCAGGGTCAGCCTTACCCTTAAGCTCTGTAGGTATCTGAGGGCCCTTTGTTGACACCTTCAGATTAGAAGACATGGTGCCGTATGCAGTTGTCACGTGCTTGAGATAGGCCTTGACACTTACATAATATGTCTTACCCGACTCAAGACCGGTCAGAGTGCAGGAATTAGTGGTTACGGTTGCCTTTTTCTGATATTTCTGAGTTGCGGTATTATAAATATATACAACATATCCCGTTGCACCGTTCTGCTTATTCCATGAAAGGCTGACGGAATTCATGGCAGCGGAGGTTAACTTGAGCCCCGTAACCTTACCCGGGGGCACAATCGCCTTGACGGTGTTTGAGTTGTTGCCGAAAACCGCCTTTGAGTTCACATATTTATAGGCTCTGACCGTATAATAGCTGACAGATGCACTCTCGACCTCTGTATCAACATAGCTTAATGAGGTGGTTGTTTTTATTGCTTCCCATTTTTTCTCTGTCAGTAAATATCGGAAAACACGGTATCCGTGGGCATCGTCAACCTTTGTCCACGAAAGGCTTACACTGTCCTTGGTTACTGAAACTATGCTGAGCTTTGCAACCTGCTCTGCCGCCTCTGTCTGGAACATCATAGCCGCAGTGGAAGCAATCAAAACCATGCAGAGAAAAACAGATAACAATCTTTTAGATAACTGTTTCATAACAATCCTCCCGTCTGTTAATTAATCATAAGCCCTGTCAGGCGATTCTTACACCGCCGAAGGGTCTGACTGAAAGAACATATGCGGCATCGTCGCCGAAAATTGACTTCATGGCTGAGGTATAAGCTTCTACGTCACCGTTAGGAACGAAGGCCTGAATTGTACCTGCGAAGCCGCCGCCGTGAACTCTCCATGCACCCTTACCCTTAAGCATCTGCTCACTGATGCAAAGAGCAAGTGAAAGAGGCTGTGCGGAACCTGCCTTCTGAGTGTAAACATTCTGATTATACATATATGATGAGAAGCCGCTGGCAATAATAAGCTCCTTAAACTTTTCAAAGTCATTTGCAGCAAGAGCCTCTGCCTGTAAAACAACCTTTTCGTTTTCACCGTAGTAATGAAGAGCTCTGATAACCGCTCTTTCGCTGACTGCCTTTGCGATTGCGCCTGCATTGGCGATAACGTCAGATTTTGAAACCTCTCTTAAAACCTTCTTGCCAAAGAATTCCGCAACCATCTCCATTTCGCGGCGAACTGCGGCATAGTCATCTGTAAGGTCTGAGTGACTGCCCTTGGTGTCAATAATGCAAAGTGAATAGCCTGAGGAAGCAAAGTCAAAATCAATCTTATTTACAACGGGCTTTGAAGTATCCTCAAAGTCGATGGAAACAAAGCCGCCGACGGAGCAAGCCATCTGATCAAGAAGACCGCAGGGCTTACCAAAGTAAACATTTTCACTATACTGTGAAATCTTAGCGACCTCAACGGGGTCAACCTTGCCGTCGTTATAAAGGTGGCTGAGCATTGTGCACACAAGCACCTCAAAAGCGGCTGAGGAAGAAAGACCTGAGCCTGAAAGCACCTGAGAAGCTGTTGTTGCATCAAATCCGCCTACCTTATAGCCAAGCTCCTTAAAGCGTGCGGTAATACCTCTGATAATTGACTGGCTCTTACCCATTTCGCATTCCTTGACCTGAAGCTCGTCACAGTTTACCGTATCCATAGGATAGCCTGCTGACTTGATTCTGATAATACCCTCGTCGTTCTTTGATGCAACGGCAATGGCATCAAGGCTGATACCCGCCGCAAGAACAAGACCGTGGTTGTGGTCGGTGTGATTGCCGCCGATTTCACTTCTGCCGGGGGCTGAGAAAAGTGCTACCTCTCTTTCACCCTCTTTGTCAAAAAGCTCGCTGAAAGCTTCCATAACCTCAAGGTATCTCGCATACTGTGCGGCAATAGCCTCCTTTTTGTAAACAACGGCAAACTCACCGTCAAGAAGCTTGTTTTCAAGTTTTTCTTTCATCTGCTTAAAGTTAATCATAACAATCTGCCTTTCCGCTTAATTTTATTTATTTCTGTTTTTCTTTCTCGTTGCATAAGAAACTCCGCTTATGGAAAGCATCACAAAGCCCATTATAATAAAGAGCGGTATAAAAGGACCTATAAAGCTGACCGATGCAGGGTCAAAAACGTGTCTGCCGATGGTGATGTAGGTAAAGAGCTTATAAATTATACCTGCCACAGACACCGCGACATACTGACCGTATGTGATTTCTGTTGAGCCGTAAAAAACACTCACCGCACCTAAAGGCACACCGGGAAGAAGCCTTGCAAAGAAAAGTATCGC
The DNA here is from genome assembly GCA_045537815.1 of Acutalibacteraceae bacterium. Taxonomy (GTDB): domain Bacteria; phylum Bacillota; class Clostridia; order Oscillospirales; family Acutalibacteraceae; genus UBA6857. The sequence goes on along the minus strand of JAZSQD010000116.1, from coordinate 2,397 downwards.
TCTTGAGCCCATCTTTCCGCTTTCGATAAGGTCGTGGGGCTTACGGTATTTTTCAAGAAGCTTTTCCGCCTTGCCTCCGCCGTGCTTTCTGCCTTTTTTGAATTTGACGGTAAAAAATATAATCAGACCGACAATATTTATTGCCGCGGCAATATACCATTTAAAAATCACCGCACTTGCAACACAAAGGCATGAAACAGGAAACCAGGGAAGATAGGACTTGATAAAATAATTGGCAAGTATGATAACAACGGTAATAAGCGTTGCTCCGTGAGTTTCTATCCACAGCTCATAGCTTTCAAGGGTACTGTTATATCGGGAGTACCACCCGAGAAATTCCTGAGTTGATATAAACCACAAAAGCACCACAAGGGCTATGGCAACAGCAAAGCTCAGAGCAGCCGCCAAGAGAAAGAAACGGCTTGATGTTTTTTTCTTCACCCGTCGGTCTCCTTTTCAGCAAAGTTTACAGACAATACCAATCTTATTTTATCCCAAAAGCCGCTCACAGTCAACCAATTTATGTATTTTTTATAAAAAAAATGAATAAAGGTAACAATATTACCCTTCCCTTAGTGACAAAAGTGCAAAAATATGGTATCATAACTAAAATATTACTTTCGGAGGTAAATTATGAAGGTTGTTATTCTCGACGCTTACGAAGCAAACCCCGGTGACCTTTCCTGGGATTGGCTCAACGGTTACTTTGACGAGGTTGTTATTCATCAGGCTTCTGAGCAGTGTGAGGTTGTTGAAAGAGCAAAGGATGCCGATGTTATCATTACCAACAAAAAGCTCCTCACCAAGGAGGTTCTCAGTCAGCTTCCAAAGCTTAAATACATTTCTACCCTTGCTACGGGCTTTAATATGATTGATACCGCCTACGCAAGAGAAAGAGGCATTGTGGCTTCAAACATCCCCGCCTACAGCACGGACGGTGTTTCTCAGCTTGTTTTTGCGCTTCTGCTTGAAATAACCAACAATGTTGCTCTTCACAATGACACGGTCAAAGAAGGCGAATGGACAAAGAGCAAGCATTTCTGCTATTGGAAGACTCCACTCACCGAGCTTGCAGGCAAAACAATGGGTATTGTAGGCTTCGGCAAGATAGGCTCAGCCGTGGCTCAGATTGCCAACGGCTTTAAGATGAAGGTTATCGCCTACTCACCCAACACAAGAAGTTACGACGGCTTCGGCACGGTAGATTTTGTTTCTCTTGACGAGGTTGTCACAAACAGCGACGTTATTTCCCTCCACTGCCCTCTCAACGCAGAAACAGAGGGGCTTGTAAATATGGAATTCCTCAAGAAAATGAAGAAGACCGCTTACCTCATCAACACATCAAGAGGTGCGGTTATAAACGAGGAAGACCTTAAAACCGCTCTCGACGAGGGCATCATCGCAGGTGCAGGTGTTGACGTACTTTCTGTTGAGCCAGCAAGAGCAGACAATCCCCTTCTCAAGGCCGACAAGTGCATTATTACTCCCCACCTTGCATGGGCAAGCTTTGAATCACGCTCAAGACTTATGGAAACTCTCAAGGCCAATATCAAGGGCTTTATTGAGGGTAAGCCGGTTAATGTGGTCACTTGAAGGGACTAGGACCTAGGGACTAGGGATTAGTTGCCCTGCGGGCATTAGTGGCGTATATAGAGTTAAAGACACCGCATTTGATATGCAGTGTCTTTTTTTACGGCAAAAAAATTCTCCGCAAAGCCTGCGGAGATGTTTTTTTATTCAGAAGCTTATTCTGTGAAGCCTGACTCAACAAGCTTTACAAGCTCTTCAACAGCCTGCTCCTCATCGGGGCCGCCGGCGATGATGCGGATATCTGTACCGCCCATGATACCGAGTGAAAGAACGCCGAGAAGGCTCTTGGCATTTACTCTTCTTTCTTCCTTTTCAACCCAGATTGATGACTTGAATTCGTTAGCCTTCTGGATGAAGAAGGTTGCGGGGCGAGCATGAAGACCTACCTGATTCTGAACTTTTACATCTTTTACAAACATATCTGATACTCCTACACAAAGAAATTTTTGTTTCAATTTCCTACTTATTATACCACAAAACTTTACTTCGTCAACGGAAAAAATGCAGTTTTGAACTTTTTGGTTGGTAGACTAAATGTTGCACAAATTTTACAGTGAGTTTTGTGCATTTTGACGATTCGTTTGAGAGGTTAGGGATTAGGGACTAGGGCCGACGCACCCAACCTCGCACTTAAAATATTTCCACACCTGCGCCGCAAGAATCAACTTTATATTTTCATCAAGTTTCAAGCTTTTTTAATGGGAATCCGTATATCTCATATCCTTATTCCTCACTGTTTGTTTCACTACAAGCAGAGTCTCGGACCTCGGACCTTGGCCCTTGGCCCTTCTGAGCAGCCTTAAAGCT
>JAZSQD010000048.1:0-7210 GCA_045537815.1 Acutalibacteraceae bacterium | reverse complement strand
CCCAGAACCACACCAAAGCACAAATTGAATTTTCACCCACATTAAGATATGGTGCAATATCTATACTGTCGTAATAGCCACTGTTCTTTTGAGGGCCTCGTTTCACGCTTCCCTCAAAAACAACGGTTTTTCCGTTTATGTAAAGCCAGTATTTCGAGTCGGCTGAGATGTAAGCAGTAAGTTCTTCGGGAATTTTATCAAGACTTACCTTTTTATTAAAGCACATCCAGACATTTTTCTCATTCAGGTTTTCCTTGTCCCAGATCCATTTTGCCTTCCAATCAGTTTTCTCTTCGGTAGAAATCACACTGTATCCGGGAATACTGTCGGGAATCTTGTAATCATTTGTATACGGTATCATTGCCGTTTCCCCCCATGAAAAAAGTGAAGAAATAAAAGCTGCCGCTATTGCAAGATAAGAAATAATTGTCTGTAAAAACTGCATAGGAAACCTCCCTGATATTATCTGCGGTGATAAAACCTATTGAATTTATAATCTCTTTAGAAACAAGCATCAATATTTTATCATAATCAACTTAAAAATTCAACTGTCCCGCAACACGAAGCCGATATAAAAAATCCCCGCCTTGCAGGGAATATTTAAGTCCCGTCAGAATAAGAAAACCTCAAATTGGATATGAGACAGGGTATGGTCGTTGAATATCTCACGGCATAACAAAAAAGAGCAGGCTAAAACCTGCTCGATACATAAATTAAATACTATGAAGAAACGAATAAAAATAGAGTGTTCATCACTTGAATCCGTAATGAACACTCTAAATGGTGGGCAGGGATGGATTCGAACCATCGAAGTCGTTGACGGCAGATTTACAGTCTGCTCCCTTTGGCCACTCGGGAACCTACCCACATTATGGAGCTGGTGGACGGACTCGAACCCCCGACCTGCTGATTACAAATCAGCTGCTCTACCAACTGAGCTACACCAGCACATTTTCTGTGCCTGCGAGTCTTGCCTCGCGGAATGCTTGACTATAATATCACAACATTTCGTATTAGTCAATACCTTTTTACAAAAAAATATAAAAATTTTTGTCGGATTAATTTTGTGTTACGGATTGAAAAAACCGCTGTGCGAAAGGCACAGCGGCACATTTTATCGCTATGTCAGAAAAGCTCTACATTATCAAAGGAGGGCTTATACTTTCCTTCTTCAATACCGTGAACGATTTCAACGACCTTTTTGTTATAGGGTGTGGGCACGCAGTATTTCTTACCGTATTCCACAACGATGCCGTTGATGAAATCCACCTCGGTTTTTTTGCCGTGCTCAATATCCTGAAGCATGCTTGCCTTTAAAAGACGGTGCTTCTTGATGCCGAGCGGGATGAGCATAAAGGAGATTTTCTTTTTGATAGCTGTCTTATAGCCGAAAAGAGCGGTGATGTTTTTGCCCTGAACGGGAGCTATTTTGATGTTTGCTTTTTCTGCAACGTCAATACACTCCTGAATAATCTTTTGCACAATCGGACGTGAGGACTTTGTTTCTGCCGCTTCGCCGAAGGTGCCGCCGGTTACGGTTGACATTCCGCTGAAGGCTGCGTTTATGAGAAGCTTTGACCAGCGTACTCCGATGAAATTATCTTCAACCTCTACAGGGCACATAAGCTCAAGCAGTCTCTTCACCTCGTCAAAATGTGCATCGGTTTTTCCCGTGAAGGAGCCGAGACCGAAGGAAAGGGAATCGGGCTCGCTTGTAAGCTCGACTACGCCGGGCTCCAGAAGTGTAGCGCCCCATGCCACGGTACAGCCGAGGGTTCTGTCCTCGCCCACAACCTGTGCAACTGAAAGCTCGGGAATGCCGTTCTGAAGAGTACATACAACGCAGTCATCGTTCATATAGTCACGAAGACCTTCGAGAACCTCCACGTTAAAAAGCTGCTTTGTGAGAAGGAAAATGATATCGTATTTTTCTGTCATCTGATCGGGTGTTATAGCCTTGACGGGGACTGTAATATCAACAGTGCCGGTGATTTTTGCTCCGTTTTTGTTAAGTGCTTCAACGTGTGCCTTGTTTCTGTTAATAAGGTCAATTTCGCCGCCGTTTTTTGTGATATATGCGCCGAGAACCGTACCGAGAGAGCCTGCGCCGTAAATACATGCTTTCATAATAAGTTGCCTTCCTTTCTTTAAATCCACGTTATTGTATCATATGTTGACGATTATTGCAATAGCAGACTGCTATGCATAATTTTTTCTTTTTAGTTTATTGACATCGACGATTAAAGCAGTATAATATTTTCCGTATTTGTAAAAAGGGAGGTGTGGGAATGAAAAAAAGCCGTTCCATGCTTGAGGGAAGCCCCATAAAGAGTATTGTTCTTTTTGCTTTGCCCATTATGGCTTCTTCAATGCTGCAATATAACTATTCTCTGGTGGATAACATAATCGTGGGCAGATATGTCAACGAGTACGCTCTTGCGGCAGTGGGCTCAGTGGGAGCGATAGGCTCTTTTATTGTAGGCACGGCTCTGGGCCTTACAAGCGGATTTTCCATTCCCGTTGCTCACGCTTACGGTGCGAAGGACAGAAAGAAGGTGTCTCACTATGCCGGTAACAGTATAGCACTCGCTTTTTGCATCGGTCTTTTTATTTCGGCGGTTGCGCACATCCTCTCAGGTCCTTTGCTCCGCCTTATCGGTACTCCTGAGGAAATACTCGGGCTTTCAGCATCCTATGTCAATATTCTGTATTACGGAATTCCGTTCCAGATGCTTTCCAATAACTTTACCGCAATTTCAAGAAGTGTGGGAGAAAGCAAAAAGCCTCTTTATTTCTTCTCGGCTACGGTTGTTATTAATTTCCTGCTCGATATGCTTTTCGTAAAGGATTTCGGCTGGGGAGTTGAGGGCGCAGCTGCGGCAACCCTTATTTCTCATATGTGTGCCGCTCTTTTTAACGGGATTTATGTAATAAAATACAACAAAGAGGTAAATATCACTCTCAAAGACCTGAGGCTTGATTTCAAGACTTCTCTTAAACAGATTAAGCTCGGTATCCCGGTGTCGCTTCAGTTTACCATAACCTCAATAGGCTCTATGAGTCTGCAGAGTGTTGTCAACTCCTTCGGCACAGATGTTATTGCGGGCTTTACCGCCGCCGGCAGAGTAGAGGGACTTACCAATATCCCGATGTCAGGTCTCGGCGTTGCTACTCAGACCTTTGTGGGGCAGAATTACGGTGCGAAAAATTACGGCAGAATAACACGGTCGGTAAAAAAGATATTTATGCTTGATCTTGCTGTTTCTGTTGTGATGAGCATCACTCTCTATGCTATAGGTGAGCCTATGGTGTCTGTTTTTATGACCGAAATAAACCCGGATATTATGGCGGCGGCAAAAAGATATATTCTTGCCATTGCTCAGTGCTACAGTCTCGTGGCGGTGCTCTTTGTTATGCGCAATACTCTTCAGGGGCTCGGCTTTACCTATGCAAATTCCGTTGCAGGTATCGGTGAGCTTTTCGGCAGACTTTCCGTTGCCTTTATTTTTACACCGCTTTTAGGCTTTGATGCGGTCTGTTATGCAGGCCCTGCTGCCTGGCTTTTTGCAGATATACCTCTTATCATTATATATATAACCAAGCATATCAGATTTAAGAGGCTTGCTCAGGAGCAGACTTTGTTAACAAAAGATTAAACTTATGTTGACATTAACAGTTTTTTGTTATAAAATGGAGATGGTTAAAGTATAACCTATATTTAATATGGAGGTAATCATGATGAACAACAAATTTACAGCTTTTATAGAAACCTATGCTGAAGACATCAAGGCTTTCTTTGAGGCTCTCAAAAACTTCATCACAGCTCTCATCGAGAAGCTTACCGCTCCCGAGGCAGGAGAAGAAACAGAAGCAACAGAATAAGAAACAACTAAGCATGGCTGTTGCATTAAAAGAAGACCTTTAAGGTAAAACAAAAACAGATGTGTTTAAGTTTGAGTTTTCGTTTAAGCACATCTGTTTTAATTATAATATAGAAGCATGCTTTGTTGTTTATAATCAACCGTATAAAGAAAAGGATTGAAAAGAATAGATATGAGTGTTAAAAGAGTTTATGAAGGCAAAGAGCCTTTTGTTTTTATCAGTTATTCTCATAAGGATACAGAAAAGGTTATCCCAATAATTGAAGACCTTCAGGAAAAAGGGTTCCGTGTATGGTATGATGCAGGCATAGAAGCAGGCTCGGAATGGCCCGAATATATAGCGGAGCATCTTTTCTCCTGTGGCTGTGTAATAGCCTTTATTTCTGAAAGCTCTGTTGTTTCACAGAACTGTAAAAGAGAAATTAACTTTGCCATTGATAAAAACAAGCCGGTTCTTGTCGTTTATCTCGAAGAGTTTGAACTCTCTCTTGGCATGCAAATGCAGCTTAATACTCTTCAGGCTATTTATTATTCCGGATATAGCGATGAAAATAAATTTTTAGAAGCCTTGGCAGAGTCAAAAATCATTTTTTCGTGTAAAAACGAAAAGTTAACAGTGGCAGAAAAGACTACAGCTTTCAGTCAGAATAAATCTAATACCGAGAATGAGACCGAAGCAGACACCGGAAAAGAATTATACTTAAAAGCTAAAGAGAGCTATGACAGACATGATTACGAAAAATCTTTTGAGCTTTTTGAACAGGCCGCAATATTGGGTGAAGCACATGCTCAGTATTATTTGGCAGAAAGTTATTTGTATGGCCGCGGAATCGAAAAATCCGAAACAACCAGTATAAGATGGTATAAAAAGTCGGCAATGCAGTCTCTGGCAGAAGCGCAGAATAAACTTGCTTACTTTTGCAAACACGGTTTATATGTGGAAAAAAATATAGACGAGGCTATTACCTTGTATGAAAAGGCTGCTTTGCAAGGAAATGTTTTTTCTATGCAAGAATTGGCTAAATTGCTTTTTGATGAAAAGAAAAATTTTGACAAAGCGTTCAAGTGGTATAAGAAGTGCGTAGAGACAGGCGGAGATGCTTTAGCGATGCGTGCTTTAGCAAACTGTTATTTCAACGGTTTGGGAACAGAAAAAAATTACAACCTGGCTTTTCAATGGTACTTTAAATCAGAGGAGAATTATAAAAACGAAGTTTCGGAAATGATGTTAGCTGAATGTTATGAAAAGGGCTTGGGGACGGAAAAAAACTATGAAGAAGCACTTTGCTACTATAAAGCAGCAGCGGAGAAGGGCAATAAAGCTGCTTTGAAAAAGATAATCGGGAAATAATTTTTTATACAAAAACATCCGCCGTATGCTCTATGGGCATACGGCGGATTATTATAAACTGATTTATACCTCTACGGTATCCTCGCAGATTTCTTCAGCCTGAGCTGACTCGGTTTCGTCAGCCTTAACGGACTCAGCCTTGTTCTTTTTCTTAAAGAATTTGTTTTCGGGCTTTTTTTCGGTAATAGCTTCAGGTTCTGCCTGAGGCTCGGGTCGGGGAATGAACAGGGGATTTTCGGGTGAGTAGATTTCAACGGCTCTTTCAAGAATGTTTATCATTACATTATGATGCTTACCGCCGAATTCACCGTCAAGGGTCCAGGGCACTGCTTCGTCGGGAGCCGTTATTTTGAGCTTTCTGGTCTGGAACATAATGATCTGCTTACCGTCATACTGCTGCTTTCTCACCTTGCTGAGAATGGGAAGAATGTTGGGTAAAATAGGTGCACTCTTGACCAGGAGCACTTCGAAGACACCGTCGTTGAATTTAACCTTATCCTTGGGGAGCTTGAAGAAGCCGCCGACAGACAGAGAGTTTGAAACGGCACCGAAAACAAATTCGCCCTCGATAACACCGCCGTCATATTCGATTCGCATTTTTGTGGGGTGAATCTCAAAAACCTGAGGAATGGCTGCGGCAACATAGGCGGCATGGCCGAATTTGTTTTTGAGCTTCTGAGGTGTGGAGTATGAGCTTCTTGCAAAAGCGCCGAAGGATGCGACATAGCAGAAGCATCTGTTATTGAAAAGGCCGATGTCGTAATCATTGGTGTGACCCTCGATAATAACATCGGTGGCCTCTTTGATTGTGGTGGGAAGACCGAGAGAAGAAGCAAGGTCGTTGGTTGTGCCTGCAGGGATATAGCCGATGGGGACACGCTGAGGCATATCGATAACACCGTTTATGGTTTCGTTGAGAGTGCCGTCACCGCCGCAGCAGACAACGAGGTCTTTACCCTCCATCTCTCTTTTTACGATTTCGGTGGCATCGCCCTGACACTTTGTTGAGTGAATTGCAAATTCGTAATCGCTTTTTGAAAATTTATCAACGATGTCAAAGGTGCCTGCTCTTGATTTGTTTTTACCTGAGCAGGGATTAACGATGAGAAGGGCTTTCTTTTTATCTGACATAAGAATATACCTCTGTTTCTTTATTTTAAATCTCTTAAAATTTTATCACTTATGCTCTTCAAAGTCAAACAAATAATACCAAAATGTTCGTTTTTGACAACAAAGAGGGTACTAAGATATGTTTTTAGGAATAAAAAGCCATAAAAAGCGGCGCTTTATGACATTTCTGTGAACGCAAAGAAAATTTAACGCTCTTTTTGTTTGGTGGTTTTGCACAAAATCTAACAACAAATTTCTTTCATACTAACCAAAAGAGAGAAAGCGAAAAAATATGAGAAAAAGGCTTGATTTTATTGTTTTTTTGTTGTATTATTACCTTGCACTCGAGAGAGTGACACAGAACTCCACGGAGTTCGACTTTAATTAACTTACTCCTCTATAATGTTTTCTTCATATTTTCTCCTTTTTAAAAGCACTCGGTTTCTCCCCGGGTGTTTTTACCTTTTAGAGAACTTTTTGCACCCGTGTGTGGGTGTTTTTTTAATGCAAAATGCAGAATTGTGCCCAAAAGTCATCAGGCGGCAGAGCTTTACCCGCTCAGTCGGGGTTCTTCTCTCGTTTGCAACGCAAACATATCGAATTTACAGTAAGGTAAATATATCGAAGCGCAGCTATATCGAATCCGCTGCATGCGGATATATCGCAGTTTGCTGACGTTGTGTTTTTTATTCAAGGCGGGTGTTGTTATAGGCATATAGGTGAAGGGGTACTTTTTCATCTTTATATTTAATATCCCCGTCAGTTGTGATACGCTCATGCCGCTCGGGCACAAACCCTCCCGACGGCTACGCCGCCACCCTCCCTTTCAAGGAGGGCGAGGCTGAGGTGGCTCCTGCGGAGCTATTCA
>JAZSQD010000164.1:0-5340 GCA_045537815.1 Acutalibacteraceae bacterium | reverse complement strand
CCAATGGCCGCCCCTACTCCCTATTCCCTCAAGCACGGTCTGATGCTTATTTCACCACCGTAAACACTTTCCCCTGATCCGTCGGGGTGAATAACACACAGTCGGCACATATCATCAATATCGACGGCGGTAACCTCTGTTTCTTTGCCGTCACGGATAAGCGTTACCTTTTCACCGAGGAAAAACAGCCTCTTACGGTAGCAATCAATAAAAGCCTTCCGGCTGAAATGGCTGTAATAATCAAAAATACGGTTGACAGTTGCGGCAACAAGTCTGTTGCGGAGATTAAAATCCCCTTTCGGGAGAAGATAGCCTGCAATGTCTCTTATTTCATCGGGGAAGCCCTTTTCGGGGGGAGAAATATTGATACCGATGCCGATAACCGCCCATTCGGGACGTGTTTTATCCGCCGACACCGAGCCCTCGGTAAGAATCCCGGCAACCTTTTTGCCGTCAATAAAAATATCGTTGACCCACTTGATGTCTGCTCTTATGCCTGTCACCTCTTCTATAGCTTCAGCCGCTGCCGTCGCCGCAAGAGTCGTCAGCAGGGTGGACTGCTCAACAGTACAGTCAGGCTTGAGCAAAAGGCTCATATAAAGCCCGGTGCCCTCAGGGGAAAAGAAGCTTCTTCCCAACCTGCCCTTACCCTTCTGCTGCCTGTCGGCAACAATAAGAGAGAATTCTTCCGCACCGTTTCTTGCGCTTTTTTTCATATCCTCGTTGGTGGAGTCAGTGCACGGAAGCAGAGTTATGGGGATGCTTTTTAATTCATCACAGAGAAAGGAGCGTATCTCACAGTCCGCTCCGAAGAAAATTTCCTCTTTGTCAAACATGATAACGCTCCTTTTGATTATTTATTGATGCTTTCTGTAAAACGAAGGAAGGCTTCTCTGCCCTTCTCGCAGGTCTTATAAACGCCTGCGTGCTCAAGAACCGTTGCAAATACCAGGCCGACCTCCTTGCGGATGATATTCTCGGTGTTTTCCTTGGTAAATGTATAGTTATCCTTGAAGGTGTCAAACCAATCGGCGTGCTTTGCTGTTGCTTCACTGTCGCGAAGGTCCTTGCCTGCGAGGATTGCTTCTTCGACTGCCTTAAGCTCAGCCTTGAGTCTTGAGGGAAGAACTGCAAGTCCCATTACCTCGATAAGACCGATGTTTTCCTTCTTGATGTTGTGAAGCTCCTTATGGGGATGATATACACCGTCGGGATGCTCCTCTGTTGTGATGTTGTTACGGAGAACAAGGTCGAGCTCATATTTGTCACCGCGCTTTCTTGCGATGGGGGTAATTGTGTTGTGTGGTGTGCCCTCGGTTTCGGCAAAGATAAATGCATCTGCATCGGTATATGCTCTCCATGCGTCGAGAATCTTACCGCCGAGAGAAACAAGTCTGTCGCTGTCCTCACAGCTGATTCTGATAACAGACATGGGCCAGTTAACGATGCCTGCAGTTACATCCTCGTAGCCCTTGAAGGTGATTTCCTTCTCAACCGGAGCCTTAGCCATGGGGAATTCATAGTTACCGCCCTGGAAATGCTCGTGGGCAAGAATTGAGCCGCCGACGATGGGAAGGTCAGCGTTTGAGCCTACGAAATAGTGAGGGAAGAGCTTGACAAAACCAAAGAGCTTTCCGAAAGCACCCTGATCAATTTTCATAGGAGTATGCTGTGCATTGAAAACAATGCAGTGCTCGTTATAGTAAACGTAGGGAGAATACTGGAAGCCCCACTGACCGCCTGCAACGGTGATGGGGATGATTCTGTGGTTCTGTCTTGCAGGGTGGTTGATTCTGCCTGCATAGCCTTCATTTTCTACACAGAGAAGGCACTTGGGGTAGGAGCTCTGCTTCATAAGCTTAGCGGCGGCAATAGTCTTCGGGTCCTTCTCGGGCTTTGAAAGGTTGACGGTAATATCAAGCTCGCCGTATTTTGTGTCGGTCTTCCACTTAAGGTCCTTGACGATACGGTAACGTCTTATGTAATCGGTGTCGCAGCTGAGCTTATAATAATAATCTGTTGCTGCCTCGGGTGAAATCTCATCATAAAGGTCATAGAAGGTACCGATAACCTCTGAGGGTCTGGGTACAAGTGTGCTCATAACCTTTGTGTCAAAAAGGTCGCGGCTTGTGATGTCATCGGTGATAATACCCTTTTCGACAGCAAAGCTGAGAATTTCAGCGAGAATTTCTTCAAGTGAGGAATAGCTTACCTCTTCCTCGGGCTCAGCGTATTCGTCAATGCCCAGCACCTCAATAATACGGTTGACGGTGTAAATAACATCGCTTTCTTCAATGAGTCCGCATTCGAGGGCATAAATTACAAGCTTTTTGATACTTTTATTTATCATAATAAACACCTTCCTGTTTTTTTGTTTACGTTGGTTGAGCGGACACGGCCCGCCGTGTCCCTACGGTATTAATTCGATTGGACGAAATGAATTGGCTACGCCATGAATTGCCTATGGCATGAATCGGCTTACGCCATTAGTTCCTGACTACTGATACCTCGGCCCTTAGCCCTTGGCCCTTAATATTTATAATAATACACCAACAAAGCCTTAAAAATCAACTGCTTTCTGTGACAAAATGGCTTCTTCGGAATAGAATAATAGTAAATTTACCATTTACGGAGGTTTTGCCATGTCTCACAGCTCCAGATACTTTCTTGCAGCCAATACTCCCGACGGTTTTATTTCTTATTTTGATGAGCTTTATAACCCATATACCGACCCCTTCGCCTATATCATCAAGGGCGGCCCCGGCACGGGAAAATCCACCTTTATGAAAAAAATCGCTTATGCTCTCGAAGCACGGGGTGCCTCGGTGGAAAGAATATACTGCTCCTCAGACCCTCGGAGCCTTGACGGAGTAATCTGCCCTGAAAAAGCCTTTTCCGTAGCCGACGGCACAGCCCCCCATGTCCTCGAGCCCCGATTCCCCGGCGCGGCGGAAAACATAATAAATCTGGGTCAGTTCTGGGATGAACAAATACTGCGTAAAAATCGGGACAGAATTATAAGCCTTACCCTTGAAAATTCTCTCTATCACCGCAAAAGCACCTCATATCTTTCGGCGGCGGGCAAGCTCATAAGACAAAGCGGAGCAATCGCCTCGGAATATATAAGGGAAGAAAAAATCCACTCCTTTGCGCTGCGGTTTGCCTCCCGTGAATTTCCCAGAAAGCCCTCAGGCGAGCCGGGCAGAAAATACCGCCGTCTGCTCTCGGCAATAACCCCCGAGGGCAGAGTTTTTTTCGGCGATACGGTAAAAAATTCCGCAACGAGAATCATCGGCATTGAGGACAGATATTACGAGCCCTCCTCAATTTTGCTTGAAAGAATCGGGGAAGCGGCAGTTGTAAGAGGCTATGATGTGATTTTCTGCCCCTGCCCCTTAGCACCCGAAAGAACGGAGCATATCATCATCCCCGAAAAAAAGCTCGCCCTTGTAAGCATCACAAAAAGCCTGCCCGTCACCCTTCCCTGCGACAGAGTCATCCATTCCGAGCGCTTTTTAAGGGAGGAAATAAAGGAAAACCGACAGCTTCTGCGGTTTAATGAGGGGCTTTGCCGTGAGCTCACCGACTGCTCGGTAAGGCTTCTGAAAAAAGCTAAGCAGACCCACGACCTTATGGAAAAGGAATATGCGGCGGCCATGGATTACGAGGCTCTGGACCGCTTCTGCAGTAAATTCATAGATAAACTCATCACAAATTTCTCATTTGGGCTTGAAAATGCAGGAAAATAATAGTAATATATAAGTTGGTATAATTCCAATTTATGTTTGAAAGGATGAAAAATATGTGGCAGATTAAAAAAGCCTACTACAGAGTTTATCAGCAGGCATTCAAGCTCGCAACATCAACTCCCTTCTTTGACTGGTCAGAGCCCTATGTACTCGACGGCCCCGGTGCAATCCGCAGACTTCCCGATTTCATCAAGGAAAAGGGTCTCAGAAAGCTTATGATTGTTACCGATAAGGGACTTATGAGTATCCGTCTTCTCGATTCACTCTTTGAAGAAATGGATAAAGCAGGCCTTGAATACGTTGTTTATGACGGTACTCAGCCCAACCCCACCATTCAGAATATCGAGGATGCCCGTCAGCTTTATGTTGACAACGGCTGTGACGGCGTTATCGCATTCGGCGGCGGCTCACCCATGGACTGTGCAAAAATCGCAGCTGCAAGAGTCACCAACCCCAAGAAGCCCGTTAAGAAAATGCGCGGTCTTCTCAAAATCACACACAAGCTTCCCCCTCTCTTTGCAGTACCCACCACAGCAGGTACAGGCTCAGAGGTTACACTTGCAGCAGTTGTAAGTGACCCCGAAACTCACGAGAAGAACGCTTGTAACGACCCCAAGCTCCGCCCCAAGTATGCAGTGCTTGACCCCGAGCTCACTATCGGTCTTCCTCCTCATATCACATCAACAACCGGTATGGATGCTCTCACTCACGCAGTTGAGGCTTACATCGGCAGAAGCGGTGTGAAGTCAACTGACGCTTATGCCATCAAGGCAACAAAGATGATTATTGATAACATTGAAAAAGCTTATGCCAACGGTAAGGATATTGAAGCCAGAAACGATATGCTCTGGGGCTCCTTCTATGCAGGTATGGCCTTCACAAGAGCTTATGTCGGTTACGTTCACGCAATCGCTCACAATCTCGGCGGTCATTACGGCATTCCTCACGGTCTTGCAAACGCAGTTATTCTTCCCTACGTGCTTGAATACTTTGGTGAATCAGCACACAAGAAGCTTGCTGTTCTTGCTGAAACCTCAGGCGTAAAGACCGACGGCACAGATGCAGAAAAGGCCGTTGCTTTCATTGAAAAAATCAAGGAACTCAACAGAAATATGAATATCCCCGATAAGTTTGACTGCATCAAGGAAGAGGATATCCCCGTTATCGTTAAGCGTGCCCTCAAGGAAGGCAATCCCCTCTACCCCGTTCCCAAGATTATGAACGAGGCAGATTGCGAAGCAGTTATCAGAAGACTTATGAAATAAAGAGAAGCTCCCTGCGTGGGAGCTTTTTTTTGTGAGGTATCCGCCGAGGAGGATATATCGCAGTATTTTAATACAAAATGCAGAATTGCGCCCAAAAGTCATCAGGCGGCAAGGGTTTACCCACTCATTCGGGATAAAACAGAAATATTTGCGGAATGAATAAAGTCTTCCTTGGAAGGCATCGCCACCGAAGCGCCTCCGGTGGAGGATGAAGCGAGATATATAGGGTTCCCGAAAAGTCCTTAAGACTTTTTGGGAAGAGGAGGAGCAACGAAATGAACGAGTTTTCGTATTTGTGCGAAAATGAGTGATATGCAGTTTGTGAC
>JAZSQD010000155.1:0-11170 GCA_045537815.1 Acutalibacteraceae bacterium | reverse complement strand
GTTGCTATGGTGCACTGCAACAACTGTACCGGTGATATAAATGCCTGGGGCGGACTTTTCACTGAGTTTGCAAGAGCAATCGGCTGTGATATACCCAAGGGCAAGGTCTTTGACCTTATATATGAAAAGGCTCTTGAGGGCGATGCTGACTGCGGCGGACTTATGAGTTATAATTACTTCTCGGGTGAGCCTGTAACGGGTCTTACCGAAGGAAGACCGGTTTTCCTTCGCACACCTGACAGCAGCTTCACTCTTGCCAACTTTATGAGAACTCACCTTTATTCCGCTATGGCAACACTTAAGGTGGGCGCAGACCTGCTTTTTGATAATGAAAAGGTGGAAATTGACGAGCTTTACGGTCACGGCGGATATTACATTTACCCGGGTGTAGGTCAGAAAATCACTGCGGCGGCTCTCGGCACTCCCGTATCCGTTATGAAAACCGCGGGCGAGGGCGGACCTTACGGAATGGCTCTTCTTGCTTCATTCCTCTTAAACGGTAACGGTATGTCTCTTCCCGAGTTCCTTTCCGAAAAGGTATTCAGGGATGCTGAATGTATCTGCGTAGAGCCTGATGAAGAAACCGTAGAAGGCTTCAGAAAATACACTGAAAGGTTCGTTAAGGGTCTCGGTTGCCAGAAGGCGGCAATTGAGTGCTTCTGATTTATACGGAAATCGGGTAGGACCCCGATAAATATTGGTTTTAATGAGTTTTTAAAACGATAACATTTAACATAAAAAGGAGTAAAAACAATGAAAAAGATTATCTCTGTTCTTCTTGCCCTTACAATGATTTTTTCGGTTATGGCAATCGGTGTAAGTGCACAGGAGGAAACCGAACTTAAGGTTACGGTGGCAAATGACCTTCACTACAGCGCAACAGGAAACGCAAAGGACAGCACAAAGGTTTACACAGAGGATTATGCAAACAGCGTCGGCACAGGTCAGTTAAGGCTTGAGTGCGACATCATCATCGACGAATTCCTCAGCCGTGTTGCAGGTGACGTTCTTCTCCTTCCCGGTGATATCACCGATAACGGAACCGATATTGAGCACGAATATATGGCTGCAAAGCTCAGTGCCTTTGAAGCAGAGACCGGTAAGCAGGTTTTTGCTGTTCCCGGTAACCACGATTTTTACACAAACCGCGGCGGTAACTTCTCGCCCGAAAAATTCAAGGCTCTCTACACATTCATTTATGAAGATGCGATTGCAGTAGACAGCGTAACAGCTTCATATGTTGCTGACCTTAACGGCGAATACAGAATTCTTGCTGTTGATGCAACTCTTCCCGGCAGTGTTCAGAATCTTGATGAAAGACTTTACAGCTGGATTGAGGCTCAGCTCAAGGATGCAAAGGCAGACGGCAAAAAGGTTATCGCAATCAGCCACTACAACCTTCTTGAGCATCTTATCTTTATGGAATACATTCACGCAGGCTCAATCCTCACTCCCGATATGAAGCTTCCCGAGCTTTTTGCTCAGTATAATGTTAAGTATACATTTACAGGTCACACTCACGACCACGATATCGCAGCATACAAGGGCTCAAACGGCAACACTGTATATGATGTTGTTACAACCTCTATCAACGCTTATCCCTGCGCTTACAGAGAGGTAAGCTTAGGCGAAAAGGTTAAGATTGAAACAAAGTTCATCGACAGCATTGATGCAAGCGCTCTTCAGGGTAAAATCACAGATGCAACCTACGCTCTTGCAGCAGAAAAATTCCCTGAATATGCATACAATATATTTGTCGAAGGTATGAAGCCTGTTGTTTTAAGCTTTGTTACAACCGATAAGATTGCTTCCGCTCTTAAGCTTGATGAGACCGATGAAATTCTTGAAACTCTTGATAATCTTGTCGACAACCTCAATGAGCTTATCAGAATGCCGCTTTATAAGGCTGACGAGACCGAAGAGGGCAAGAGTATAGAATCTATCGTTGCAAAATATGATATGAATTTACCTGAGACCGATTATAAGGATGTTGTTTCCTTTGCGATTGATGTTTACCTTGCTCATATCCTCGGTGACGAGAGCTTCGGTGTTCTTACTGAAGAATTCAGCCTTCTCATTTCAACCTTTACAGGTATTTTCAACTATCTTCTCGAAGATGTGGACGGTCAGGATTATGCAAGAGTAATGGCCTTTGCCTGTGAATCCTTCGGTGCTCCTCTGCCCGTTGATTTCTTTAAATATGCAGGCTCAGGTGTAGCAAAGGCAAAAGGTATCGATATCTTTATGACAGCGGTAGCTTCTCCCGTTATTCTTGAGGTTGTTACAGATTCAGGTGTAGCCGATAATAACGCAACTCTTGAGGGCTACGGTGCAGAGTATGAGGAGCCTGCAGAGCTCAGCTTCTTCGAGAAGCTTCTCAAGTTCTTCAAGGATTTCTTTATATATATTGCAAGAATTTTAGGCTTCTGATAAATTAAACTCATTTCACCCGAAATCCGAAAATTGACGGATTTCGGGTGATTTTTTATCCGGAAAAAAGGAAAAATATTACAATTATCTATTGACAAAGAGGCGGCAGTGGTGTATCATAACATGTGGTTAGTGATAACTAACTGCGATTTATTACCAATATAGTTAGCTGAGACTAACTCGCCATAAATACTCGGGAGGGTGCAAAAATGACTCTTAAGGATATAAAGGTCGGACAAAGAGCAAGAGTGCTCAAGGTCAACGGTGAGGGTGCCGTCAGGCGCAGAATAATGGATATGGGAATAACCAAGGGGGTAGAGATCTATGTCAGAAAGGTTGCGCCCTTAGGTGACCCGATGGAGCTTTTTATCAGAGGCTATGAGCTTTCACTCAGAAAGGCAGATGCCGATATGATTGAGGTAGCTGCTTTATAATTTAATTGCAAGAAAGGAAAACACAAGCCTATGAAAATAAAAGTTGCCCTTGCAGGCAATCCGAACTGCGGAAAAACTACACTTTTCAACGCTCTGACCGGTTCCAATCAGTTTGTCGGCAACTGGCCCGGTGTAACCGTTGAAAAAAAAGAAGGTAAGGTTAAGAAAAATCCCGATATAACCGTAGTTGACCTGCCGGGTATATATTCCCTTTCTCCCTATACTCTTGAAGAGGTTGTTGCAAGAAATTTTCTTGTTGATGAAAAGCCTGATGTAATACTCAATCTTGTTGACGGCACAAACCTTGAGAGAAATCTTTATCTGACCTCTCAGCTCACAGAGCTCGGTATCCCTGTTGTTGTGGCTGTCAATATGATGGATATTGTGAGAAGAAACGGGGATAAAATTGATATAGATAAGCTTTCAATACACCTTGGGTGTAAGGTGGTTGAAATATCCGCGCTCAAAGAGACAGGCCTCGACGAAGCTGTTGAAGCGGTGAAAAAAGCGGCACAAAGAGGCAGAAAAATTCCTCAGCATAACTTCTCGGGTGAGGTTGAACATGCCCTTGCGCATATCGAAGAGGCAATTCTTCACGACCTTCCCGATGAGGAGCAGAGATGGTATGCAGTCAAGCTTTTTGAAAGAGATTCCAAGGTTATCGAAAAGCTTAAAACAGATTCTGAAATAATTGCTCATATTGAAAAGGATATTATCCATGTTGAAGAGGAATTTGACGATGATTCCGAAGCGATTATTATCAATGAAAGATATGATTACGTGGCAAGAATTCTTGTTGATTGCTACAAGAAAAAGAACAAAAACGGTCTTACTCTCTCTGACAGAATTGATAAGATTGTAACAAACCGTTTTCTTGCCCTTCCCATTTTTGCGGCGGTTATCTTTCTTATATATTACATTTCGGTTTCCACTGTGGGCGCTTGGGTAACCGATTGGATGAATGACGGTGTTTTCGGTGAAGGCTGGACTCTTTTCGGTAAGTTTGTTCCCGGTGTGCCGGTTGCGGTCGAAGCTTTTCTCACAACCATTAACTGTGCCGACTGGCTTCAGAGCCTGATTTTAGACGGTATTGTCGGCGGTGTAGGTGCAGTTTTAGGCTTTGTGCCTCAGATTTTTGTGCTGTTTCTGTTTCTTGCCTTCCTTGAGGGCTGCGGCTATATGTCACGAATTGCCTTCGTGCTTGATAAGCTTTTCAGAAAGTTCGGTCTTTCGGGCAAATCCTTCATTCCCATTCTCGTCGGTACAGGCTGCGGTGTTCCCGGTATTATGGCATCACGCACAATCGAAAGTGACCGCGACAGAAAGATGACAATCATAACAACAACCTTCATACCCTGCTCGGCAAAGCTGCCCGTTATCGCTCTTATTGCAGGCGCACTCTTTGATGAAGCGGCGTGGGTTGCTCCCGCAGCATATTTTATGGGCATTGCGGCGATTGTTGTTTCGGGGATTATTCTCAAAAAGACAAAGCTTTTCAGAGGTGACGTGGCTCCCTTTGTTATGGAGCTTCCCGCTTATCATATGCCTCCTGCAAAAAATGTTCTGCGTTCAACCTGGGAAAGAGGCTGGTCCTTTGTTAAAAAGGCAGGTACTGTTATACTTCTTTCGACGGTTGTGCTCTGGTTCTTGCAGAGCTTCGGCTTTGAAAACGGCTCCTTCGGTATGGTAGAGAACCTCAACAGCTCGGTTCTTGCAACAACCGGCTCACTTTTCGCCTGGATATTCACACCTCTCGGCTTCGGAAACTGGCAGAGTGCAGTTGCAACCATCACAGGCCTTATCGCTAAGGAAAACATAGTTTCAACCTTCGGTGTGCTTTTCGGCTCTGCGGAAGTATCTGAAAGCGGTAAGGAAATATGGACAGCTCTTCAGGGTGTATTCACACCTGTTTCAGCCTTTGCCTTCCTTGCCTTTAATCTTCTCTGTGCTCCCTGCTTTGCGGCTATGGGTGCAATCAGAAGAGAAATGAACAATTGGAAGTGGACAGCCTTTGCTATAGGCTATCAGTGTGGCTTTGCTTATTGTGTAGCTCTTATCATAAATCAGTTCGGCAGCTTCTTTACGGGCGGCGGCTCGCTTATGGGCTTTATATCGGCGGTGCTTGTTGCGGCAGGTCTTCTGTTTATGATGCTCAGACCGGGTAAGAGGAAGGGGGCAGAATAATGTTTGAATTTTTAAGCTCTAATATCGGCACTGTTGCAGTTGCATCTACACTGTGTCTTGTACTTATCAGAATAATTCTTAAGCTTCGCAAGGATAAAAAGACCGGTAACGGCTGCTGCGGCTGTCCCTCGGCAGGCAGCTGTTCGGGCTGCTGCGGAACAAAAAAGGAATAAAAAATTAAACTCCGACTCAGCGTCGGAGTTTTTTTATGTTACTTTGCTCTCTCATAGGGCTTTTTTTCATAGGTCAGAAAAAACAAAATTTTTAAAAATAATTTTGTTACTTTTCTGAAAAAATGAAGATATACATATATAAGGAGGTAAAGGTTAGTAAATTATAAGTAAGAAAGAAGGATTTTTATATGAGAAAAAAATTATTTGTATTACTGTTTTCAGCTTTGATAGGAATGTTACTGTTTATTCCTGCAGGAGCTGAAGACGACTGTGGCGATACTGAAACCCTTGATTTGCCGGACGGTGTATATTTAGAGCCGTTTTCAAGTGACATTATTGACCCTGTTTTACGTTCCGAATTAGAAAGTGAAGCCATATATACCGACGACCCTTTGGAATCATCAAACGACTCAGGAATATCGTTTTTTGATATTTCAGATTCGTCAGAAGATACTGACCAAAACGTTGAGTTGGTAGGTCTTACCGCTAACCAGTTTATTACAGAAAGTGACGGAACAATATTTGAGAACATAGTAAATTTTGAAGATAAAGAGGATAAAAACAGAAGCTATATATTTAACGAAATCAAGAACCGGTTCACTTTTCCGCATAAGGGTGCGTATATTAACCTGCAGGGTTCTTGCAGTGACGGTGAATATGTTTATTATGTTTTTTTCGTAGCGGATAAATATGAAATTCCTGACGGAGATGACAAAGATGATAAAGATGACGTTATAAAAGATCCGGTTGGCTTATGCATCTTATGCGGTTACTTTGATGAAGAAGATAAATTTGTTACAAAAAAAATCAGATACACCAATGAAATGGTGGCTCCAAACTGCTTGTCTTCTGCGGATGAATTAAAGCACGGAAATGATATAACATATAATGAAGTAAGAGATGAACTGGTAATACTTTGCTGTAAGGACGGATATCACAATTTAGCTTATAGCTTTGATGCAGCATATTTCAGAGATGAAACCGATGCAATACCCGATGCAACAAGACATGAATTAAGCTGTATGATATCCAATATTGCTTATAACAGAAAGCATAATAAATATGTCGGTGGTGTTTTAGGTGATACAAACTATTTCGTATTTTTTGATTCTGAATTTCATATAACAGGCATCTTAAACGAAACTAATAAATTAAAGAATGACGTTGGTAGACAAGCAATTTATTGTGACGATAACTATCTTTATGTAACATACAACATCAGCGATACAGCAGATACAACAACTACCAAAGAAAATGTTCTTTGTATTTTCGATTGGTCCGGTAAACTTCTTAAAGAAATAAATCTTGATATCAACCGAGTATATAATAATAATAACGATTTGCTTGGCTTTTATGAGCTTGAAGGAATAACAATGTTAAACGACAAGGTGTTACTTGGCTTCAACTGTTATTTTGACACACCTAATGATGATGTAAAAGCCAGAGTTGCTCATTTTTATCAATATGACCTTGCAAGCGAATTCTTCTCAGTGAAATACTGTATGGATAACAGCACAGATAATATATCCACCTACATAAACGACCCTGAAATTAAAACTCAAAATATTTTGCACGGCCTTCAGACAAAAACCTTGAAGCACACTTACAAAAAAAACGGCTATCTTTTAACGGGATGGAATGTTTATTCGGTTGCTACGGGCAAGTGGCGTTATTACAACGAAAGCACAAAATCCTGGGGCTGGTATACTGCAGGCAGTGAACCGGAAGGTTATGTAAAAGCAGTTTATGATGACGGAGTAACAGTGTCACAGACTGTAAGTGCCGGAAATCAGGTGCTGTTCTGTGCGGTATGGGCAGAAACAGACAAGTTTTACGTTTCGTTTGATTCTAACGGAGGCACGGGGGAAAAGCCGGTCCTTGATCATGTAGTTCATGGCACAAGCACACCGTTACCGAAGTGTACATTTAAAAAGGACAAAATAAAATTTAAGGGATGGAACGCTTATGCGGAGGAAACCGGCAAGTGGTATTATAAGCACGTTACAACAGGTGATAAGGGATGGTATACAGAAGGTGAACAACCTGACGGATATATGAAGTATGTATATTCAGACGGCGCCAGCATTAAACAAACTGTTTCCAAGGGAAGTCACGTAACATTTTATGCGATGTGGAATGAGTTTGTTATCTATTATGATGCAGGTGGCAGACTTATCAGTAAAAATGATATAAAGACTCCTTCTGTTATTGAATACGGAGTTACAAAAGCAAACGATAACGACTCAAATATAGAGTTGTATAACACAAATTCCATAGCAGGAAAGGACAGTGTTGTGCATCAGGCAGCAAATAGCTTTGACGGATATTATCAACACAGATTAGAAAAGGGTCTTTGGAGATATGCCGATGAAAACAACTCAAATCCCTATTGGTCAGCAAATTCAGCTGATGATTTATATGTTTTCACAGGCGACTTTGTCTCGCAAACAGGCTCAATCGGTGAGCATATTGTTTTTATAGCAAAATGGTCTTGATGCTATTTTGTAAAGATGATATAATTTAAGCACAAATAAATACATGAAGGAGAATTTTTTATGAAAAAGATCAAATCAAAGTTGCTTTTTATATGCTCTGTATTTGCGCTTACAATGATATTTTGTACCAGTGCATTCGCTTTATCAGATGCCCGTGAAGGTGAAATTGAATATAAATATGATGAAGACACAGGTATTATGACGATAAACGGAACAGGCGGAACTCTTTATCCTGAGGCTTTTTATCCCTATAGTGTAAGTAGTAATAAAAATGTAATAATAGGTAACATCAAAGAAGAAAGTTGTGTTGTTAGTGATCAGGATAGGGAAGGCGACGGAGTCGAATTCTGGGACTATGAGCCGAATGCAATAGCAGGCAGAGCTGCAATTGCAGCAAAAGTAGTTATTGTTGATAAAAGTGTCAAGGAGCTAAAGCCTGCTTGTTTTGTTGCTTTTGAAAATGCAGAGATCATAATTCTTC
Organism: Acutalibacteraceae bacterium; assembly: GCA_045537815.1. Taxonomy (GTDB): domain Bacteria; phylum Bacillota; class Clostridia; order Oscillospirales; family Acutalibacteraceae; genus UBA6857. The sequence goes on along the minus strand of JAZSQD010000155.1, from coordinate 2,973 downwards.
CTGATAATATTACGACTATACCTACAGCGGCTTTCTATGATTTGGATAAGCTTAAGACTGTAATTCTGTCTCCGGAAACTGTCACAATTGAAGACTACGCTTTTGCAGGATGTAAAAACCTCAAAACTATTAACTTAACAAACACAGTCAAATATATAGATGAACATTCCTTCAAAGACTGTAACACTAACTATATCACTATTCCCGATAGTGTTGAAGCTTTCTCAGAGAGCAGAAGCTACATTCCGGAAAATTTCGATAGTTATTCGATTTACAGTATAAGAGGCGGATATGTCGGCATAAGATGGAATCGTCATGTTGATTGCACTGCTTACAGAGTGTTCAGACGTGTTGACGGATCTTGGAAAAAGCTTGTGGATATTCCTTGGGGCGCGTGGGGTGCACACCTTTCTCTCGATGAGGGTACAACCCATACTCTTGCCGTCAGACCTTATAACAAGATAAACGGAAAATTGTATTTTGCTGAAAAATATGTAAAAATTACGGTTACAACCGGACCTGCAAAACCAACACTTAAAGTTACATCAACTAAGGCAGGCACAGCTTCATTCACATGGAATAACGTAAGCGGCGAAACAGGTTATCAGCTCTGGTATTCAACTAAAGAAAACGGAAAGTACACAAAGATAAGCAACTATAAGGCAAACACCGTAAGTGCGAGCAAGAGTGGGTTGACTGGCGGAAAGACATATTATTTCAAGATCAGAGCTTATAAAAGCACGACTGACGGATATGTTTATAGCTATTACAGTTCTCCTGTTGAGATGAAAATTGCGACTACAACCAGCCCTGCAACACCTACGCTCAAGGTTACATCAACTAAGACAGGCACAGCTTCATTCACATGGAATAACGTAAGCGGTGAAACAGGATATCAGATATGGTATTCTACCGCACAAAACGGAAAATACACAAAGATAAGCAACTATAAGGCGAATGCCGTAAGTGCAAGCAAGAACGGTCTTAAGAGCGGAAGTACTTACTATTTCAAGATCAGAGCCTATAAAAGCACGGCTGACGGATATGTTTACAGCAGCTACGGCAATCCTGTTAAGATGAAAATCAAATAAACAATCTTCAGGGCATCTGCTTTTGGCGGGTGCCCTGCCTTTATATATAAAAAAATACATAGCCATATCCTAAAAAAATATGCAATCACTATTGAAAGTGTGTTTTTTTTTTGATATTATAAATAGTGGTAAAAATAAAACCAATAATATATTCCGAAAGGAGCAAATGAACAACATGAATTATTCACATGAAGTTGAACAGATGTGTACGGTCAAAAAAGGACCGAACCACGGCCCCGCCCCCATTCCTCAGGAAGGCTTATGGACAAAGGCTTACGAAATCAAGGATATCTCCGCTTTCACACACGGTGTAGGCTGGTGTGCACCTCAGCAGGGCGCTTGTAAGCTTTCACTTAACGTTAAGAACGGTATCATCGAGGAAGCTCTTGTTGAAACTATCGGTTGCTCAGGCATGACTCACTCAGCTGCTATGGCAAGTGAAATCCTTCCCGGCAAGACAATTCTTGAGGCTCTTAATACAGACCTTGTTTGTGACGCTATCAACACCGCTATGCGCGAGCTTTTCCTTCAGATCGTTTACGGCAGAAGCCAGTCCGCTTTCTCAGAGGACGGTCTTTTAGTAGGTGCAGGCCTTGAGGACCTTGGTAAGGGCCTTCGTTCACAGGTTGGTACAATGTACGGCACAAAGGTTAAGGGCGTTCGTTATCTTGAAATGGCAGAAGGCTATGTTACAAGAATGGCTCTTGACGCTGACGATCAGGTTATCGGCTATGAATTCGTTTCTCTCGGCAAGATGACAGACTTCATCAAGAAGGGTGACGATCCCACAACCGCATACAACAAGGCTATGGGTACTTACGGCAGATTTGCTGACGCCGCTAAGTATATCGATCCCCGTAAGGAATAAGGAGGTAAACGAACATGGCATTATTTGAAAACTACGAAAGAAGAATTGAAAAAATTCTTGCTGTTCTTAAGGAATACGGTATTTCTTCAGTTGAAGAATGCAAGGAAATCTGCGCTGCTAAGGGCATCGACCCCTACAAAATCGTAGAAGAAACTCAGCCCATCGCTTTTGAAAATGCAAAGTGGGCATACACAGTAGGTTGCGCTATCGCAATCAAAAAGGGCTGCACAAAGGCTGCTGATGCTGCCGCAGCTATCGGTGAAGGTCTTCAGAGCTTCTGTATCCCCGGCTCAGTTGCAGACAACCGTCAGGTTGGTCTCGGCCACGGTAACCTCGGTAAGATGCTCCTTTCAGAAGAAACAGAGTGCTTCTGCTTCCTTGCAGGTCACGAATCCTTCGCAGCTGCTGAAGGCGCTATCAAAATCGCTCTCAACGCTAACAAGGTTAGAACTCAGCCTCTGCGCGTTATCCTCAACGGTCTCGGCAAGGATGCCGCTATGATTATTTCAAGAATCAACGGCTTCACTTATGTTCAGACCGAATTTGATCCCTACTCAGAAACCGTTAAGGTTGTTAACGAAACAGCTTATTCAAACGGCGACAGAGCTAAGGTTAAGTGCTACGGCTCCGATAACGTACCCGAAGGTGTTGCTATTATGAAGCTTGAAAATGTTGGCGTTTCCATCACAGGTAACTCAACCAACCCCACCCGCTTCCAGCATCCCGTTGCAGGCACCTACAAGAAGTGGTGTGTTGAGAACGGCGTAAGCTACTTCTCAGTTGCATCAGGCGGCGGTACAGGCCGTACCCTTCATCCCGATAACATGGCAGCAGGCCCCGCTTCCTACGGTATGACAGACACAATGGGCAGAATGCACTCAGACGCACAGTTTGCAGGTTCTTCATCAGTTCCCGCTCACGTTGAAATGATGGGCCTTATCGGCGCAGGTAACAACCCCATGGTTGGTATGACTGTTGCATGTGCAGTTGCTATTGAAGAAGCTAGTAAATAAG
>JAZSQD010000142.1:0-2622 GCA_045537815.1 Acutalibacteraceae bacterium | reverse complement strand
ATCCGTAATCGAAGCCGTCATCGAGCTTTTCAGCTTTAATCATAGCTCCGTCTATACCGCAAAGTCCGACTGCTTTGCCACCGCAGACCTCTATAAGTGAGACAAGGTCCTTGTTGGTTTTACCTGAAAGAACCATCTGCACAATCTCTGCTGTATCCTTATCGGTATATCTGAGACCATTAACAAACTTCGACTCAATACCCAGCTTATTAAGCATTCCGCTTATTTCGGGGCCTCCACCGTGAACGAGAACAATTCTGATACCTACAAGAGACAGAAGAATGATATCGCTCATAACAGCCTTTTTAAGCTCGGGATTTACCATAGCGTTGCCGCCGTATTTAACTACAACCGTCTTACCGTAATATTTCTGAATATAGGGAAGCGCCGCCGTTAAAACTGCGGCTTTCATTTCATCGGTAATATGTTTTTCTGCCATTTTGCACCTCTTATGTACGGTAATCACCGTTGATTTTTACATAGTCATAGGTGAGGTCACAGCCCCACGCAGTTGCTTCATAATCTCCTTGATTCATTTCAATGAGAAGATTTATTTCATCTTCAAGAAGAATTTCCTTCGCCTTTTCTTCGCTGAATTCAATACCGAATCCCCTTTCACACACCTTTACGCAGCCCTTGCATGAGGATATGTAAACATCGATACAGTCAACTGCAAATTCACCAGGTGTGTATCCGATTGCACAAAGAATTCTGCCCCAGTTTGCATCTGCACCGAACATCGCTGTTTTTACAAGAGAAGAGCATATGATACTTTTTGAAATATCCTTGGCTGTTTTTTTGTCGGGAGCACCTGTAACCTTGCATTCAAGAAGTCTCTGCGCACCCTCACCGTCACCCGCAATAAGTCGTGAGAGCTTGACAGACACCTGATAAAGAGCCTCTCTGAAAAGCTCAAAGTCTTCGTTTTCCTCAGTTATTTCGGCATTTTCCGCCTTACCGTTAGCCATAATGCAGACCATATCATTAGTAGATGTATCACCGTCAACGGAAATCATATTAAAGGTATCCTTCACCACTGAGGAAAGTGCCTTTTGAAGCATCTCAGCGCTGATAGCACAGTCAGTGGTCATAAAGCAAAGCATTGTTGCCATGTTAGGATGTATCATACCTGAGCCCTTGCAGCAAGCACCTAAGGTTACGGATTTGCCTCCAAGATCAAATTTAACCGCAATCTCTTTTGAAACGGTATCGGTAGTCATAATTGCTTCTGCCGCCTCTTTACCGCCATTATAATTCATCTGTGTCGCGAGTTCAGGTGCGCCCTTTTTAATCGGCTCAATATCAAGCACCATACCGATAACGCCTGTAGAAGCAACAATAACATCATTTTTATTTACATTAAGAGCCTTTGATGCTATGTCACACATCATTTCCGCCTTTTCAACACCGTCTGCATTACAGGTATTTGCATTGCCGCTGTTGACAATAACCGCCTGAGCGTAACCGTCGCTTATATTGTTGCGTGTTACGGTAATCGGAGCACCGTAAACCTTATTCTGAGTATATACTGCTGCTGCAGCAGCTCTGACCTCACTTTTTATCATTGCAAGGTCTTTTTTAGGATAATTATTTTTGATACCGCAATGTATACCCGACGCGGTAAAACCCTTTGCGGCAGTAACGCCGCCACTTAAAAATTCCATTAAATTTGCCTCCTGAGTTATTAAAGTGCTGTTTTTTCATCAAAGCCGAGTGCAATATTCATATTCTGAATAGCGGCTGATGAGGCGCCTTTTCCTAAATTATCAAAAACAGCTGTCAAGGTGATTCTTTCATCATTTCCGCAAACATAAATTCTGAGATTGTTTGTTCCCTCAAGGCCCGTTGCCGCCAAAAAACCGTTTTCGGGACCGCTGTGTACTGATATGAAGGAACTGTCTGAATAATACTTCACAAAAAGCGCCTTCATATCGTAAAGACTGAGTTTCTTTTTAAGAAGCGATGTATAAACAGGCACCGAAACCGCCATTCCGCAATAAAAGTCACTGACTATCGGATTAAAAACAGGTTCATAAAGAAGTCCTGTGATTTTCTTCATTTCAGGAAGGTGCTTATGTGTCTGTGTAAGGCCATACTGCCTCGGGCTTTTAAGTTCATAAGGTCTTCCTTCCGCCTCATAGTCGGCGATCATTTTGTTTCCTCCGCCACTGTAACCCGTTATGCTGTGGGCAGTAACAGGATAGTCGGCAGACATAACACCTGTTGAAATAAGCGGATAAACAAGTGAAATAAACCCTGTAGCGTGACAACCGGGGTTTGCTATTCTTTTAGATGATGCAATCGCTTGTCTGTAATCAGATGAAAGCTCAGGGAAGCCGTAAGTCCAATCAGGATTAACTCTGTGAGCAGTGCTTGCATCAATTATTACCGTATCGGGATTAGTAACAAGCTTCACCGCTTGCTTGGCAGCATCATCGGGAAGACACAGGAAAACAACATCAGCCTCATTCATAAGCTTACTGCGTTCCGTCTCATCCTTACGTTTGTTTTCATCAATTTCAATCAGTTCAATATCAGAGTGATTCAACAGCTTCCTTTTAAGCTGTAACCCTGTGGTACCCGCCTGACCGTCTATAAATACTTTTTTCATATATTACCTCT
>JAZSQD010000162.1:0-3385 GCA_045537815.1 Acutalibacteraceae bacterium | reverse complement strand
CACCCTGGGGACACGGCAGACCCGGTTGGCATATTGAGTGCTCAGCTATGGTAAGACGTTATCTCGGCGAAACTATCGATATTCATTGCGGCGGTCAGGATCTCATCTTCCCTCACCATGAAAATGAAATCGCACAGAGTGAGTGCTGCAACGGCGCACCTTTTGCAAAATATTGGATGCATAACGGCTTTATTACCGTTGATAAGGTTAAAATGTCAAAGTCTCTTGGTAATTTCTTTACAGTTCGTGATGTTGCAGAGCAGTACGGTTATGAGCCTATCCGTTATCTTATGATTTCATGTCAGTACAGAAGCCCTATCAACTACAGCTTCGATGCTATTGCACAGTGCAAGGCTTCTCTTGAAAGACTTTATACCTGTCGCGACAATATGGACTTCGCTCTTAAGAATGCAAAGGACGAAGCAGGGGAGAAGGATGCAGAAATCATCTCTCTCATTGACGGTAAGAAAGTAAAGTTCATTGATGCTATGGAAGATGACCTTAACACAGGTGAAGCTCTCGGTGCAATATTTGAGCTTGTCCGTGACATTAATACCAATGTTAACGACGGCGTTCAGTCAAAGGCTCTTGTTGAATATGCAATCAGTGTATTTGATGAGCTTATGAATGTTCTCGGCCTTCTTTATAACCGTAAGGCTTCTTCAAGTCTCGACGACGAAATCGAAGCTCTCATCGCCGCAAGAAATGAAGCAAGAAAAAATAAAAATTGGGCGGAGGCAGACCGTATCCGTGATGAACTCAAGGCACAGGGCATTGTTCTTGAGGATACACCTCAGGGTGTTAAGTGGCATCGTGCTTAATTTATAAATTAAAAATTAATTCGGGGCGGAGTCATTTTCTTCGCTCCGAAGAAATATACGGTGATAATATGAATAAGAAAACAGACCCGATAGCAGTTGTTGATTCGGGTATGGGCGGCATAACGGTTTTACGCAAGCTTCACCGCATTATGCCAAATGAAAATTATATATACTTCGGTGATTCGGCAAATTCACCCTACGGCACAAAAACCACAGAACAGATAAGAAATCTTACCGTAGAAGCTGTAGAAAGTTTAATGGAAAGGGGAGCCAAGAGCGTTGTAATTGCCTGTAACACCGCAACCAGTGCAGCGGCTGCTTACCTCCGCGAAAGGTATCCAGACTATCCCTTTGTCGGTCTTGAGCCTGCCATAAAGCCTGCGGCTCTTTCTGCAAAGTGGCCTAAGGTGCTTGTGCTTGCAACTCCGCTCACACTTAAAGAAAAGAAATTCAATGACCTAATGGAACGTTTCGATGGTGAAGCAGAGTTTATTAAGCTTCCTGCCCCTGAGCTTGTAGGCTATATTGAAAGCTGTAATCTTGACTCGCCTGGTGAAATTGAATACCTCGAAAGGATACTCGCTCCTTATTCAGGTAACAGGGTCGATGCGGTAGTATTGGGCTGTACGCACTTTCCTTATGCAAGAAGACAGATTCAACGTATTTTAGGTGATGAGGTTCTTGTTTTTGACGGTTCTTTGGGAGCGGCAAGACAGTGTCAGCGCCTGTTGGAGGAAAAGGGACTGCTTAATGATGGCGAAACTGAGGGCGAGATTCTTTTTGAAAACAGCGACCCGTCAAAGATTGAAAAATGCAAATTTATGTTTAATTATAAAGGCTGATTATAATGAGAATTCAGGATGAATTAAAGGAATATTTAATTTCACAGGGCGCAACCGATGTTGGCTTCTGCCGTGTTGAGGACGGTGATTTCGGCGTATGCACATATGCGGTGAGCATAGTTGTACATCTTTCCGATGAAATTGTCGATGAAATCGGAACCGAACCTACACATACTTATTTCAATCATTACAGAAGCGTAAATGCTTTTATAGATTCTCTGCTTCTTAAAGCGGGTATATTTCTCGAAAGAAAAGGCTACAGATATCTGACGGTAGCCGCATCTCAGAGTATAAACAAGGACGGGTGGAATTATAAAGGCAGATATTCACATAAAAAGGTTGCGGCCTTATCGGGCCTAGGAACTGTCGGCAGAAGCTCTATGTTTCTTCATAAAAAATACGGTGCAAACGTGCGTCTCGGCTCTGTGTTTACCGATTGCCCCTTTAATGTTGGCGATGTTGTTCCTGTCTCTCTATGTGACGGGTGCAATCTTTGTGTTGAAGCTTGTCCATCGGGTGCAATACTTGGTGGGGAATGGTCTGTCGGTTGCGACAGAGAAGATATTTTTGATGCAGAAAAATGCAGTAACTATATGAAAACTAAGTTTAAGCACATAGGCAGGGGAGCTGTATGCGGTATTTGTATGAAGGTTTGCCCATACGGAAAAAACAGCTAGTATAAAGGGAGGCGCGGAAAAGATGAGAAAAATCTATGAAAGAAGTGAGTTGACATTTTCTTTAATCTATATAGCTTTTTATATTATTCTTTTCGGTTTAGCTGATTCCTTGTCACTGAAAACAGGTGTTGCAAAAAGCATCACAGCAGTTTCGGGGCTTATATTATCCTTTGTGATTATGTTTTCGGTTAAGAAAAACGGGCTGTGTAAAAAATACGGATTATGCAGTCTACAAAAAAGCAAATTATCTGTTGCGGACATCTTGTTTTTTCTTTTTATCATCAGTGCAAATCTCTGGAGCGGAGTTGCTTTGAATTTTAGCGCCGAAGAAACACTGTGTTACATTATCAGTATGATTTTCGTGGGCTTTATTGAAGAGGTTATATTCAGGGGTTTTCTATTTAAGGCACTGTGCAAGGAAAACATAAAAACCGCAGTTTTAGTTTCGTCACTAACCTTCGGGGCGGGTCACATAATCAATATTTTCAGCTCTTCAGACTTGGTCGGCACTTTACTTCAGGTTGGTTATGCTTCGGCAATAGGCTTTGCGTTTACAGTATTCTTCCTTAAAAAAGGCAGTATTTTGCCGTGTGTTGTTGTCCATTCTGTTTTTAATTCATTGAGTGCGTTTTCAAAAGATGGGGTCGGATGGCAAAAGAATGTCATATCATCAGTTCTTGTCGTTGTACCTGTCCTTTACGCAGTACTGCTGCTTAAAAAGTCGGATAAAATTATTGACAACTGACATATACTGTTATATAATATCTAGGAGTTTCACACAATTTAATCAGCCGGTGTGTTGGAATTGGCAGACGAGGCGGACTCAAAATCCGTTGGTAGCGATACCGTGCGGGTTCGACCCCCGCCACCGGCACCAAAATATGAAAAGGAGCTCAAGAGAGCTCCTTTTTGTATTTTCATCAATAAGTAAGGGGGGCGAAGGGTCGGTAGTGAATGACTGCCAGTGGCAGTCAGAGCCGACCACCGCTCCGCCCGCAGGCGGGCGACCCCCGCCACCGGCACCAAAAAATATGAAAAGGAGCTC
>JAZSQD010000059.1:0-6317 GCA_045537815.1 Acutalibacteraceae bacterium | reverse complement strand
GTGAAAAAATGGTTTATGTTCATAGGTCGCCGAGGGCGTCGACCCCTACAACAACACCCACCTTGAATAAAACAACACATCGTCAGCAATTTGCGATATATCCGCCTGCAGCGGATTCGATATATTTACCTTACGGTAAATTCAATATGTTTGCGTTGCAAACGAGAGTAAAAACCTCCCTGTGCGGAAAGGAACATAAACCGATATAACCGGGTATTCCCGCGACCGCAATTATTCATTATTCATTGCTACTATTCCCTATTCCCTCGTCCCTAATTCCTACCCCCCTAATCCCTCAATCAAAGGTGATATTATGAAAAAGCAAAACCTCCTTACAAAATCCGCGCCGCTTATTTCTCTTGCGGTGCTTATATTCCTGTGGCTTTTTGTGACAGAAAAGGAGCTTATTGCCCGATATATGCTCCCCTCCCCCCTTGAGGTGTGGAAGGCTCTTGCAGGTGATTTCCCCTTGCTTATGAGCCACGCCGCCGTTACGGTTCAGGAGGCGGTTTACGGTCTTGTTATCGGTATTGCCGTAGCTTTTGTTATGGCAGTTATTATGGATGCAGTTTCTTTTATAAGAAAGGCTCTTTATCCCATACTCGTCATAAGCCAGACCATTCCCACCATCGCCATTGCCCCTCTGCTTGTTTTATGGATGGGCTTTGATATGGCGCCTAAAATCACCCTTGTTGTGCTGACCACATTTTTCCCTATTGCCGTTTCTCTGCTTGACGGCTTTCAAAGCGCCGACAAGGATGAAATAAACCTTCTTCGCAGTATGGGGGCCTCTTCTTTTCAGGTTTTCCGCCACATCAAGCTCCCCTCTGCAACAGAGCAGTTCTTTTCGGGGCTTAAGGTGTCAGCTTCATATGCGGTTGTGGGCGCAGTTATATCGGAATGGCTCGGCGGCTTCGAGGGTCTCGGCGTATATATGACCAGAGTAAAGCAGGCCTATGCCTTTGATAAAATGTTTGCGGTTATTATTATTATTTCCGCTTTGTCACTTATACTTATGGCATTGGTGTCTTTGCTTAAAAGGCTCGCAATGCCCTATCAGAAAAATATCAACAAGTAAAGGAAGATGTATATGAAAAAATTTATTTCAGTGCTTCTGTGTGCTGCACTGCTTTTCTGCTTTGCTTCCTGCGGTGCAGAAAAAACAGAAACCGATGCACTTTATGAAATCACACTTTGCCTCGACTGGACACCCAACACTAACCACACAGGCTTTTTCGTTGCCGATGCTCTCGGCTTTTATGAGGAAGCAGGGCTTAAGGTTAAAATTGTTCAGCCTCCCGAGGACGGTGCAGAGCTTATGACTGCCTCAGGTCAGGCTCAGTTCGGCGTTTCCTTCCAGGATGCCCTCGCCGGTGTTTTTTCAAATCAGCAGTCAATGGAAATCACTGCCGTTGCCGCAATTTTACAGCATAATACCTCGGGCGTAATTTCAAGAAAGGGCGAAGGCGCCCACACCCCCAAGGGCCTCGAGGGTATGAAATATTCCACCTGGAACAGTGCTGTAGAGCTGGCTATGATAAAGGAGCTTATGACCCGTGAGGGAGCCGATTTCGATAAGCTGCAGCTTGTACCTTCGGTAACAAACGAGGCTCAGGCACTCAAAAACGGTGATATCGATGCAGTGTGGATTTACTACGGCTGGGCAGGTATTTCCTGCACGCTTCAGGATGTTGAGACAGATTATTTTGCTTTCAGCGACCTGAACAGTGTTTTTGATTATTACACACCTGTCATTATTGCAAACGATAAATTCCTCAGCGAAGAGCCGGAAAAGGCAGAGGCATTTATAAAAGCCACAAAAAAGGGCTATGAATACGCAGTTCAGAACCCCGAAAAGTCGGCACAGCACCTTATTGACGGTGACACAACAGGCTCTCTCAAGGGTATGGAGGAGCTTGTGAAGGAAAGTCAGAAATGGATATCGGAAAAATATATCGACGACGCCTCGGAATGGGGCATAATCGACCAAAAGCGTTGGGACGGCTTTTATTTCTGGCTTTATGAAAACGGCCTTATAGAAAACCCCATCAGTGAGGGTAAGGGCTTCTCAAACGAATTTTTAAGGAGCAACTGATGAATAAGCTTATCGCCAAAGATATTACCGTGGAATTTGACGGTGAAAGAATAATCGAAAATGTATCCCTCAGCCTTAATGAAGGGGAAATAATATCTCTTCTCGGTGTCAGCGGTAGTGGAAAGACAACCCTTTTCAACGCACTTTCGGGTCTCCATACCCCTTCGGGCGGTCAGGTTATTCTTGACGGTGAAGACATAACGGGAAGGCCGGGTAAAATCAGCTATATGCTTCAGAAGGACCTTCTTTTAAAGCACCGCACCGTAATCGACAACGCCGCTCTGCCCCTCATTATAAAAGGGATGAAAAGACAGAAGGCACTCAAAGAGGCAGAAAAACACTTTTCCGCCTTCGGTCTTGAGGGCACAGAAAAAAAATATCCCCACGAGCTTTCGGGCGGTATGAGACAAAGATGCGCCCTTCTGCGCACCTATCTCACCGGTGCCGAGGTTGCCCTTCTCGACGAGCCCTTCAGTGCTCTTGACACTCTGACAAAGGCATCGGTGCATAAGTGGTATCTTGACATTATGCAAAAAATTAATCTGTCAACGGTTTTTGTCACCCACGATATAGACGAAGCGATACTTCTTTCTGACCGTATTTATATCCTTTCAGGCAAGCCGGGCAGAATCACACAGGAAATAATCATAGACCTACCGAGACCGAGAAGCAATGTTTCCGACGGCTTTATTGAGTATAAAAGGCAGATAATCTCCGCCCTCGGTGAAGTGTAAGGTTTGATGTTGAATTTTCAGAACAAGTGTGGTAGGATGTAAATACCAAGGGCCGAGTGTTTAGTAGTCAGTAGCCAGTAGTCAGTAGCCAGGGAACGCCCGTCGGGCATTTTTGAATGCAGAATTGCGACGTCCGGATATCAGACGGCAAGGTTTTACCCGCTCAATCGGGTTGATACGGTAGGGACACGGCGTACCGTGTCCGCAAAACTAACCGACAGATATATTTGATTTGACACAGTAGGGCGACCATCGGTCGTCCGCAACAACCGACGGATAGGTATATTTTATGGTTGGGCGGTTAAACCCTTCTACCGCAAGCGGTCCCTTGCCTCTTGCGGTTCCCAAAATTGCCATTCGGCTTGGAGCGCCGGGCAATTTTGACCGCTGCGCCATCCTCACCTCGCTTCATCCTCCGCCGGAGGCGCTTCGGTGACGATGCCTTTCAGGGACGGCAAGATATAATCTACTGCTTAAATGCTACACAAAACTTACCTCTGCGGAAAGGAACAGAAATCGGTCAACGTAGTCAGCCCGCGACCGCACCTATTCCCTATTCCCTAATCCCTATTCCCTCAATCAAAGGAGCACACCTATGTCAACTACAATCGCAGCCATCTCCACCCCCCTCGGTGCGGGCGGTATCGGCGTAATCAGAATTTCCGGCGACGATGCAATTAAAATTGCCGACAAAATAATAAAAACCACCTCAGGTAAGCCTCTTTCGGCTCTCAAAGGCTACTGTGCCGCCCACGGTAAGGCACTCAGCGACGGAGAAACCGTTGACGAGTGTGTTGCCCTTGTTTTCCGTGCCCCGAAAAGCTATACAGGCGAAGATACGGTTGAAATTTCCTGCCACGGCGGCATTTATGTCACAAACCGCATTCTACGCGAGGTGCTCAAGGCAGGTGCATTACCTGCCGGTGCGGGAGAATTCACAAAAAGAGCATTTCTCAACGGTAAGCTGGACCTTTCCGAGGCGGAAGCAGTTATGGACCTTATCGGTGCACAGAACGAAAACGCAATGAAGGTGGCACTCAATACCCTTGAGGGTGCGCTGAGCAAAAAAATCGACACACTCTGCTCCGTTCTTCTCGGTGCATCGGCACAGATGGGTGCCTGGGTTGATTATCCCGACGAGGATATTCCCGAGCTTGAAACAGATACTCTGAGCGAAAGTCTGACTCAGGTGCACTCAGAGCTTAAGGCCCTTCTCGACCGTTTTGATTCGGGCAAGGCAATCACAGGCGGCGTTGACACTGCAATCGTAGGCAAGCCTAACGTAGGCAAAAGTGCAATTATGAATCTGCTATCGGGCTACAGCCGTTCAATCGTTACAGATATCGCAGGCACCACCCGTGACATCGTTGAGGAAACGGTGCGCCTCGGCTCGGTTGTGCTTCGCCTTGCAGATACGGCAGGCATCAGAGAAAGCGACGATGTGGTTGAAAGCATCGGCGTGAATATGGCAAAAACCAAAATTGAACGTGCGGCTCTTGTGCTTGCGGTTTTTGACGGTTCGGGTGAGCTTGACGGCTACGACAGAGAAATTCTCGAGCTTTGCAGGGGCAAAAACACCGTTCCCATAATCAATAAAACCGACCTGCCCTCTCAGGCTGAGATTGAATTGATAGAAAGCCTTCTCGGCAAGCCCGTATATATAAGCGCAAAAAGCGGCGAAGGTCTCGACGCACTGACCGAAGCGGTAGAAAAGCTTCTCGGAACGGACAAAATCGACACTGCTCAGGCTATGCTCACAACAGAAAGACAAAGAAGCAACGTGCTTTCTGCTCTGTCAGCCATTGAAGAGGCTCTTGATGCTATCTCCTTCGGTATGACAATGGATGCGGTTAATGTTTGCATCGACTCTGCCATTGAGTCTCTGCTTGAGCTCACAGGCAAAAAAGCAAAGGAAGCCGTTGTGGACGAGGTTTTCTCACGCTTCTGCGTCGGAAAGTAAAATTCAGGTTGTTGGTTCAGCGATAAGTTTTACTTTGAGTAGTCAGTAGTCAGGGAACGCCCGTTGGGCGTTTTATGGCGTAAGCCGATTCATTCCCTTAAATCAAAAATGATACGGTAGGGACACGGCTCGCCGTGTCCGCTAACCTGACGGGTAAATATATTTAATTTAACACGGTAGGGGCGTCCATTGGACGTCCGTGATAACCTGACGGGTAAGGTGTATATGTCGGTTTGGGTTGTTAACCCTTCCGTCACTTCGTGCACTTGCCTCTTGCGGTTCCCAAAATTGCCATTCGGCTTGGAGCGCCGGGCAATTTTGACCGCTGCGCCATCCTCACCTCGCTTCATCCTCCACTGGAGGCGCTTCGGTGACGAAGCCTTTCAGGGACGGCAAGATATAATCTACCACTTAAAGGCTACACAAAACTTACCTCTGCGGGAAGGAACATAAACCGATATTACACGGTCAGCCCGCGACCGCACCTAATCCCTATTCCCTAATCCCTACCCCTATTCCCTCAATCAAAGGTGATATTATGAAAAAAACAGCTTTAATAACCGGTGCAAGCAAGGGCATCGGTGCCGCAACGGCAAAGGAGCTTGCAAAAAACGGATACGATGTGATTATCCACTATAACAGTAGCGAAGCAAAGGCTCTGGACCTTAAAAAGACAATAGAAGCTCAATACGGTGTTGCCGTGCAGCTTATAAAGGCCGACCTTTCCGTGCCCGGTCAGGCAGAGGGTCTTGCAAAATCGGCGCTCTCCCTTTGCGGAAAAATCGATGTGCTCGTCAACAACGCAGGGGTTGCTTATCAGGAGCTTTTTCAGTGTGCTGACCCCAAAAAAATCCGTGACCTTTTTGAAATCAATCTTATGAGTGCCATGGAAATTGCTAAGGCTCTTCTTCCCTCTATGATAAACAACCGAAGAGGTAAAATTGTCAACATCTCTTCAATGTGGGGTATATGCGGTGCTTCCTGCGAGGTCCATTACAGTGCATCTAAGGCGGCTCTTATCGGCTTTACCAAGGCTCTCGCCAAAGAGGTAGGACCCTCGGGAATAAATGTCAACTGTGTTGCCCCCGGGTTTATTGAAACAGAAATGAACAGCTGCTTTGACCAAGAAGCAGTAAAGGATATAGTCGATTCAACACCTCTCATGCGCACGGGTAAGCCCGAGGATGTTGCAAAAGCGATTGCCTTCCTCTGCAGTGACGGTGCAGACTTTATTACGGGTCAGGTGCTTTCCGTGGACGGAGGACTTGGCTGATTGAATGCAGAATGCAGAGTGCAGAGTGCAGAATTGCGGGGAAAAGTTATTTAACGGCGAGGTTCTGCCCGCCCCGTCGGGTTGATGCGTTGGGGACTAACCGATAGATGCGTTTAATTTAACACGGTAGGGGCGACCATCGGTCGTCCGTGACAAACTGACGGGTGAGGTGTATTTGGCGGTTAGGTGGTTAACCCCTCAGTCAGCTGCGCTGACAGCGTAACACGCCCGTCCCCCTTTGTCACTTCGTGACAT
>JAZSQD010000063.1:0-9662 GCA_045537815.1 Acutalibacteraceae bacterium | reverse complement strand
AATTGTTATATGTGCCAAAACCGCAGAAGCCTTGCGCATTCTCAATCAGAAAATGAAGGACAGAGAGCTTCACAAAGAATATCTGTGTATTGTGCACGGCAAGCTTAGCAGAAGCAGTGAAACTCTGATAGGATATCTTGTTAAGGACGAAAAGAAGAACAAGGTTTTTGTATCAAAAAAAGAGGTTCCCGGAGGAAAAATAATCAAGACAAAATACACCGTACTCGGCTTTAAAAACGGAATGAGTCTTCTTGAAATTGATCTGCTTACAGGGCGCACACATCAGATAAGAGCGCACCTTGCATCTATCGGTCACCCTCTCCTCGGTGACGGAAAATACGGTACAAATGAATTAAACAAGAAAACCGGATATAAAAAGCAGTGTCTTTGCTCATATAAGCTGATTTTCGATTTCAATACAGATGCCGGGGAGCTTGTATATCTAAATAAAAAAGAGTTCACCATAGAAGATATATGGTTTAAGGATGAATTTTTAAACGGCACATTATAACAAAGGAGAAGATTATGTCTGATTTTGAAAATATGAAAAAGCGAAGTGAAGAGCTCCGCGAAATAATCAACTATCATAACAAAAGATATTACGAAATGGACGAGCCTGAGATTGAAGACTTTGAGTATGACAGACTTCTTCACGAGCTTATTGATATCGAAGAAAAATATCCTGCGCTTCTTACCGCCGACTCCCCTACCCACCGTGTCGGAGGCAAAGCAGACGGTATGTTTACACCTGTCGAGCACACCGTACCCATGGAAAGCTTGCAGGATGCTTTTTCCTTTGAGGATGTTCGTGCTTTTGACAAACGAGTGAGAGAAGCTGTAGGCAACGAAATCAGATATGTTGTTGAGCCTAAAATTGACGGTCTTTCTGTTTCGCTTGAATATGAAAACGGAGTTCTGGTAAGAGGCTCAACAAGAGGCGACGGCAGAATCGGAGAAGATGTTACTGCAAACATCCGCACAATTCGTTCAATCCCATTAAGACTCAACACTGAGCTTCCTTTACTGGAAGTCAGAGGCGAGGTTTATATGCCAAGAGAGGTATTTTTAAAACTTGTTGAGGAACAGGAGCTCAACGGTGAAAAGGTATTTAAAAACCCGAGAAATGCCGCTGCAGGCTCATTGCGTCAGAAAAACCCAAAAATAACCGGCAAAAGAAATCTCGATATATTCGTTTTCAACATTCAGCAAATTGAAGGCAAAAAGCTTTCAGGTCACAAGGAATCTCTTGAATTTATCAAGGAATCGGGTCTGAATGCTGTACCGTTTTATAAGGTCTGTGCAGACATAGAAGAGGTTATAAACGAAATCAACTCAATCGGAGAAAAAAGAGGCTCTCTCCCCTTTGATATTGACGGCGCCGTTATTAAGCTTGATTCCTTCAGTCAGAGAGCAGAAATGGGCTCGACTGCAAAATTCCCGAAATGGGCACTGGCATTCAAGTATCCTCCCGAAGAAAAAGAGACAACTCTTCTCGACATTGAAATAAATGTGGGAAGAACAGGTGTGCTCACTCCTACGGGTATTTTTGAGCCTACTTTACTTGCAGGCACAACCGTTACAAGAGCAACTCTTCACAATCAGGACTTTATCAATGAAAAAGGTATTTGCATAGGAGATAGGGTTATCATCCGCAAAGCAGGTGATATTATACCTGAGGTGCTTTGTGTTGTTTCGCACCCCGAAAATGCTGTTCCTTACCTAATTCCCGAAGTCTGTCCTTCCTGCGGCTCAAGAGTTACAAGAGAAGAAGGCGAAGCAGCTCTCAGATGCTGTAATCCCGACTGCCCGAATCAGCTTCTGAGAAATCTTATACATTTCTGCTCAAGAGATGCAATGGATATTGAAGGGCTCGGCACCGCAGTGCTTGAGGCTCTCATAAAGGAAGATCTGATAAAAAATGCGGCAGATATTTATCAGCTAAAGACCGAGGATATAGCTAAAATTGACCGTATGGGTGAGAAAAGCGGTCAAAACATTGTCGACGCTGTCAATAAAAGCAAAGAAAACGACCTTTCAAAGCTTGTTTTTGCATTAGGCATCCGTTATATAGGTCAGAAGGCAGGAAAGCTTCTGAGCGATAAATTTGAAACAATAGACAGAATCGCTGAGGCAACAGCAGATGAAATATGCGAAATCGAAGGCTTCGGCAGAATTATGGCAGAAAGTGTTGTTGACTTTTTCTCACACGAAGAAAGCAAAGTTCTCATAGACAGACTGAAAAGCTCAGGTGTGAATATGGAAAGCAAAAAAGAAGTAAAAGGTAACACATTCGAAGGAAAAACCTTTGTTCTGACAGGTACTCTGCCGACAATGACACGTTCCGATGCTTCAAAAATAATCGAATCCCTCGGTGGAAAGACATCTTCGAGCGTTTCAAAAAAAACAGACTTTGTTTTAGCCGGTGAGGATGCGGGAAGTAAGCTCAAAAAAGCAAATGACCTCGGTATTACTGTGATAACTGAGGAAGAATTCAAATCAATGATATAACAAAAAATCTGTCAGTGTTAAACTTGAACTGACAGATTTTTTTATTTAAATATTAATATCAGACAAGAAGACATACCGCATGAGCCGCAATACCGCAGCCCTCACCGGTGAAGCCGAGGCCTTCTTCTGTTGTGGCTTTGACACTTACCGCATCTATATCCACATCTGTATAAACTGAGATACGGGCTCTCATTTCATCTATATACGGACGAAGCTTCGGATTCTGAGCAATCACGGTAGCATCTATATTTCCGATTTCATAGCCCTTTTTTCTGACAAGATTACAAACCTCTCTTAAAAGCAAAAGACTGTCTGCATCTTTATACTGAGGGTCTGTATCAGGAAACAGCAAGCCGATATCGCCGAGTGCCGCAGCTCCTAAAATTGCATCACATATTGCATGAACCAATACATCGGCATCGGAATGTCCGAGAAGACCTTTTTCAAATTCAATTTCAACGCCCCCGATAATCAGAGGCCTTCCTTCAACAAGCCTGTGAACATCATATCCGTGTCCGATTCTCATAAATCAAGCTCCTTTATTTTTTCTTCAAATTCTTCATAGGTGACAAAGCAATTAAGCACTTTAACCATTGAAGCTGAGGACATTCTTTCAGGAAGTGAAAGGGCTCTGAGAAGCGCCTTCCTTTTTTCCTTGCTGTTTTCTTTACCTGAAAGTCCCCACTCATATAAATCCAAAGGAGAAATCAGTCTGCGATGTTCTGTGTCCGGGCACACATCCCCAACTACTCCTGCCTTGCTGAATGCCTCCAAAAGCATCTGCTCACTCAGACCTTCAACACCCAACTTTCCCTCTTTTGAATACTCGGTCTTTCGTTTTTCCTTACCGTAAACATCAGGAATATACACGTGGGTGATTTTATCCGCAGGAATTGTAGACTTTATAAAGTTACGAATAAGAAAGCCCGCAGAATCGCTGTCAGTGAGCACAATAATTCCTTTTTCGCCCGACAACCTGCGTAAAAGCCTCTGCTTTTCCTTATCTTTGAATATACCGAATCCGTCGGTTTTTATAATCAAGCCGTCAATAATACCGCTGAGCTTGACAATGTCGTATTTGCCCTCGACAATTACGGGTCTGTCAAGCTTTATCATACTTTTTCACCGTTGCTTATAAGAAACAGTTTAACCATAAGCTGCTCAAACACGACAGTGGCTGACTCTCTTGAAAACTTCAGCTGTCGGTCTGCATTATTTAGTTCATCAAGACATCTGCGTACCGTTTCTATAGTCATTCCTCTTGAATCTCTGGCAGCATTAGCAAGACGGAAGGCAGTATTTTTATAGTCAAAATCATTCGCAAGTGCATCAGCATTCTGTGAGCAGGCTAATGATACCTTTGCCCTATATATATCAACATAGGCACTTATAATTGTACCCATAATATACTCAGGCTCAGTTTTTTGACGAAGAAGAGAAGATAAGGTTTCGTAGGCTTTATCAAAGTTTTTGCTGAGCAAAGCTTTTGTCAGAAAATAAATTTTGGCATCGTCGGTTTTTGTAGCAAGCTCATCTATGTCGGATTTCGTAATTTCACCATGAGAGACAAAGTGACAAAGCTTATTGACCTCGTTGGTGAGTATATTGTAATCGTCACCGCAAACCGAAACAAGATAGTTGGCATTCTCTTCAGAAAGCACACAGCTGTTTTTTAATGCAGCAGAAATAAGTGGCTTGATAAGTTCTTTTCCTTTTCTTTTATTTATGCTGCAAACCGCACCGAATTTTTTGAATAAATCAATGACTTTTTTCGCTTTAGATAGCGAAAAATCGCTTTTCTGATGAAAAATCAACGTTGAAAACTCGGGGAAATCGGCAAAATAAGTTCGCATACGGTTTATGTCGTCTTCTTTAATATTTTCAAGCTTAAAATCTTCAACAATAATGCATCTTTTGTCACTCATCATCGGCATAAGTTCGCATGCATCAATAATTTTATTCAAATCTGTTTTAGAATCGAATCTGTCGACATTGAATTCCTGCATAGATTCATCAACAACAGACGACACAAGACGTTCACAGTAAAATTTCTTAAGAAAATCCTCATCACCCGTTATGAGATAAACATTAAAAAAATCTTTGCTTTTTATGTGGGATTTAAGCTCTTTTTCGTCAAATTCTGCCAAAACCTTTCACCTCTCACTCTTACATCTCCCTTTCCGTTAACCGTGACAGTTCCGTATCGGAGATTTTCGTCAAAATATGCTTCATTTTTATATTGCAGAATTACTGAATCCTTCGCAATTATTATATCACAGTATTCTTTCGGTTGCAAACTGTCTTCATAAATAACAGCCACACTTTTTCCGTTTCCTTCGATAAGTGCATAGTTGCCTTTATTAGTAATCTTTATTTTGTCATAAAGCACGACGCTTTCTCTGTTGAATATTATATTTTCAGCATCAAGGTCGGCACAAAGATATTCAAGATACCTTCCGTCAGTATTATCGGGTGGTAAAACTGCAACAGTATCTGTGTTTTCTCCCTCAGTGATTAAATACGCTTCCTGAGTGAAATAATAACGGTCATATACACCAATAACCACAGATAACCCGTTATATATCAGAACCGCTGTAACCTCTTCTCCGTTGCCAATCAGTCTAATAGTGTAATCTTCGAGCCTGCGCCCTACAGATGCAAAGAAGGAAAATACGATAAACAACGAAAGAAGTCCTGTAACAAAACGGGCAAAATGGCGGTGTGCCAAGCGGTAAAGAATAAATATAAAGCAAAGCACAGCGACAACAATCAGCCATGTAATAATTTCATATTCACCCGTGCTGACAGAAGCAACCGACGAAGAAGCTATTATTTCCGTAACCTTAACAGCATATCTGCAAAGTGCTTCAACTGCAAAAGCAACAATATCAGATACACCGGGTATGAAGCTTAAAATCAGAAACAGCAGGCTCAGCACCATCAACGGCGCACATATTGGTATCAAAAGTAAATTTGTAATCGGTGACAGAAGAGAAATATAACCAAAATGCCATGCGCATACGGGAAATGTAAAAACAGATATCGTCACACTGATTAACATACAGGAAAAGGCAGTGTAAATCAGAGTTTTAAAAGCTTCATGTATCTTAACTTTTTCATTGAGAAATGTACTGAAGCTTTTACAAAGCGGTCTTGAGACAGCTATAATCGAAAGCATACAGATAAAAGTAAGTTGAAAAGCTGCACTGTGTATCATATATACATTTACGCAAAGAAGACACACCATTGCAAAGCCGAGTGAATTGAGCGAATCATCGTCAGCATTAAGCATTCTTCCGATAAGAAATAAAGACGACATAAGCGCGGCACGGCAGACCGATGGGCTGAAGTCTGCAACAAAAGCAGTTAACGCAACAAAAAGAAGTATTATCAGATAAGTAATCTTGCCTCTTTTCTTTATCCCCTCAAAAAGGGCTCCGAATACAGAAATCCATATAGACATATGTAAGCCCGACACTGCAAGAATATGCGCAGAGCCCGAGAGCCTGAAATTTTTATACACCTCATCGGCGCAATAATTCTTATCACCTGTAAGTATACCGATAATAAGACCCGAGGTTTTGCTGTCAAAAGTAAAGTTAATCTTGCCTGTTATCCATCGTTTCAGCAAATCGGTGTAATAAGTCAGAGGTCTTGTATCGGGTGATTTTACCGTAAGCTCTTTGATTGAATAGCTGCCGACATAAACGCCCGAAGAGGTAAAGCTGTTATGAACAGCATCACTGTCTGAGCCTATTTTATAAACCAATCCGTTAAAGCTGATTTCATCACCGATCCTAAGAGCATCGGGTTCAATCTCATCCTTTGACCTTGAAAATGACAGTCGGATTTTGCCGTAGGCTTTCTGAGAGTCGATTGACTTCAGGCGGGCTTCTGCATAAAATCTGGAATTATCAAGGGAAAAATAAGGAGTTGAAGTGATTACTGCGTTCACATTACGGTTTTCACCGCACATACTAATTGTTAAATCGTGGTGATATTGAGTATTGAGAAAGAGAACGCAAGCCGAAACCACACCGATTCCGAATGTTACCAAAGTATGAGAATGTCTTGTTTTCACCATCATAAATGTCACTGTTATAACAGCCCCTAATGCCGTCATAGCAACAACAAGTGCTGTGTTACCGAAAGAAACAGCACACAGCACAGTCAAAAACATGCTCAACCCCAAAACCGCCAAAGGCCTTTTAAGGCTGCTCATAATCAATCATGAAAGAAAAGAGGAAGCTCTTCAAGGAAAATTATATCATCTCTCTTGGCAGCGTCACCCTCAGCAAGAATTGCCGCCTGACCGACAATTTCAGGTGAGAACTGCTCGAGAAGCTTCGCAACGGCAGCAAGGGATTCACCTGTGCTGATAACATCGTCAAGAATAAGAACTCTTTTGCCTCTGAGACGTTCACCCTCAAGAGCATCAATATAAAGAGTCTGCACCTTGTCGGTTGTAATCGAGCGCACCTCAACACAAACCGGCTCCTTCATATAGAGCTTTGCACCCTTACGGCAAACAAGATAGGGCTTTCCGCTCTGCCTTGACATTTCATAAGCAAGAGGAATGGATTTTGCTTCGGGTGTAACTATATAGTCAAATTCAGGGCATTTTTTGATAAGCTCTGCAGCTGAAGCAACGGTAATTTCTACATCACCAAAAATAATAAAGCCTGCTATATCGAGTTTGTCGTTTACCTTACAGATAGTAAGCTCTCTTTCGAGACCTGCGATATTCATTTTATATGTGTTCATTTTTATTTCTCCTTTTAATTAAAAATCAGCCTGCGGGCCATCCGAATTCTCTTCCGCCCATAAAATGAAAATGTAAGTGATGAACGGTCTGTCCGCCGTCTTTTCCGCAGTTATTCACGATACGGTAGCCGTTATCGAGACCAAGCTCTTTACCGAGCTTTGCAGCCACCTCAAAAATGTGAGCAATAACCTTACTGTTTTCTTCGGTCACATCGGCACAGGACGAAATATGCTCCTTAGGGATAATAAGGATATGAACGGGTGCCTGAGGCTCAAGGTCATAAAACGCGAGCACCGTATCATCCTCATATGCTTTCTTAGAAGGGATCTCTCCGTTAGCTATTTTACAAAAAATACAGTCCATTTCATTTCCTCCTTAATTCTGTTTACTGTTATTATTGTCTTGCTGATTCTGATTGCCCTGAACTGGATAATAAATATATCCGACAGGCTGACCCGGTGCAATATTCTCATCGGGAGAAACTGCTCTGTAATAATTACCTGTAGCAGGGTCAAAATATATTCCGCCGTTATTTTCGGGCTGTGCGGGAGCTTCGGCAATGTCGTTCCTTTTCTTCCTCTTGACAATAAGAAGAACTATCAACGAAATCAAAGCAACTGCAAATATAATTGCAGGCCAAGGGAAGCTCATTATTCCGGAGTAATTATTTTCCTGTTTTACCTGTCCGTCACCGTCAGCTTCAACATCATCGTCAGAAAGAACAGGCATCGTTTCGTCAGGCTCTGACGGCGTTGTTACTGCTTCTGTCTGATCAACAGCGGTGCCGATTACAAGAGTTTCGATAATCTGTTGGGGATATGAAAGAAATTCTGAATTATAAATGTAAAAATTAAAATCATAGCATAGTTCTTCCGTTGCAAACCAGTAAAACACATATTGCTCATCCTCAAAAATAAGGTCTGATCTGATACCCGCTATTCCTTCTTTGGTTGAATAAGATGTCACGGTTACGCTTTCAACAGGAGAATAATCGCCCGTTTCATATTTTTCCCTGAGAAACTGTGCATAGTCATTAAGGTTATCTTCATCGAGTCCCTCATATGAATAATCCTCATTGTCATAGACAGAAATATTTAACTCCATATTTACATCAGAATCACTGAAGGCAAATTTAAAGCCTGAGCTTTCAGCCCACTGAGCATCGTTCGTAAGGAAATCGGGAACCGAAAGCTTCATGTCACCGTAGCTGTAATCAGCAGCGAAAACACCAAAGGTGCCCACAAGAGAAATCAGAATAAAAGCAACACATAAAGTAAAGACTTTTTTCATAAATTTCCTCCCTAATATTTAATCTGCAATATCTATTTGATTTTACAACATAATAAAGAAAAAATCAATATATATCACAAAATAGTAAAAGGGGTTGTAAAAAAATACAGCCCCTTTTAAGTAGTCAGTAGTCAGGAGTTTTCCTTATAAAATCTGCTTAATTGACAGCTTTAGCTCTTTCGGGATACAGATAAAAAAGTCAGATCTAATAAAACATAACAGTAAAAAACCGTTGTAAAGCTTTATCTTATGCTTTTACAACGGTTTTGATAATTAAATTTATTTTTTAAAAGCTTTTGCAGGACTTTTGTTTTTTTACAGCCCCGTTATATTATCTGAGCATTCCCGAAAGAATTTCTTCTGACTTTGCAATTGCCGAAGAAAGAGCACCGATATCCTTAGCACCTGCCATTGCACTGTCAGGCTTTCCTCCGCCTGAACCACCTGCGAGCTTTGCAACCTCTCTTGCGAGATTACCTGCATGAGCGCCTGAAGCTACTGCAGACTTACCGCAGCAAGTGCAGATGTTACCTGTTCCCTTGGCCTTCTGGATACCGCCGATAACACCGACATAATTATCACCCTTGCTTTTTACAAGGTCGCACATCTGACGAAGCTCGTCAACGGTAGTATCCTCGAGCATTGCAGTTACAAGAACAACATCACCAATCTGTTTTGCATTTGAAAGCATTGATTCGGTTTTGATGTTTGCGAGAATTCCCGAAAGCTTTTCTATTTCTTTTTCCTTATTTCTAAGATCAGTCATTACAGACTGAGCCTTTGATGCAAGGTCGTTAACATTTGCTACCTTGACAGCCGCTGCGGTTTCATTGATAAGCTCAAGCCTTGAATCAATATATTTCATTACATTGAGACCTGTAAGGCCCACAATTCTTCTTACACCCGCAGCTACCGAGGTTTCCGAAACGATACGGAAAAGACCGATATTGCCTGTGTTTGAAACATGAGTACCGCCACAAAGCTCAGTAGAAAATTCACCCGTCTTGACAACTCTTACAATGTCACCGTATTTTTCTCCGAAAAGAGCCATAGCACCCATTGCCTTAGCCTCATCGATAGGCATTTCCTGAGAAAGAAC